>DASYAN010000001.1:0-3690 GCA_036501345.1 Ktedonobacteraceae bacterium
GATGCCTTCGACTGCCGGGGCAACCATCGGTCTCCCTACCTCTCGCAAAGCGGTACATGACGTGTTTCAACAGTCAGTCCATCGCACGTGGTGTTGATAGTATTTACAATATCCAAGAATAGTATACCAGATGGGAAGCGGTTTTCCCTGGAAACTTTGTCCCAATGTGCAGAATTGAGGGCAAGTGTGTCAGATTGAGGGCAAAAACCGTGGCAATTTCAGGTCATTTACCACGTTGGATCGGTGAATATGCACAAATTGGCTTTTAGCGAGCAGGTAATGTTTCCTCGTTCCGTTACGTATCTACGCCCTAGCTTGTCTCGGCGTAGTAGTAGGGCAGACGCGCCCCTGATGTCTTCGGACATCTGTTGTCTGAGTCAGTCACCGGATCAACCACTGCTACATGAGCAGGTTTCTTCGGAAACAGGCCAAACCTGTGAAGTGACTCAGAAGCTCATCCCCTTCTAGGGGATAGAGAGTCGTCACAATCTATGCTCCTCACTCTCTGGTTGGCATAGGGGCAGCCGCCATAGAAGCATGGAAGCCCTCCTTCCAAAACCACCTTTGACAAAGGCCGCCATGACTCTCTTCTCCTTCGACAATACTACCGACCTCGACAGTATTGAGCGGGATTTTGGTTTTCAGCCTCTATCGCTGCATTCCTTCCTAGCAAACCAGAGCGTGGAGGAGAGACAAGATTAGACTAGTGCCTGATGTTCAGTTTTACATCGACCCCATCCGCCTCTTCTGATTTAGGAGCATGGCCTTTGAATAGGGAGGATAATACACCCCCCGACGGCATATTCCAGTATTCAGCACGCGTAACGGTCACTTTTAGCAAGGCAAGATCGGGATCATCCTCACCATTGGGAAACCAGGTTTTATAATGAGGCTTCCACCGCTTCTTGATCTCTTTACGGTCAAGTACCAGTTGGGCAGTACCAGAAACCGAGACAAACAGATCCTCACTCGGCTTCACATAACTAACATTGACCTGTTGGTGCTGTTGCACGTCCTCAACTTTAGGTGCACTCGCCTGGGTAAAGAACCAGAGGTCACCATCAAACTCCGTATCCTGCGTTACCATTGGACGACTACGCAATGTACCATCTGACTCTATTGTGGTTAACATAGCAATGCGAACATCTTTGATTTTCTCATTCAATAACTTCACATCGCTCATGCTTTTTTTCTGATGACTCATGCTCGCTCCCCTAACTATCACCAATACGCTGGTGAGCACTTTCCGCTATGCTTTGGATATTACACATTGGTACACGGAAAAAGAGAACGCCAGGATACAGATAGATGTCGCTCAGTAGCATTTGACGATATTACTATTGAAGAAATATTCTCCTATTCTCGCCAGAGAGCAAGTACGTGCTCTTTGTGCTCATCTAATGCAACCAGCTCCGGTTGCAGTGGGGACCAGACGGCAAGCTGTTGCCCTGGTAATACACTTAAAGGGAAAGGATCTCCTGGAGTACCCAATAGTAAACGATGCTCACCGGATGCGATGACAATGCGCATTCCTGTAGAAATACTGAGCATGCGAGGCATAGCAGGCAAATTTTTCCAGACCAGCACTTCCTGTTGAGAGCGGTGATCCCAGCCTACTACACGGTTATTTCTAAATGCCACAGCAAGAAGCGAGCCATCGGGAGACCAAGCCAGGGCTGTCACTTTCTGCCCCGCTGCAGCAACCTGCCACGTGCTATCTTGTCGATCGGAGGAATACCAGCACACAACGCTCCCATTACTTGCACCAGCCACAAGCGCTGATCCATCGGGAGACCAGCGCAACACGCCCACATTGCCACAACGCAATCCATTAGTGGCAATCTGCCGAGATACAGATGGCTGCAGACTTGCCATTTGTGCACGAGATAATGTATATACCAAGATCTGGTCTTCTACCCATACAGCGAGCTGTTCATTGATAGACCAATCCAGCCCATCGATCGTACGCACATTGAAGCGCAAAACCAGTGGTAACTCTGATTGCGTCGCAGTATCCCAGAAACGTATCTCACCCTGAGCAGCGATTGCCAGTGTTCGTTGATCCGGGGACCAACATAAATTTGTTGCTTGCGATGCATGGGCCGTGCGGATTTCTTGCATATTTCCATCTCGTCCCATAAATAGTGGGATATGTCCATATAATACACAGGCTACTCTACGACCATCGCAAGACCAAGCTAGCATTTTGGGACGAGCAGGCAGAAAGAACTTCACAGGCTCCTTTAAGCTGAGCGGAGTAAAAAGCATTTCTTCACTTTTGATAGAGGACATGGCTACTTTCACTGGTTTCAGAGGAAGTGGCTCATCGAGAATACGCCGCTCATCCGCTTCTGGTGGATCAAGAGCAATAGAGATATCTGGCTGAAATGGTAAAGAAGACATTGGTGATAATACTCTGCTTTCATTAACATATTTTGTGCTGACTCGAGACACATCATACTCTCTAGTCTGAGTGGCTGTCTGTTCTTGCACATAGTGCGTGATAGCTTGATTCAATACCCGAGCGAACTCAATAATCGACGGGAAGCGTTTCTCAGGGCGTTTCTCCAAGGCTTGCAACACAATCTCGTCTACAGCAGCAGATTGGATACGATCAGGATTCAATAGACTGGGAGCAAAAGGCTTCTGACGCAAGTGTGCTTCAGGATATGCATCATGGGTTGGCGCTTGGATCGGCAACTTGCCAGTAAGCAAGTAACAGGTCATAACGGCAAGCGCATATTGGTCAGAAGCACAATTGACTTCGCGGTCAAATTGCTCAGGAGCCATAAACTGAAAGGTACCCAGTAGCTCACTTGCCATCGTAGGAGTGTCCTGCATCCAGCGCGATATACCAAAATCGCATAGGTAGAGGTAGGCTACGCGCTCTGAATGTTCTACCAGATCATACAGGAAATTACCTAGTTTGACATCTTCATGGACAATTGGAGGATTTTGCGAATGAAGGTACCATAAGCTATCAGCGGCCTGCATAATCACATCAGCCGTTTGCAAAAGTGACCAATGTAGCCAGGGAGATCGCCTTTGGATAAGCGAGGCGAGCGAGCCTGTAGGTACGTAGGGAGAGACAAGATAGGGCACGTAGCGATTCTCATACTGCATAGACCCATAGTCAAGGATTGGCAAGATATGTGGATGTTGCAAACGACAGGCGATATCTATTTCACGCTGGAAACGCTCCTTGGCTTTCTGATTACGTCGATCATCCTCTGTAATTGTGGTCATTATTTTCAAGGCAACCAGATTTTGGGTAGAGGTATCTAATGCTAACCAGACAACACTCATCTGCCCTTCGCCCAACTTTTGCTGGCGTAGATAGCGCTCCGCACGCAATTCATGCCCTTCCTATTGCATAAGCAATTGACTTTTTCAGTTTACTCATGTTATATACATTCCCACACAGCGATGTAATAAAGGTTCAAGGTGTGCACTCTTTCACGATGCGTTTTGAGGATTACGAAGACGTTCAAGTTGAGCAACGAGAGAGGCTTTTTCCTTGCCAGCTTGATCAAGAGTTGCTTGCAAAACACTTTTTTCTTTGGTAAGTTGATCGACCTTTGCTCGAAAGGCATCACGCTCACGAGAGACCTGATGGAGTTCATCACCCCGAAAACCATGCTCTTGTTGAAGCTTCTCAAGGTCGCTCTCGAGAATCTGTGCACGTCTTTG
>DASYAN010000002.1:0-19067 GCA_036501345.1 Ktedonobacteraceae bacterium
TTCTGTCGCTTCTCGCTACCTATTCGTTTTTCACATTCTTCACTGAATATGCCCATCCCTTCGTGCATGTCAAACTGGTAACACAAGCCAGTACTGATGCTCAAAACACGCTTGGAATTGCCGGTATTCTGCTACAATCAGGGCTAATGATGGGCTTTTTATTGCTACTGGTCAAACGCTGGCAACTACCATTTGGAGCACTGACGCTGATTTTAACCGTCAATAGCGCTATGGTATGCGTCTTCAGCGATCAATACCGACTACTTCCGGCTGCATTTGTCGCAGGTCTGGTGGCAGACCTGTTAATCAAGTTCCTAAAGCCATCGCCTGAACGCCGGGATATCTTGCGCCTGTTTGCCTTTCTCATCCCAATGGTATTGTACCTCGGCTATTTTATCGAGTTGATGATGATGGATGGCATCACATGGACCATCGATTTCTGGCTTGGGTCATGTGTGATGGCTGGTATCGTCGGTCTGCTACTTAGCTATCTGCTAGTACCACCACACATACCTATTGAGCAGAACCAACCATAACACAGATAACTTGAGACTTTTATGGATGACCGCCCATTAATCATTGGGCGGCCGTTCCCGTGCATCTAATGCTTCAAGTCGTTCGCGCATGTTCTGGAACGTTACATCATCGATTTCGCCACACGCATAGCGTTGACGCAGGATGTCTAAGGCGCTAGACTGGCTTGATGGAGGAGCAGGATAATAGGCAAACTTCGGCATCTTTTTCCGACTGAACCAGATCAAGAGTGCACAAACCAGTAGAAGGAAAAGAGCAACCCAGAGTGCGGTAATAAGCAAGGGAATCGAAGGTCCAAGAGAATTTTGCGGTCCCCCCATGAAGTGACCTCTTCCATAGAAATGACCTCTTCCATAGAAGTGTCCTCCTCCATAAGGAGGATGTCTATGTCTCCACATAATATGATCTCCTTCGATTTGTAAGCATAATGCTTACAAATATTCCTATGGGCATTCCCAAGGAAAAAGCCTAAGTCAACAAAGTATCGGTAATGTGGTTCTACCTGCGCATCTTCAAGTGACTCACATCACCAATACACTACATCTTGCTCGCATCTGTATAGAGAGTATCCCACTTTAATCAAAGGATAAGCAAAAACCTGTAAAAAATTTGTAAGATGCGAGAGCCTTTGTGACCTCATGGGTGACAACCCACTAGTCGTTTGGCGGTTGTTCTGGTTCAGTTGATACACCAAGTCGCTCGCGCATGTGTTGGAACGTTACATCATCAATCTCACCACGAGCATAGCGTTGGCGAAGGATCTCTAAGGCATCTAGATGGCTTGGTGGAGAAGTGGGATCGCCGTGACCATGACCGTGGCAACGATCATGACCATGACCGCAATCGTGACCGTGGCCGCGACCATAATCACGACCGCGACCGTGACCATGACGGTGCCCATGGCCATGGCAGCAACCATAACCGTGCCCATGGAATATACGCATCTTTTTCCTATAGAGCCAACTTATCAGTGCACAGACCAGTACTATGAATACAGCCATCCATAGCGCTGTACTAATCAGGTGCACCAAAGGCCAAATAGGAGATTGGCGTATCAATATTATCTGATTTCCTCCATAAGGATATCGACCTCTCAACATAGTATAATCTCTTCCGTTTTGTTCGGCACAATGCTTGCCAATCTTCTATTTGCATTGCGCGACTAATCTTCCTTGAAACGAACACACTACAGAGAACAATAACATCGTATCTTATCCTGACGCAGCCTAGTATCACCAAAGTACCATTTTTCGCACGCGCATGTACATAGGGTACCCCACTTTAATCAAAAAATATGTAAAAAGCTGTAAAAAGTTTGTAAAGAGTGAGGGCATTAGGATATCGGGAGTGCCACAAAAAATGCAGTCCCTTTCTCTTGAGATGATCGCACCCAGATGCGCCCACTATGTCGCTCGACAATTTCTTTGCAAATTGCTAGACCTAAACCCCATCCCGATGTGGATGAGTATTCAGCATAAGAAGTACGATAAAATGGCTCGAAAAGACGTTCTTGTTGCTCTGGGGAAATGACCGGACTATCGTTGTGAACCTGTAGAATCACCTGAGCGTCCTCTTGATACATACTAATATGGATTGTACTGTTTTCCGGTGAGTATTTCACAGCATTATTGACCAAGTTGGTAACGACCTGAAAGAGTCTGCCATAATCAGCTTGGATCACAACAGGGTCGTAAGGAAATTGTAACTCAAAAGCACGACCCACAAACTCACGTTGATCCTCAATAGCTTCATAGCAGATGTTCTTAAAATCACAGGCAGTGAGGTGCAATGGCATGGTTTCTGAACGTAAGCCACTCAAATCCTTTAAATCCTCAATTAACACTTTCATATAAGATGCTTTTTTCACAATACTTTCAAAATGCTTCTGCAATGAATGTGGCTCAATAGCTGTTTCTTGTGGCTTATTTAAACGACGTAAGGCAAGTTGCGCTTGCCCTTGTATCGTTGTAAGTGGAGTTCTTAATTCATGTGATGCATGTGTAATAAAATGATCCTTGAGTCTATTAGCCTGCACAAGTGCTTGATTAGTTGCCTCTAGCTCCTGCGCATACACCTGTACCTCTCGCTTAGCCGCAAGAAGACGCCGTCGCGAAGACTCAAACCTAAACGCCGTCATAACAGCGACAAGTTGCAAAGCGACAAAAGGTCCATCTACGAGGATATCCCTCTCAATGTTAAGGGTAAAGATGCCGGGTGAGATAAATTCGACGATGGCAATCAATCCAACTACAATAGAGAACAAAGCAGGACCCACTCCCCAGATGAGACCAACCAGAACAGATACAAGAGCAAAAGGAGCACCGACGAAAAGCTGTGCTTCTGGAAAATATTGGTCGATCTTCTCTAGAAGAAGGAGAGCACCAACTAGAAGAAGACTGCAAGGATATCCACACCAGGGAGAATGCAACCACAAGAGAAACATCCTTGTACCTCGACACCCCTGCCTATGATCTTGAGGACGCTCATGCGAAGATGCTTCTCTAAAATACTGATCTGTGTTCGCCGTTTGCATAGACCAACCTCCTGGTTAGCCGTTAGAAGTCTTACAGTGTTGGTCAAAGAAACACACACTCTAACACACGCTTACGAGTAAGAAGAGGCTTCACTGGTTCCGTTCGAAATGGAGGCAATAAGTGCGCACTTGTGCCTATCGCTTCGCGGCACGGTGCGTATGATGGGCTGTGAGTGTAGCTAGTCCACCATGTACTCAAAACAGGAATATATACTCCCGCGCAATCTGGCTTCAGATGAATCATCGACAGATTGCTTGACATGCACCGACTCATCCGCTATCCTGTCCCATGGCACCACATCATCGTGTCAAGACTTGGGGGATGACAAAGCATACATTAGTCGACGACCATAAATAACTCCGACGTTTATGCTCGCAGCCGAATCGTGTAGTTCCAGGCCGGGTGAAACGTATCTCCCTGGATATTGATGGTCATATGTCGGAGTTATTTATGGTTATGCACTTAGTACATCCAAAAATCAACTCTTTGATGCATTGCCTGAAAAGCCCCTGCTTCAGCCACCAGGAGATCGCAGTAGACAAAGGAGTTGTCGCACACCATGAGCTATCGAAAAAAACTGATCGAGGTCGCCCTACCTCTCGATGCTATTAATATCGCCTCTGCCCGCGAAAAATCCATTCGCCACGGGCATCCCTCCACCCTGCACCTCTGGTGGGCACGTCGTCCACTGGCCGCCTGCCGCGCTGTGCTTTTCGCCTCGCTCGTCGATGATCCCTCTGAGCATAAAGATTTGTTCCCCACAGAAGAGGAGCAAGAAGCAGAGCGGGAACGGTTATTCGACTTGATCAGGCGCTTGGTGATGTGGGAGAACTCCAATGATGAAAAGCTCTTGAGTGAGATACGAGCCGAGATCCTCAAATCCACCGATGGCAATCCTCCTCCAGTCCTCGATCCTTTTGCTGGAGGTGGCTCCATTCCTCTAGAAGCTCAACGCTTGGGACTGGAAGCACATGCTAGTGATCTCAATCCAGTGGCCGTGCTCATTAATAAGGCCCTGATCGAAATCCCGCCAAAGTTCGCTGGACAGCCTCCAGTTAATCCAGAAGCAAGAAAGACATTGGTCGATGGAGACTGGCACGGTGCACGAGGGCTCGCCGATGATGTGCGCTACTATGGCAAATGGATGCGCAACGAGGCAGAACGGCGTATTGGGCACCTGTATCCGAAGGTAACTCTTCCTAAGGAGTATGGTAGTGGTGAGGCTACAGTGATTGCTTGGCTCTGGGCAAGGACGGTAACCTGTCCTAATCCTGCTTGTGGTGCGCAAATGCCTTTGGTGCGTTCATTTGAGCTTTCAAAGAAAAAAGACAAGGAAGCATGGGTTGAACCTCAAGTAGATCACACAACAACACCCCCTACTATTCATTTTGCAATAGCCAACGGGAAAAGTGAGCTGCAGGGTGGTACAGTCAATAGGCAGGGAGCAAAGTGTATTGCTTGTAAAACATCTGTACCTCTTCATTACGTTCGATCGGAAGCCCAAGCAAGCAGAATGAAAGTAATGCTACTTGCCATTGTTGCAGATGGGCATAAAGGAAGACTATATTTATCTCCAGATTCTGAACATGAAGAGATTGCTTACTTAGAACAATCGAGCTGGAAGCCAGAAGAACTAGTAACGACTCCATGTCATGATGTTGATCGGCTTCCTATGTATGGTATGTATACTTGGGGTGACGCATTTTCAGCCCGTCAACTGATAGCACTGACCACCTTCAGTGATCTCTTGCAAGATATTAAAGAACAAGTATTGTCTGATGCAAGTGCTAATAGTGAGTTCACTCACGATATCTATTCAAAAGCCAATGTAAATATTGCTGAATACACCAATGCAGTAGTAACGTATTTAGCTCTTGCAGTTGATAGGAGTGCCGACTATGGGTCTTCTGTTTGCTCGTGGAATGCAGTAGGAGAGAAGATGCGCAATACATTTGCGCGTCAAGCAATTGCAATGGCTTGGGACTTTGCTGAGGCAAATCCTTTTAGTACTTCTAGTGGAAATTTTATGGGCGCAATTAGTTGGGTAGCAGAAGTTGTAGAGATGGCTTCTTGTAACGCTCCAGGTAAAACAGCGCAGCGTGATGCGGCTACAATAGTCAATGATGTTACACAGCCGCTTATTTCCACTGACCCTCCCTATTATGACAACATTGGTTATGCTGACCTCTCAGATTTCTTCTATGTCTGGTTACGCCGTTCTCTCAGTTCTATTTACCCCAACCTATTCAGCACAATGTTGGTCCCCAAGGCACAAGAACTGGTAGCAATCCCCTATCGTTTTAAGGGAGGGAAAAAGGAAGCTCAAGAATTCTTTGAAACTGGATTGAGGAAAACTTTCGAGCGTATGAGAGCTATTCAGAGCCCTGATTATCCTCTCACTGTCTATTACGCCTTCAAACAAGCAGAATCTGAAAAAGATATAAATGGTGAAGATGATAGCAGTAAAAATGGGAACCATGCCAAGGTTACTGCTTCGACGGGATGGGAGACAATGTTGGAAGGCTTAATCAGCTCAGGGTTTGCCATCACAGGAACTTGGCCTATGCGCACAGAAATGGCAAATCGCAGTGTTGGCATAGGTACTAACGCTCTTGCCTCTTCCATTGTCCTCGTCTGCCGCCCACGTCCCGAGAATGCTCCCATCGCCTCGCGACGCCAATTCATCAATGAGCTGAAAGCAGAACTCCCTAAAGCACTCAAGCAAATGCAGCATGGTAGTATCGCTCCGGTAGATCTGGCACAGGCTAGCATTGGTCCTGGCATGGCCATCTACTCGCGCTATAGCAAAGTTCTGGAGTCAGATGGCACACCCGTCAGAGTGCGGACAGCGTTGCAACTGATTAATCGTGCGCTTGATGAGGTGCTGGCAGAGCTGGAGGGCGAGTCCGATGTGGAGACGCGTTGGGCGATTGCTTGGTTCGAGACATACTCGATGGAGGATGGGCCATATGGGCAGGCCGAGACGCTTTCCAAAGCCAAGAACACGGCGATCCAGACGCTGGTCGAGGCTGGTATTTTAGAGGCCAAGGCGGGTAAGGTGCGCTTACTCAAACCTGAGGAGTTCTCTGACAGTCAGAAGTGGCTGCCAACGGCCAATGCTCATTTGACGGCGTGGGAGGTGATGCAGCGTGCTATCTATGGATTGGATAAACATGGCTACGATGGTGCTGGCAATGTGTTGGGCCGCGTTGGAGATCTGGCTGAGGTTGTGCGTGATCTGGCTTATCGACTGTATACAATCTGTGAGCGCAAAGGCTGGGCTCAGGAGGCACTGGCTTATAATATGTTGATTACTTCTTGGTCAGATATTAGGGATCAGGCACAACGAGTGGCACATCTACCGCAACAGGCTACGCTGATCTAGCAGAAGGGACAAAAAAGGGATGTCAACTAGTAATCGAGAGCGTATTGGCCGAGCTTTAGAGATCCTTAATGCTGGCCTCAAACCATTTGTAGAACGGGAGATGGAGGCTGCCTATGGTCAACGCTGGCGCTATCAAGCCCTCAACGCCCTTCACGATTACCATATCACTAGCGATGGTCAGGATCTGCACCTAGACACGCAGGCTCTCTTCCTGATTATGTGGGATCAGTGGAAGCAGGTCTTTAGTAAGACGCTCGGTCACATGGAGCGCAATTATGTCAGTGAACTGCGTGAGACACGTAATCGCTGGGCACACCAGGAAGCTTTTAATTTTGACGATGTCTCCCGCGCTCTGGATAGCATCCACCGTCTCCTCAGTGCCGTCTCTGCAGATGAAGCCAAAGAGATTAAACGTCAACTTCAGGAAATCATGCGTTTGCGTTTTGAAGAGCAGACACGCAAAGAAGTGCAGAATAGTTCAGTAGTATCCATTACCGGGCAACCTACCAACGGCTTACTGCCCTGGCGCAACGTTATTACACCACATCCCGATGTTTCCTCAGGTCGTTATCAACTGGCAGAGTTTGCTGCCGATCTCGGTCAGGTATATCGTGATGAAGGCTCGGACGAGTATCGCCGACCACAAGATTTCTTTCAGCGCACATTCTTAACCGAGGGCTTGAAGCGTCTGCTGACAACGGCTCTGCGCCGCCTATCGGGTACGGGCGGTGATCCGGTGATCGAATTGCAGACTAACTTTGGTGGTGGCAAAACACACTCCCTACTGGCACTGTACCATCTCTTTTCTGGGGTCGATATCAGTGAATTGGTAGGTATCGAGCCTGTGCTAGATGCTGCCACGGTCACCACTGTCCCAGAGACCCGTCGGGCCGTGCTCGTCGGCTTCGAGATGTCTCCTGGCGAGAAATATCACAAGCCCGATGGAACAACCGTGCGTACATTGTGGGGTGAACTGGCCTGGCAATTGTTGGGTCGTGAAGGCTATGCCCTAGTAGCCGATGCCGATCGCCAGGGGATCAGTCCTGGCTCCGCCACATTGCGTGCGTTGTTATCGCAAGCTGCACCCTGCCTGATTCTGATTGACGAATGGGTTGCCTACATACGCCATGTTTACAGTCGCAACGATCTCTCCGGTGGGTCATTCGATACCAATATTAGCTTTGCCCAGGCGCTCACCGAATCGGTTAAAGCCACGCCTCGCACATTGCTTGTAGGCTCACTCCCATCTTCGGCAGTAGAGGCAGGTGGTCAAGGTGGAGCTGAAGCGCTAGATCGGTTAAGAACGGTCTTTGGCCGTCTGGAATCTCCCTGGAGTCCTGCTGGACGAGACGAGAGCTTTGAAATTGTGCGGCGACGCCTCTTCCAGTCCATCACTAATCCCAGCGACTTTGCCGCACGTGATGCCGTGGCAAAAGCCTTTGCCGATTATTATCGGACGCAACCACAGGAATTTCCCTCATTGTGTCGCGAGTCCGATTACGAGCGACGTATCAAAGCAGCTTATCCCATTCACCCCGAACTCTTCGATCGCCTTTATAATGACTGGTCTAGCCTGGAAAAGTTCCAACGCACACGTGGAGTCCTGCGCCTAATGGCAAGCGTTGTGCACACCCTGTGGGAACGACAGGACACAAGCTTGCTGATCTTACCTGCCAGTGTCCCGGTCGATGATGCCAACGTACAAGCCGCCCTCATGCAATATCTACCGGATACGTGGCGGTCGGTAATCGAAAAAGATATTGATGGGTCACAGGCTCTCCCCGTCCAACTCGATCGTAGCAATACCAACCTGGGACGCTTCTCGGCCTGCCGTCGCGTGGCACGTACCATCTTCTTTGGCTCGGCCCCGACAGAAGGGAGCCAGAATAAGGGAGCCAGCGATAGC
Source organism: Ktedonobacteraceae bacterium (assembly GCA_036501345.1). Lineage (GTDB taxonomy): Bacteria > Chloroflexota > Ktedonobacteria > Ktedonobacterales > Ktedonobacteraceae > DASYAN01. The sequence goes on from DASYAN010000002.1 coordinate 8,360, forward strand.
CACATCAAACTGGGCTGTGCACAACCGGGCGAGAGCGTAGCCACCTTCGGTGATGCATTACGCCGCCTGACCGACGAGGCCACCTATCTCTATTTGAATGACAGGCGCTACTGGTATACCACCCAGCCAAGTGTCACACGTATAGCCCAGGATCGGGCGGCACAACGTGATGAAGAGGAAGTCTTTGCACTGCTCATCAAAGACTATCTCAAACCTGAGCTACGCAGCAATAAAGGCGACTTTGGCTGGATACACCCCTGCCCAGACTCGGGAGCGGACATTGCCGATGAAGAGACCGCTGTGCGCCTGATCCTCATCAAACCGCACTATACACATGCCAGGAACGATCAACATTCTCCTGCTCGGCAAGAGGCAACCAAGCTACTCGATTGGCGTGGAACTGCATCACGCAACTATCGCAACACCCTCATTTTTCTGGCCGCTGACCGCTTGCGCATGGACGAACTGAAACAAATGACCCGGCAATATATGGCATGGAAATCAATCGAGGACGAGCGTGAACCTCTCAATCTCGATGCATTTCAATACCATCAAGCCAAGACCAAGCGGGAAGATGCACACTCACGCATTCTGGCGCTAATCCCTGAAGCCTACAGTTGGCTGCTGGTTCCCGACCAACAAGATCCCAAGGTAAAATCTAATGAACTAGCAGAGTTTCGCCTCTCACCACAGCAGGGACAGGGCTTGCTAGCCTCTAATGCCAGTCGTCACCTGAAAAGCCAGGAATTGCTGGTTACCCAATTGGCAGGTGTCATTTTACGCCACGAGTTAGACAAAATTCCTTTGTGGCGTGGAAATCATGTGCACATTAAAGAATTGGTAGAGAATTTCGCCAAATATGTCTATTTGCCACGCTTGAAACATCAAGACGTGCTATTGAATGCTATCCGCGATGGACTACAATCAACCAGCTGGGTAAAAGAGACATTTGCATACGCAAGTGGTTGGGACGAAGATCGTCAACGCTATACCAACTTACAAGCTGGGCATGCAATCAACATCATCGTTGATGCACATTCTTTCCTTGTGAAACCTGAGATTGCATTAACCCAGATGGAGGCGGAGGCGTTGGAAGCAGAAGCCAAGCTTAAAGCATCTTCGCCATCAATGGCCTATACGCAGAGCCAGGAAAGGCTTGCTCCGGCAGTGCTTGAGCGGAGTGGGGCTACGATAACCAGTTCACAGGTACAAGAATCAATACCAACAGTGCTTGTACCTCTGGTGCCAGAAGAGCCACAAATGCACCGCTTCTATGGATCAGCCACGATCAATGAGCACAGGATAGGCCGGGATGCAGCACAGATTATGGATGAGGTTGTAAAACACTTAGTCAGTCTGAATGGGGCAAAGGTTAAGATCACCCTCGAAATTCAGGCTGAGCTTCCCGATGGAGCGCCAACGGATGTTGTGCATACAGTGAAAGAAAACTGCAAAACACTACGCTTTGAGGCATTCGGGTTCGAGGAGGAATAGGCTAGAACGACCGTATTACTGGGACTTACTCTTCTTCTGGTTCCTGCTCCAAGATATCAGTCAGCCAGTAGAGATCTGCCATAGCGATAGTAAGGCCAACACTTGCCAATGACACTTGCTGACCAGGTCCGAACTGTCGGTATACCCATATGTCCCCTTGGCGCTGATATATCTCTACCTCTTGGCGTTGAGAGCTAACAAGGACATATTCCTGGATACTTGGACATGCTCGATAAGCGCGAAATTTCTTTCCCCGGTCATTAGTTTCAGTGCTGGGAGAGAGGACTTCCACGACGAGACGCGGTGAGCGGATGATGGTGACTCCTCTTTGTCTGTCCTCTGGATTGCAACTCACGGTCACATCAGGGTAGTAATACTTTGACTCTGCAACCTGCGCCTTAGTATCAGACGAAAAAGCACGGCATGGGCCTTGCCCAAAGTGGTTAGCTAATGCCCTAATCATATTTATAGCAATTTGTCCATGCTCTACAGTTCCACCTGACATAGCGTACATATGCCCGTCTTCGTATTCATATTTCACATCAAGACTGGCCTGATCTATCTCTAGGTACTCCTCTGAACTTATCCAGTGCTCGCGTTGTAGTGCCATAGATCGTGCTCCTTTCTCCTTAAGATATTGTATCATACCATGCAGATGAACTTAGAGATACAAGAACCTCCAGTTGCTTGAGGCATCTCCACAAAAGAGAAGAACTCTACGAATGTAGAGAATCAGAGTTAACAAAGATGGCCGCCTCAGACAACTAGCAGGATATCCCACCTCACAATTTCCACACTTTCGCATTGCTATATACCACCTCAGTCAAATCACTGGTTTGAAATTCAGTAGCAAGAGCAATTTGACCTTTACTGTAAGTGCTATCAGTGACACTATCAATTTTCTTTTGATTTACATAGAAATCGATAGCCTCTCCCTTGGCAGCAACGGTAATAACATTCGACTGGTTCAATCCAGTATGAACTAACGTACTAGAAAGAGGGCCTACTAAAGGTGGTGGAGTGTCTTGATCATTCTTATAGACGAAAAGAGTATAATAGCCATCTACACACACCCTAAAATAGTAAAATTGGAAATTTGAAGGCGCTGCTCGGAAGACAAGGGCCCCACAGTCACCTTTAATAATATTCATCTGGACTTGAAAGACGAAGTTATCGAAGTTAGAGCTCTCAGCTGCACAAGTATATAGCAACCCTCCCGTTTGTCCTGATGGCCTTTTTGTAATAGCATGATAGGCTCCTTTTGTAAAAGAGCAACTCTCACCGTACCTATCGCTTGTCTCCTGCCAGTTGTAACCCTTGCTATTATCTTGTAAGGGATCATCAAGAGCTATTGTTCCCTTATAAGGTAAATAGGAAGGCATTGCAGTGGCATCAGGGCCTGTTCCTCCCCGAGACAACATAAATAGATTAATACTAACGACTATAAGAATAAGAACCAGAACACTAACGCCAATAATAAGAAATACCCTGGTTCGATTAGGACGTGGAGATGGGACAGGAGACGGCACAGGCGGCAATGTGCCATTTCCAATAACGGGTGTTAGCGGTTGCGGAAGATTGGTAGCGTAAGGCGAGGGTTGTTCATAGGGATTATTATACGGGTTCTGCTGCAATCCTTGATAAGATGACGGGCCATAGTTCGTCGATGGATAGATTGGTTGTGAAACTCCAGGAGATGACATAATTGTTGATTGATCCAAAGACTGCGCAGATGAGGAGATCGGGTTGCCACACACAGGACAATAGGCTACATTGGCTGGAGCCTCAGCTCGACACGAACTACATTGCATATAAATACTCCTAAGCATCTATAGATTGTTACATTCACCATACCCACTGCGGTATGAAACGACTTGATAACCTTCCTATCCTAGCCCCGGACAACAAAATCTTTCTCTTCAAATATAGACTTTTAATCAAATCATGTCAATACCAATATAATAGATAAACAGAGCAAATTTAAACAAATACTTCTTTTACGCCCTAAAACCTGTTAGCTAAACACAGCTCATTGGGAGGAAAATTAATACACAAAAGAGGTGCCATTGTTTATGGCACCTCTCATTTGCATTTAATGCGGTTTTACCAACGATTCCAATCGTCGCCATAATGATGATGATGATGACGGCGACGACGTTCATCATTGTCATCGTCTCTTCTATTGTTATCCCATCCCCCACGAATAGCCTCAAGCTCCTTATCGGTTAACTCAATTTCAGAGGTAGGACCAGCAAGCGTCATGACTTGTTCTTTCTTTGAGACCGTGCTAATACTTCTAATAAATTTCATGTTAGCATGTTCCTTTCTCTTGCTTGATGTTGCAAAAGCCTATACCGGAATGTTGCATTACCATAGCATGCAGAAAGATTGAACCTACACAGATGTCATTGGTTTACATACAATAGTAGTTCAAAACTTCTGTGAACGGCTGCAGGAATGGACTTGCTATACAGCATTCCTTAAACAAGGCCATAGCAGACTGTTAGATCTGCTTCAACAGGGGAGATTCAAGTGAGATCTCTCTATGGAGAGAACATTTCTACAGAGACTTGAGGGTTGATGTTTAGACTAATTAACTTTGAAAGACATCTGGACTGGGTCTACACCCTTTGCTCGAAAAATAGATCCTAAGCGGTTTTCCACCGAGTCTTCTCAGCATTTAGCCTGAACGCCAATAGTAAATAAGATACACTACGAGGTAGATAGAAATGGATAAACAGACATTCTGTCCATTAAAAATCAGTTGAGTATTATTCTGTTCTCACACGAACTTAACACTCTAATGCCGATTATACCATAAAGCAGACAAAAATGCAAGACTTTTTATAGCTGCCCAAAATTACTTATAAAGAAGATCGTAGGATAAATGAGCAGCTATTGAAAGAACGTCTGGATGACAGCTCTGTCGCTGTAGAAATCGCTGCCTGCTCGCTTTCAAACGGCGCAACTTCTATATCAGCTTGGGGATAGTAAGAATGCGACATCAGCTTTCACTACTGATGCCGCTTGAGACTTGAGAAGTATGGCTAATCTAATCAAGAGATATATTTCCCAATCAGAAGCTGGTACTTTTCCTTAACCTCTGCTGGAATCAAGCTGGAATCAGTTACAATTGACGTTGCCAGCGCTTGAGCACAGCCACAGGGCTGATCCAAGTGTGTGGACGGAATCCTCTGGGCAATAAGACGCAAAATTCGCTGGGCATTGGCCACATTGGCACTCAAATGCCCAATGACCATTTCAACCGTGACAGATTCCTCCGACTCATGCCAGCAATCATAGTCAGTGGCACAGGCAATCGTTGCATAGCACAATTCAGCTTCTCGTGCTAGCTTGGCTTCCGGTAGAGCTGTCATACCAATAATATCCATTCCGAGCTTGCGATAGACATGAGATTCGGCACGTGTAGAGAAAAGGGGACCTTCCATACATACATAGGTTCCCCCGGCATGTACTTTGACATCGCCCAATTCACGGGCTGAATCTAGCAATAGTTTGCTCAGTGTGGGGCAGAACGGCTCGGCAAAAGTGCAATGAACAACAATTCCCTGTTCGAAAAAGCTATTCACGCGACTCTTCGTGCGATCAAAAAGCTGATCAGGAATCACCAAATCACGCGGCGCAATATCTTCGCGCAAACTGCCCACCGCACTCACCGAAATCACCCATTCAACGCCCAGACTTTTGAGTGCCCACAGATTAGCACGAACAGGGATTTCCGTTGGGCTGATACGATGACCCCGGCCATGACGAGGCAGAAATGCCATTGATACCCCTGAAACTTTCCCGATTGTGATGACATCGCTAGGGTCCCCAAAGGGAGTATGTATGCTGACCTCTTCAACATCAGTCATACCTTCCATACGATAGAGTCCAGTACCACCAATTACACCAATTGTTGCCTGTGGCATATAAAAGAACCTCCTTGCTAAGCTTTGATACGAATGTAGTGGCGTTTGCCCACCTTCAGAATAACACCATCAAGGACATCAACAATAAAATCAACATCAGTAATACGTTGTGACTCACCTGCTTCCCCTTTAGGGAAGAGCGACACACCACCCTGCTTGATCAATTCCCTGGCTTTATTATTACTACCAGCTAGTTTTGCCTCAACCATCAACTCGACAATATTCTTGGGTGTGCTGAGACGATAGTCAGGAATATCCACAGGCAATTTGCGTTCAGAGAACTGACGGATAAAAGCCTCCTCAGCCTCTTGAGCAGCGGCAGTATCATGGAACTCGGTCACAATCTCACGCGCCATACGCAGCTTGACATCTCGAGGATTGAGCGTGCCTTCAGCTATCTTATGATCAAACTCATCTAGTTCTTCGTTCGGAACTTCGGTCAGAGCCTCAAAATACGAGCGCATGGTCGGATCGGGAAGCGACATCAATTTACCAAACATATCCTTGGCGGGAGCGGTCATCGCGATGTAATTATCCAGCGATTTACCCATCTTTTTTGCGCCATCGAGGCCCACAATCAAATTCATCGTCAAGATTTGTTGGGGTGTCTGACCAAAAATTAGCTGCAGTTCACGACCAACCAGCAAATTGAATGTTTGATCAGTGCCACCAATCTCGACATCCGCACGTAGCGCCACCGAGTCATATCCCTGCAACAGTGGATACATGAATTCGGACAGGTAGATTTCAATACCGCCTTTATAGCGTTTCGAAAAATCGTCCCGTTCAAGCATCTGAGCCACCGTCTTATAGCCCAGTAACTTAATCGCATCACCCAGACTAAATTTGTCAAACCATTCAGTCTGGCGATGTACTTCGGTCTGCTGAGCATCAACGATTCTGAAGAACTGGTCGAGGTAGGTGGCGGCATTGGAATTGACCTCTTCGGAGGTCAGAGCCTTACGCGCTTCCAGACGGCCGCTAGGATCACCCAGACGTGCAGTCCAGTCACCAATCACAACGACCATCTTATGGCCCAGACGCTGAAACTGGCGCAGCTTACGGAAAACAACGGCATGGCCGATCGTCAATTCATAGTGTGTCGGATCCACGCCAAGTTTTACACGCAGTGGCTCACCCTTATTGCCTTCTAGTAGAAGCCGACGCAAGTCAGCTTCTTTCTCGACTAACGCAACACCACGCGTCAACAGGTAATCTATCTCTTTGGATGTCGGTTGTGGTTTCACCATCATCAGCATTCCTCCCAAGTTTTGTTATAGAGCATTTATATGGTTCTTCCTGTATTGGTACCTATTCTGCAGGGCTACTAGAGAAAGGACGCAAAGCATGCTTGCCCACCCAGCATTGGAGACAGTCTGAGTCTGGTACCCGAAAGTTACCAGCATTGTAGCAAAATCGTGCATAATAGTCGAGAGTTAAGCAAAGTTGCCGTACAAAGAGCAACTCAGCCCTAGTTTGAGCAACATTGTCTAAGCAAAAAAAAGATTGATAGCTTACCTATCAAGTTTTCTAACAAATCTCTTACATATCGCATACGTTACTCTAACAGATGATGAGATATAGTATTCACAGAAACAAAAACGAGTCGCGAGGTCAGACGAGATCACAGTAGATCGACTTACACCTCGCAATGAACAGAAAGCAAAGATAAAAGGAGATACAGATAAATGGCAAATATTACCCGTTACAATCCATTTAGCGAAGTTGTTTCTCTACGTGAAGCTATGGATTGCCTCTTCGAAGACAGTTTTATCTCTCCCCGGCAGAATAATGCATGGAGTGGCCGAGCAGTGCCCGCCAACCTATACGAGACAGCCGATGGATTTACGTTACAGATCCCAGCACCCGGCATCAAGCCAGAAGATGTAGAGATCACGGTTCAGCAGGCGACAGTAAGCTTGAAGTGGGAGACCACGATACAGGCCCCTGAAGGTGCCACAGCACATTGGAATGGCTTCCAATCAGGCCGTTTCCAACAGTCCTTCTCGCTTCCATCAGCAGTCAACGCAGAGCGTGTCGAAGCCCACTACACCAACGGTATTCTGACACTACAACTGCCCAAGGCTGAACATGCCAAAGCTCGCACGATTAAGGTGAATGCTCAATAGGGAAGATATATAAACCTATCTCAGTGGGGTGGCCGAGTGGTCACCCTATTTTTTGTTGTATAAAACTTAAGCCTTGTGCAAAGCTGCTGATGTAACGACAATTATGCTTTTCCAGCTCAGCCTTGATACTGCGGTAATCGTCATTGCCAAATGCCTTACGATCTCGGCTCAAAAAACATTTTGTTTCTTGCTCTGGCTGTTTCTTAAGATCTGCAACCATTGCAGAGTAAATAATACTATCTTGAGGAGAAAGCTTTTTTCTTACCCTCTCCCTGCTTTCACCCAAATTAGCAGAGAGCCCACATTATCGCTGCATCTGCTGCAAATTTGCCTTTTCTATGTGAATACCTTACTTATTCAAGGAGTCTTAGCTGAACCACAACAGTTCCGCCAGATAAAAAAGGAAGATCTCCGCGCCCTCACTCCTCTGATCTACAGCCATGTGACGCCTTATGGTCAGTTCCGGTTAGATCTCTCAGAACGAATTCCTATCGAGGAAACACTCTCTGCATGATAAGCGAGGCTATGCAAAAAGAGAGGAACATAGTGAGTTTTCTCGCAAACTAATGAGATAGTACGAAGACCTGCAAAATAAGTAAGCAAGCTATGCCGCTCAAAATGGTTAGCAGAACATTCTTTGTACGCCAGGCGACCAGTATCGCGAGGATTCCCGCTAGGAGGCGGATGTTGCTCAACGAGACATCGAGTGAACTGTCCTTGAAGAAGAGGACAGGTGCGATGAGTGCTGAGAGCACAGCAATTGGCACGAAGCGTAAGGCCCGTTGTATTATGGGCCAGATCTGCATTTTGCCTATGAACACTATGAAAGATAGACGAAGACCCAAGGTTAGCAATCCGACAAGGATGATGGTCACCCAAAGCCATTCCTGTGACATATCCGGCTCCTTACTCTATCAATGGTGTTTTCTTTAACTCGAGAGTGAGACCAACAGCGATACCAACCAGCGCGGCGAGAACTATCCCTAGTTTCAGTGGTAAAACAGTGACAAGCAGCGCGGTCAACCCGGAGGCCAGTGCGGCAGTTGTGCTGATGCGATCCTTGAGTGCTGGCACAACTAGAGCAATAAAAGTGAGCGGAGAAGCGAAGTCCAGTGACCAACTTGTAGGGATATGCCCGCCCAGGAAAATCCCTGCGGCAGTACTCAGTTGCCAGGCCGTCCACAAGGCCAGCCCGGCTCCCAGAAAATACCAGTGCTTCTGCCTCTCATTTCCGACCTTCTGGTAGTGCAAGATGGTCACCGCATACGCCTCATCGGTCAACAGGTATGCCAGCAGCCACTTCCAAAGGGGATGGAGAGTGCTCGTGTAGGGAGACACTGATGCGCTATAGAATATATGGCGGATATTCACGATAAAGGCAGTCAGAATGACGACAAGCCAAGGCGTACCGGCTGCTATGAGCTGGACGATCACGAATTGGGCTGCACCTGCAAACGTGATGCACGACATAGCTTGCGCGATGCTCGCCGGAATACCCGCGCTGATGGCCGACACTCCATAGACCATACCAAAGGGGAGCACTCCGAGCAGGATTGGAAGTTCGTCTCTGATGCCGTGTAAGAACTCAGAAAGTGATGTTTTCATGAGGCTATTATAGAAGGCGAGAAGAAGGCCGTCTTGTCTAATATTGCTCTTTTTTAGTGACTGTGGCGTACAGTCCGGGTGGTACACCGACAATGCGTTTAAAATGTTTGGTGAGGTGGCTCTGGTCCGCAAAGCCTACGGCAAGTGCTGTGTCTATGCATGGCAGCCCCAGACGGAGCAGGTGCTTCGCATGCCTGATGCGTGCTTGTATCAGATAGGCATGAGGAGGCAAGCCTATCTGATCTCTAAATGAGCGGAGTAGGTGAAACGGACTGAGATGTGCAATTGCGGCCAACTGTTCGAGAGAAATGTTCTCTGCGTAGTTTTCCTCGATATAGGAGCGGACGCGCAGGATGCCCATATGCTCTTTGGCGAATGGACGAGGACGTGGATGATCGTCAGCATAACGCACAATTAAGCGGGAAAGAGTCCATAAGAGCCGTGATTCCCGTTCAAGAGTGGACGCGTGTTCTTCCAGAGCACGATGGGTGAGGGAGAATTCCACCAGCATTTCAGGATCGTGAACCACCGGTTCAGCAAAAAAGGGCATATCGCGAGATCTCCCAGTGAGATCAGAGACAGCACGCTGTAAAAGCTCAGTCGATGGGTAGAGTGCCTTGTAGGTCCACCCGTCGGGAGTGGCGGACGAGCCGGTATGCATTTCGCCAGGGTTGATGAACACGATACTTCCAATCGGCGCAACGTGGCGACTTCTCCGATAGGTAAACTGCTGTGCCCCCTGTTCAATGACTCCTATCACATAGACTTCGTGTGTATGGGGAGCAAAGGTGTGCGTGACATAGGTCGCACGAAGGAGTTCAAGATTACTCAATGTGGCGTCATGCCAGAATTTGATCTGCTCATGGGCACGCATGGCTCACACGTTTCTCCTTCCGAGAGAATAGTACAAGAAGAGATTGATGATACTCCATATTATCAATAGAAGTATAGCTATTTTACTATCTCATGTCAAGAGGAAGTGAAGTAGCACAAGAATTATTGATAAGATTTAAGATGCGCATTAATTATTTTAACAAGGAGAGAACCTTTCTTGTTAAGAATAGAGAACCCTAATTCTACGGTATTATTCTTTTCATAAGTCTCCAAAATAGAGTACAATCAAAGAAAAAGATTATGAACACTAGCAGGAGAAGTATTTTCATGGATCAGCTCTTACTCGAACAACTTCAACAAGGGCCTTTGCTGTGTGATGGGGCAATGGGCACTCTGTTATATTCACGCGGAGTGACCTATGACCAGTGCTTTGACGCATTGAACCTGACTAACCCGAATCTTATCCAAAGTATTCACAGCGAGTATCTCAGTGCTGGTGCCCAAATTATCGAAACAAATACCTTTGGGGCCAATCGTGTCAAACTTGAAACGCACAATTTAGCAGAGAAAGTGCGAGAGATTAATTTTCGCGCTGCACGTATTGCTCTGGAGGCACGCGAGATATCAGGGCTTCCTGCTTTCGTCGCTGGAGCCGTTGGCCCCACTGGTCGGCCTATACAAGCACCCGACGAGCACCGTTTGAGTGAGTTACGC
>DASYAN010000003.1:0-6398 GCA_036501345.1 Ktedonobacteraceae bacterium
GCCATCTGCAAAGTACCTGGATCTCTTCGTCCATTTTTCGGCTGTTGGAACTGCCATTACTGCTGTGAAAAAGGATCATATCATTCCACCACCGAAACCGACTCTCGCGTTCACCGACCTGCGTCCTGGACGTTATGGACAGAATCGGGAGCTGACATTCAGCGAATAATTATCATCGCTAATGCTAAAGGAAAAATAAGGAGTGTTTATCCATGTCGCAACAGATACCTCCACAAGGAACTGATTTACCTGTACATGCTCGTGAGCGCCTCAGCAGTATGCGCAAGGATGCTAACCATGCTGGGCTCTTCACTAGTGATCTAAGCGTCAACGAGTTTCTCTTAGTACGTGAAGCTGGTTTCGATCCCGTGGGCCTTGTTGTAGGAAGTTCAATCTATCACATTGGATATCAACGAGCGAATTGGAACCAAAATCAGGAGATGGCTGTCCTCACACAGGCCATGTACCATGCTCGTGAGTTAGCAATGACACGTATGGAAGAAGAGGCTAATGAGCTAGGTGCTGATGGTATAGTCGGAGTGCGACTCGAAGTCACACGGCATGAGTGGGGAGAGGCGTTGGCCGAGTTCGTCGCTATAGGCACAGCAATTCGTTCGCGTGATGGCAAACACTTTCGTAATGCTCATGGTATGCCTTTTACCTCAGATCTTTCCGGTCAGGATTTCTGGACTTTGTTACGTGCAGGTTATCGACCCGTAGGCATGGTTATGGGAAATTGTGTGTATCATGTTTCTCACCAGGGTCTTGGACAGTGGTTCAGTCAGGTTGGGCGCAACGTTGAAATGACCAATTACACTCAGGCGTTGTATGATGCCCGCGAGCTAGCTATGGAGCGGATGCAGGCCGAAGCTATTGGGCTGAAGGCGCATGGAGTCGTCGGTGCCCAGATTGTCGAGCGAAGCCACGGATGGGGCTCGCATGTCATAGAGTTCTTTGCCGTTGGAACTGCCGTAGTTAGCGTTTCCGAGAGCCATGAGGTTCCCGCGCCGTCGCTTGCCCTTTTGCTCAACGATTAATGGTTTCCTTGTCAATTACGAGGCTGCTCCTTTCTGCTGCGGTTCTATTTGCTCATTGGCTGATCTCTGCAGCCCCGGCGCAGGATAAGGTAGCTTGAAGACTGAGAACAAATAATAAAGTGATGGGATGACAATTATCATTCCACAGGCCAGACTGATGAGCACAGCGGTAATTACATTGGGAGCATTGGCAGAATTGCTAATTGTATAGTTAATAGGAACAATATAGGGGTATTGAGCTAATCCCCATGCACCTAACATGAAAGCAGTTTCCGCGATTATTAGGACTCGCGCTGTACTATAGTATCTTGCATATAATGTAGTGGCTGTTGCCAGACCAATAATCATGGTTATAATCACAACTGGCCACGCTCGTATCAGCATACCGTGCCAGAGAATAGGCGACTCAACTGATGATAATCCAAGGCCAAGTGCACCGAGGATCGCAGTGACCGCTCCGGCAATCAAAGCTTTCAAGCGGTACGACTCTGCTAGCTCTTTGTCATGCTCGGTATCTCTGGCCTCAATCGTCAGGTAGACAGCTGCAATAGTGGCACACAGAGTGACTGCCATCGCACCGATTGTTAGTGCGAATGGCGAGATCAACGAGACAATGTACGTTGCATCAGCAATACCATTGGGAGGAAGCAGCTTTCCACTTGCAACTGCTGCCGCCGAGGCTCCTAGAAAGAATGGTGTAAGCAGGCTAGAGACACTGAAGACACGTCCCCACAAGCGGGCAAATCTGCCTTTCGAGTTTATAGCATAATATCGGTAAATAAAAGCTGCTCCGCGTAAGACGATACCAAGTAGTGCAAGAGTAAAAGGAAGGAATAGTGCTATAGATAACGTAGCGAATGCTGCTGGGAATACATTAAACAGACCTACGATCAAAAAGATCAGCCAGACGTGATTTGCCTCCCACACTGGACCCAGGGCGTGGTTGATCAAGTTGCGCTGGCGGTCGGCTAGACGACCGACCGCAAACAGATCCCAGACACCAGCTCCAAAGTCGGCACCTCCTAATACAGCATAGGTGATGAGCGCCCACCAGAGAATAATTAGTGCTACTAATGCAACATCCATTATACACCTACCTCTTCTGCATCAACTATGTTTGGCTCTATAACCTGATACCCCTCTCCGACCGCTTTAACTTGTGGTAAAGGTCGACGTGCAACTTGCCGGAGGAGCCAGATTAGTGCCGCTGCTAGCAAGATATACACGAGTGAGAAGATCGAGAAGCTGATATTCAGCCAGGGAGCTGTTGTGACAGCGTCTTTCGTTCGTAGGTATCCGTAGATAACCCATGGTTGGCGTCCCAGCTCGGTTACCATCCAGCCTAGCTCTACCGCCAGGAATGCCAATGGCCCGGCTAGCACAATTCCCCAGAGCAAGAGGCGGTTCTCAGGAAAAGTACGCTTTTTGAACCAGTAGAGTCCCCAGAATAGTACAGCAACTAGTAGCCCAAACAATCCACTGCCAACCATACCATCAAATGATGAGTGGACTAGCAATACATTCGGCCAGTCTTCCCGTGGCACTTGATCGAGCCCTTTGACCGTCGCATCCGGGTTTAGGTATGCCAACAAGCTCAGGCCGTTTGGGATTTCAATCGCGTAGTGGATTTGGCCTGTATTAGGATCGGCAAGTCCACCTATTTTTAGAGGAACACCTTGCTCGGTATGAACCACCCCTTCCATTGCTGCAAACTTAACTGGCTGATAATCGGCAAGGTAGCGAGCATTAAAGTCTCCACTGACCATTTGCAGTGGTGTAGCAATGACTGCCATGAGTATTCCCACCATCAATCCTTTGCGATAGTATTCACTACGTTTGCCACGCAAGAAAGCAAATGCATAGACAGCGGCAACAGCAAAGCCTGTCGCGACGTAGCAAGCCAGTATCATGTGAACGGTCTCATAAGGTGTGCTGGGATTAAAGATGGCCTGCAAAGGGTTAATATCGACAATCTTGCCATGCTTAATCACAAAACCTGCCGGGGTATTCATCCAGGAATTTGCGCTAACAATGAACCATGCTGAAGCCAGTCCACTGATCCAGATGGGGAATGAGCAGAGCCAGTGAGCACGTGGAGAGAGACGATCCCAGCCATACAAATAAAGACCAAGAAAAATTGCTTCGGTAAAGAAGGCGAAGCCTTCAAGCATAAAGGGCAAGCCAATGACGGCACCTGCAAATTTTGTATACGTAGGCCAGAGCAATCCAAGCTCAAAAGAGAGTATTGTTCCTGAGACGGCACCAATGGCGAAGAGAATAGCTGCTGCTCTTGCCCAGCGCCGGGTAAGCATCATCCAGACAGGATTCTTTGTTCGCAGCGCTAGTCCTTCGACAATACAAAGGAGTAAAGGTATTCCAACTCCCAGAGCAGAAAAGATAATATGAAAGGCTAATGATGTGCCCATCTGAGCACGTGCAGCAAGCAAATTTGACATATGGGGCATCCTCGTAGTCACAGAAGTATTTCACGACTCCTACATAATTCATTTGATCATTTTTATTGTAGTGAACTCTCTTCTGTACGACAAGGTGAATATTCACTTTGCCCTGAAACAGGTACTCTGTCGGGGTCAGGCATTGTCACTAGGGAGTAGGTCTATGGCTCTCAACTGGCTCTGTAAGCTATTTCAATCAAGCCCATCCATGCATATATCATGACTTATTACTTCTCATAACAGTTCTTCTTGGCAAGCATTTTCAGGTCCTGATTCTTTCTTTCGGGCAAGAACCTGATTTTTTCTTTCATTGATATTGAGTTACGAGGATGATGCTCTCTCTTTCACATTTACGGGTTCATCTGCAGGGCTTTCCGCCTGTACTCGACCTTTATCTATTTTGGGCTTTACTGATACTATCTGTTGTAAGGTAAAGCAAAAAAGCATAAGTATAGCAGGCATAAAGGTCATAAGATAGGCTAGATTATTTGCTAGTGCGTAGCTGGGCTCTGTGAATCCAAGCCAGGATGCCAGAAAGATATAGTCTATCACTGAAAGTGAAACTCCGTACGCAAAAACGAACATGGATAGAGAGACAATGGTACTGGGAATGAGTATTGCAAACATCATAGGCCAGATGGCATACCAAACTTCAAAGTTAGTCACCGCTAGTGCTGTGAAAAAGAAGAGTGTAAGAAAACAGGCACGAAGCATATCAGGGAGACGTTTTCTGGAAAGAAAGAGTGCATAGATATAGATAATCCCGAAGAGCACGCGTCCTAACCACTTTGCTTGATCCCGTGTGACTTTGCCTAATGATGTATCGGCTAACATGGTGGCAAATGAGGACATGTAGCGTTGATCCTGAGATTGCAATGCGTTGAGGGTCTTGATTCCTTGCCAGAAAGGCGCATAGACAAGCATAAAAAGCATGAGCGTACTGAAAATGACTAAAGCTAGGTATATTATGCGTTTTCGCATAGTTGGCTGATGTGCAATACCATAGATGAGAAATAGCGGAAGCAGCGGCAAGGTTGCAAACTTCACCAATGCAGAAATCACAATGAGTGCAAAGGCTAGGACCAGATGATCATAAACGAGAGCCAAGATTGCTAAGAGAACAAACAGCATCATCGCAATATCGTTGTGGCCATTAGCACTAAACTCCATAAGTGTGTAAGGGTTCCATGCGATGAAGAGTGCACCTGCGAGGGCAAGCTTGGGAGCAAGACGAGAAAGTATTTTGTAGATAAGAAAAGCTTCTAAGATCAGCATACTAGCAAACATCAGCTTAATAAAGAGCAAATTCGCGAACAAGTTTCTTCCAACGATCTGTGTTGACAAGGCATCAATGATGAGGCCAAGAGGGCCATAGGGAGCAGGATAGTATGTCCAGCCACCAGCTAAGGTGATCAGTGGATCGTTGGAGAAAGTCGCTGCTGGCACAGTAATGGGATTCGCATGATATTGTACCAAGACCAAGTTTTCTGCGATATAGTTATATATATCAATAGCTGTGATGGGATAGACGAACGCCATAGTCAATGCGAAAAGACCACCAAAGCCCAGGATTAAGTACAGCGTTGCCCGACCTGTAAGGTGACGTGCCTCCCACCAGGCAAGGCCAAAGAAAGCAAAGAGGATAGTAAAAACTATAAAGAACATTGCAGCAGCTGCATGTGTAGTACCTGTTAAACTGTTAGTTAGCTGATAAAGATGACTATAATACTTTAACAAGGAAAACTGGCGCACAAAGTACAGGATATAGAATACTTCGCAGCTCATACCCAAAATGATTAGCAATAAATGGGATCGGACAAACCCAAGCATTTTCAGAATGTAAACCATAGTTTTTCTCCTAGGAGGAAGGCATTATTCAGAAGCTCATCCATTTCGTGCAACTTCCTTAAGGATAACTGTGAAAGGTGTTTTTTTCTAGAGGAACAGAGGGACATTTTGAAGCAGACGAATGTCATAATTACCCTCTTTGGAAATAAAAAGAGAATAGTGTACGTTCTCCCTTTCACATTTACTGCGAAGATAGAGCATATAATCTATCATCAACTTGGCTTGTTAAATTTAGTCCCTCAATCCCTCTAGACCTGAGCATGATACTATGGTAAGAAGTAGGGGAAGAGATATGGATGTATGTATCCTGCTGCTCTCCGATCTTGCATAAGTATTTGGAGGAGTCTTGAAGTATTTTCTTATTGTGCTAGTATTCGTCAGCGGTATGAGCAGTCTTGCTATGGAGATGTGTGCTTCGCGCTTTCTTGCTGCATACTTTGGAACATCGATCTATATCTGGACTATAGTCATTAGTCTGATCCTGTTCTCCCTGACCATTGGATACTTTTTTGGTGGCAAACTTGCTGATTATTATCCTTATAAACATGTACTTTGTGTGGTGACAGCAGCAGCAGCACTTTCAATGTCAATCATTCCATTTATTGCTCAAGCAATTCTTTCCTGGTCCATGACCGCTGCTCAACAGTTTCTGCTTGCCATCTTTATGAATACAATTTTGCTCTTTGCCATTCCTGTAGCTCTACTTGGTTGTGTCTCTCCCTTCGCAATTCGTCTGATAACACACAATGTCGTCAAAAGTGGGCAGATAAGCGGGTCGTTCTATGCCATTTCAACTGTTGGGAGTATCATCGGCGTATTTTTGCCAGTGCTATGGTTGATCCCAGCGTATGGTGTACGACGTACGATGCTCATTTTCGCAGTGTTACTCTTTGCCGCTTCACTGTGGGGACTTCGCCCTCGTTGGCGTCCCACGTTCCTGCTCAGCCTGATTCCATTCATCATGTCCCTGGTTATATCGCTGGGACCACTCAGAGCTGTCCCTCACTTGATTTATGAACAAGAATCATATTATAGCTATATCCAGGTAACACAAACT
>DASYAN010000004.1:0-4536 GCA_036501345.1 Ktedonobacteraceae bacterium
TTTATAGAGAAAACGCCATTCATCATTATCATATTGCCAGAAATGATAATAAAAGTATGATGGATCAATGTCAGATCTCTCTGCCTTTACTTTATAATCTTCCTGCTGTGGCTGATATCCCATCACTCTCCTCTCGGCTTCCTCATCTCATCTAAGATCAATTTCAGTAGATCGCCTTGCTCAGCCTGCGTTGCCTCTATTCTTGCAATATCATCCTTCGTTGCCATGGTTGCATCAATATGGTCAAAGCGCTTCGTGTGGCCTTCGCTAATAGTGACAATTTGGCCCAGTATCTCCGTGTGAGTATCTTGCTTATCCTTAATTACTTTGAGATCTTCACTATGTTCTATAAGTCTATCTCTTAGGTCCGCTTGTGACTCTCTGATTTGCAAAATATCGGCTCTTGCGCCTTGCATTTCAATTTTGAGTACCCCCACATCGTCTTTGAGGACTGTTGTATCTTCCTTGGTTTCCTTCTGACCCTTTTCGAGTGTCTTCATTCGATTGATGACATCTTCAGAGGCAACCTCAACTCTGACAGCTTTGATCTCTTCGGTTCGCTGTTCTCGCAACTGGCGCATTTCTTCTTCGAGGCGTTTCTGCCCATCTTTGAGTTGTCTCTGCTCTTCTTCGAGGTGCTTAATGCGGTCTTCTGTTGGTTGATTCATGATAGTTTCTCAATCCTTTCTCGAAGTCCTGGTATATCTGACAGTTGCTTCACAATTTCGCATAGAGCTTCAAATACGCTATCAGATGTTAATACTAGGTTTTGCCCTGGTAAATATTCTTCCTCGTATGTGAGCTTGCGGTAGAGGATCTCGGCCATGTGTTCAGTGTAGGCTGATTGGTTCATCGAGTGGTGTCCTTCTTTATAAAACTTCCTCTGTAATCTTCACTCCAGCATTGGCGATCCCTGACCTCTTTGCATATCTGAGCACCATACTATCAGACTTCCAGCCGCCGCCGCTCTTCACCTGATCAATCGGGGTACCATTGCGCAGTGCATCAAATGCCCAGAAGTGGCGTAGATCATGGGGTGAAAGTTTCTTAATTCCTATCTGCTGGCCGAGTTCTCTGACACGTACATTTATAGCGTTAACTGATAATCTCTTGCCCTGGTAGCCATCAAAGAGCGGTCCTTCTGTTCGCCCTATCTTCTCAAGGTATATCTCTGCAGCAATCCTTGTATGCTGCTTCAATAGGTGAGTATCTGTCTGGTTCGTTTTCTGCCGATAGATAGTTATGAGCCCTGCAGCAATGTCAATATGCTCTACATTTAATGCTGCAATCTCACTCACACGCAAAGCATGCTCGATGAAAAGACCCATCATGAGAGCATCACGTGCCGCATTAATTTGATCACGTTGTCTTACTTTCTTATTGTCGATCGTTGTCTTCTTTAAAGTAAGAGCCTGCGTTGTATTAACTATAGTCGCCTCAGACTTCTTTGTACTTTTCCGTGTTGGTATCCCGTTGTATTCTCGGTCATGGTCAATATTCCTGGCCTGCTTACCATCATATCCTCTAACAGTAAATATTGCTGCCAGATCTTGCTCTGATATAACCCCTGCACCATAAGGTTCTGGACCTACAAGTTTACAATACTGGCGGATGGTTGAAAGCCGCACATTGATTGTTCCTGTGCTATATCCCTCTTGTAGAGACCATACAACGAATCCTCGTAATAACCCGTAAGTCATTCCTTTCCAAGCAAGAGGGTCATGCATCATATCTTCTACTGATCTATTAATACCAGCTTTAGATAAATACAAGCTAAAGGCTTCTAAGTCATTCTTCTGACGCCTTTTTGTATTAGGAGTGATTTTACTCTGGTAGTCCTGAAAAGCATTCTGCTGGCTTGCCCTATTAGCTGCCTCACCTCCTATAGCTAAATCAGTATGATACTTAATTGCTTGTGTTGCATTGACGTTTATAATCCCCTGTGTATCATCCATCATTGGCACCTTCCTAGAGAGTAACGGGTGATTATGTTTCCTAATCACCAATTCCATTATACCATAGAAACCCATAATTGCAAGATAGGTTGCCTTTCCTACTTATAGCGCATGGCTATAGGATACATCACCTATATCTTATCATCATATCTCTACCATTCAATACATCTATTGCACAGCTAGATTTTGGCAAAAAGGAAGAGCTACGACATCTAACTGTATCGTAGCCCTTTGCTCCTCGGGATAGCTTTTGATCCCTAGACTATTTTCAGTGCGTCTACACTTCTTAATCTCCACAGCGGCTCCGATATATTCTATGTGGATGTATTTCACTTTCCATATTGCCAAGCCAGACGCAAGAGGTTTAGCCGCCATTAACTGTTCTTAGTATACCGTGATATATTCCGCATTGTCAATGATATTCTAAAAGTACTATCCATTATGCTCTAGACATAAGGAAAGGACAGAGATGCGTGCTCTGCCCCATACTTCCAGTTCCTTGCTTGTGTGGTAGAACTAAACCACCTTTCTATTCTATCGCTATTCAAACAACCCTGGTATCCTCTCACCAACAAAATTACCCTCGTCATCATAACTTTCATGATACTATGCAGCAAACCCTGGCGACAACTCATCCATCAACTCTATCGCCTCACTCGACATTCTTCTAATTTGTCGCTCTAACTTCTTCATTGGATTTGCCTTTACTTTGCGCCTACCAAACTTTCTAGGTTTCTTTGATGTTTTCTTCATATTTATTGCCTCAGGAAAATAGAGACGCAGCATTTTATAACTCAGAGGAGGTCGGTAAAACTCAACGAAAGCTTCAGATGGCAAGGGTACTGCGTCTCTCTTATCTATTGTACTGAATATCAGCTTCAATATACCCCTGTGGGGAAAATATCCTCGTGGAAAATGAGAGACGCGGTGTACTATCATGCACACGTAACGATTTACACCGCGTCCCGTGTCTCTATCTATTGTACTGAATATCAGCCTCAAAATATTCTTAAATCCATGCTTTTCACCATAGGATAGCTTTTGATAAGTACACTTTGTAGTAATAGAGGTTGACGTAACCTTCTAAAAATCTAGATAAGAGGTTTTCTATCATGACAGAAATTTCTGAAGAAATTGAGCTTACTGATGACCAGCTCCGGAATATTCAAGGTGCCTGCGCAGGTCTGGGCCTCGGGCTCGGTGGTGGTCTTCACCTAGGCTTTGGTGGTGGTTTTCGTGGTGGTCATTTTGGCGGCGGACGCTTCGGTTTTGGTGGCTTTGGCTTCGGTGGCTTTGCACCATTGCAACAAGTTGAGTTTGTGCCAGTCCAGCAGACCGAGACTATTGTGCAACCAGTGACCGAGACCACAACTGCTCTGCAGACAACCAGCTGCGGCTGCTAATCCTATCATAGCTTGATGATGACGATGCTCCCCGATTCTCTGCTGTTCGTCGGGGAGTTTTTTGGTATGAAAGGTATGCATACAAATGACGGTTTATCGATTTGGAAAGCTTCCTCCTAAGATCGACTATCGCACGTTGCGCTTCAAAAACTATCTAACCGAAAGTATCGTTGCGCCTCCTGTTGCCTACAATGTCCTACCTCGAGTCTACCAGGACCTTCAGACAGTAGATCCTGCGCAATTGTTCCCAATGGATAGCAATGATGTTTATGGAGACTGTACTATTGCTGCTCTGGCACATGCCCAAACGGTTTATGAGGGACTGGTTGGCACGAAAACAATCATGTCGGCGTTGAATGTGGAGAAATTATATTTTCGCCTAACAGGCGGCGTTGATAGCGGACTGGTTGAACTTGATGTGCTGAACTATTGGAGGCGCAATCTTGTTGGTAGTGATCGGATCATCGCTTATGTAAGTATTGATCCGAAGAATCACACCCACATCCAGCAGGCGATAGGGCTCTTTGGTGGTGTCTACCTGGGTTTCCAGGTCCAGCAAAACTGTGTTCAAGAGTTTGATTCTGGCCAGCCCTGGACGCCTAGTCCACTGACAAATAGCGGCCACGCCGTTTTCGCCGTTGGATATGACCAGAACAGTGTAACAGTGCTCACCTGGGGAAGTACACAACTTGGTACTTGGGACTGGTGGGATGAGTGTGTTGATGAAGCATATGCTATCCTTCCCATGGAAGCCCAACAGCAAGGTTTTGCTCCAGGCTTCAACTATCAGCAGTTGGCAACTGATATCAAATTGGTTGCGGGTTAAAGTTTCCTAATCAACAAAAAGACGCTCTACAGCTGGTGTGCTGTCTCTATCTCAGGTCTCCTGCGATGGCAGCACCTGCCAGCTCTTCAAGATGTGCTGCGATATAAGGCTATTGAGCCGACGCTCGTCTTGCTCAGATAGCGGACGCGATGGTGGCATGGAGAGCAGCCAGTTCTCCCCATCCTGCTTGAGCATTGTGCGTGGTAAATTTCTCACTATGCCTGGCAGAAGCGATGCCCATTTTCCATCCCCTGGTATCAAAAGGATCTGCGTCCAGGGACGCTCTACCAATTCGGCATGCTCTTTATCCTTGTTCAAAACAGCCCAGACAACCCTGTATGCGAGAATCCAC
>DASYAN010000005.1:0-7378 GCA_036501345.1 Ktedonobacteraceae bacterium
GCCTCAGTACATAGCCGACGGATCTGGAAGGAGACAGAAATCTTGTTTAAACTACCTCTCCAAAATTCATCTTTAATGTAAACGCGACTATGACTATATTGAAGAATATATTAAGTATTATTTTTAATAATAGCATAAATATAAATGCAAGTCAATAATATAAATAACATCTACAAATAAACGATATAAAAATCGTAGTTGATTGGACTACGCTGCAAAAATGGGAGTGATCGTATAATGCTCTGCCAAACAAGGTTTGCAACATCTCACCGTCGTGCTTGATCTCTTTTCACACTAAGTGATAGGATAGGTAACAACTGCCACTAAAGACGTGGCCTAGTTTAACACATGGAACTGGCTTGTCAGCATCCATAAGCCAATTCAAGTTATGGCTGTCAGCGCAATGGAATAGATGAGCAACGGTTATCAAGCACTGCTGGCCCATCCTGCTACTCAGATCAGCATGACTGCACAGTCTGATGCTCTGATACCATTGCAATAAGGAAAGGTGCAGATCATCATGGCAAAAATGAATTATGAAGCTGAGTACGATTACATTGTTGTTGGTTCAGGAGCAGGTGGTGGGCCATTGGCCGCCAACTTAGCCAGGGGTGGTCAAAGAGTGCTGCTGCTTGAGGCAGGTGATGAACATGAGAATTACCGCTATCAAATACCTGCTTTTCATTTCCTCGCCACAGAAGACTCAGGTATGAGCTGGAATTTTTTCGTAAGACATTATTCTGACGAAGCACAGCAGCGCCGTAACAGCAAATTTGTAGCAGAACATGGGGGCGTGTTATATCCTCGTGCAGGCACCCTCGGAGGATGCACTGCCCATAATGCCCTGATTACAGTATATCCCCATAATCAGGATTGGGATGATATTGCCCATATGACTGACGATGCATCTTGGAGTAGCCAGCATATGCGCACCTACTTTGAACGGCTTGAACGATGCCAATACCGAAATAGGCCATGTCTCCCTCCTCGCAACCGCTTACTTGCTTGGCTTATCCGCCTCATTCCAGGTCTTGGAAAAGCTTTCGGGAACGAGAGCAGGCATGGATATGATGGATGGCTCGGCACTCAGACTCCAGATCCAAGCCTTGTCATCCACGACCGCGAGTTTTTCAAAACTCTTACTTCAGCAGCCGAGAAAACCCTCGAAGAACATCTGGGCAGACCCCTCACGCCACTTGAACGCTTAGATTGTTTTGATCCCAATGACTGGCATGTGCAACAGAGCAATTCACAAGGTCTGTGGAGAACGCCTTTAGCAACTAACGTTGGTCGCCGCAACGGAACGCGCGAATATATCCGCCTAGCTGAGACAATATGTCCCGATAAACTGACCATCAAAACCAATGTCCTCGCAACAAAGGTCTTATTCTCCAACGACAACACAGCTATCGGAGTAGAGTACCTTGAGGGGAAACATCTCTACCGTGCCGATCCTTCTGCACGACGGGACACAGCATTCCCAGGAAGTAAACAGGTCTTTGCAAAACGAGAAATTATTCTCGCCACTGGTGTCTTTAACACGCCCCAGCTCCTCAAGCTTTCGGGCATAGGACCGCGAGAGGAATTAAAAAAGTTTGGTATCCCTGTACGTGTAGACCTTCCTGGAGTCGGCGAGAATTTGCAGGATCGTTATGAAATAAATATTCTCACAGAGATGAGTACTAACTTTCCGCCCCTGCTTAAATCCGATCAACTACCTGATCCAGCCTTTAGACAGTGGCAATACGGAAAAGGCGTGTACACCAGCAACGGTATCGTGCTTGCCATCATAGAAAAATCTGGACCGGACAGACCTCTGCCAGATCTCTACATTTTCGGCCTGCCTGGTGCCTTCCGAGGATACTACCCTGGCTACTCTCAAGAACTCCAGCAGAACAGAAATTACTTTACGTGGGTGATCCTCAAAGCACATACACAAAATACAGCAGGCCGTGTACTGCTCAAATCGAACGATCCCCGAGATACACCCAACATTAATTTTCACTCCTTCCAGGAAGGCAGCGATACAAGTGGGAAAGATCTTGAGTCAGTGGTCAATGGAGTAGAATTCGTACGGCGTATGATGCAACATGCAAAGCCGATTGTACGAAGAGAGGTTCTACCTGGAGAACAGATACATACACGCGACGAGGTACGTGAGTTCGTTAGAAATGAAGCCTGGGGACATCATGCCTCCTGTAGCTGCAAAATGGGTGTACGGAACGATAGAATGGCCGTTGTTGACAGCAAATTCCGCGTTTACGGAGTAAACAACTTGCGCATCGTCGATGCCTCGATCTTTCCACGTATCCCAGGATTTTTCATTGTCACACCCATTTATATGATAGGTGAAAAGGCCAGTGATGTGATTCTTGCAGAGCTTCATGGCTCGCGAAATAGTAACTACGCTATCCCTACTCGGGAAACCCACTACGCAGGAGTCTCAGAAGCTACCAGTCTTTAGACCTAGCTGGAGGGTCACACGAGTGGGCCACTGGCAAACAGGCCATCTCCAGAAGATTAGGAAAAGATTTTTGAGCTTGCTATAGTCAATATCGTAGAGAAAAACAAACCATTTCATGTCCATCAACGCTGGTCGCTTGTCACCAATCCCAATAGATCATCGTGTACGATAGCAGAGGAGCGGAGATTTGATTTTGCACTAGAGCAAACATCATAGTAGAGGGAAACAGGCATGCGGCACACCTTTTACACTGTCGATAAGTAAGGTAAAGCCTACCAGCGTATGATGGAGGGACCACCTTTTAACGGACATCTCCACGAATAGATAGAAGAAAAGGATGAGCAAGATATGGCTATGCAAGTCAGTGATTTTCTGTTGCGACGACTCTCCGCCTGGGGCATTAAACGTATTTATGGCTATCCCGGTGATGGCATTAATGGCATTCTTGGGGGTCTCGAGCGCAACCAGGAATTGTTTGAATTCGTTCAGGTGCGTCACGAAGAGATGGCCGCATTTATGGCTACGGCCCACGCCAAATTTACCGATGAAGTCGGCGTCTGTCTGGCAACATCGGGACCAGGAGCTATACATCTCTTGAATGGACTCTATGATGCCAAGATGGATCACCAACCAGTGGTCGCCATCGTTGGTCAATCAGCACGCGCCGCTATCGGAGGCAATTATCAGCAGGAGGTTGATTTGGCCTCCCTCTTCAAAGATGTTGCAGGCGAATATGTCTATATGGCATCCAGCCCGGTGCAGATACGCCATCTGGTTGACCGTGCCGTCCGTATCGCCAAAGCTGAGCGCTGCGTGACCTGCATTATTATTCCAAAAGACGTTCAGGAAATGGATGCAGTCGAGACACCACCGCATAAACATAATACCATCCATTCAGGTTTGGGATACTCGATCCCGCGCATCGTTCCTACCGACGCCGATCTACAGCGTGCCGCCGAGATTCTCAATAGCGGCAAAAAAGTTGCCATGCTCGTTGGTGCTGGAGCAAAGCATGCCACCGACGAGATCATTCAGGTTGCTGAACTGCTCGGTGCTGGCGTTGCTAAAGCATTACTTGGCAAAGAGGTAGTACCAGACGATCTCCCATTTGTCACTGGATGTATCGGATTGCTGGGTACCAAGCCGAGCTGGGATATGATGATGGAGTGTGATACCCTGCTGATGGTTGGCTCCAGCTTCCCCTACTCCGAGTTTCTCCCCAAAGAGGGACAGGCACGTGGCATACAGATCGATATTGACCCACGTATGCTTGGCCTGCGCTATCCAATGGAGCTGAACCTGATTGGCGATAGCAAAGAGACGTTGCGAGCCCTCATTTCCTTCCTACAACGCAAGACCGATCGTTCATGGCGCCAAAAGATCGAAAAGGATAACCAGTCTTGGGAAAAGATTGTCAAAGCTCGTGCCATGGAAAAAGCTGATCCGCTTAATCCCGAGCGCGTGTTCTGGGAATTGTCGCAACGGTTACCCGATAACTGCATTTTGACCAGCGACGCCGGAACAGGCACCAACTGGTATGGACGCATTATTAAGATGCGCCGTGGTATGATGGGCTCTCTCTCAGGAAGTCTTGCCACGATGGGATCTGCCGTTCCCTACGCCATCGCAGCCAAGTTCGCCTATCCTAATCGGCCAATCATCGCACTAACTGGTGATGGGGCGATGCAGATGAATGGCATGAATGAAATGCTCACCGTGGAGAAATATTGGAAGCGCTGGGGAAATCCTCATCTCATCTTCCTCGTGCTCAACAACCGCGACTTGAATCAGGTCACCTGGGAAATGCGCATCGAAGCTGGCAATCCGAAGCTGGAGTCAACACAAAATCTGCCTGACTTCCCCTATGCCCGCTATGCTGACCTGCTCGGACTGCGCGGCATTCGCGTCGACCGACCAGACGATGTTGCCGCTGCCTGGGAGATGGCCTTCAAATCCGATCGTCCAGTGATCTTTGAGGCCTATACCTCTGGTGACGTTCCCACGATACCACCGCACATTACCTTTGAAGAGGCAAAAAATTATACAGCGGCACTGTTAAAGGGTGATCCCGACGAAGCCAACATCATCAAGCAATCAATCAAAGAGGTTGCTAAGGGAGTTCTTCCAAAGAAAAGCTAAGCTATTGAGAGCGAGGGAGCAGAGGTATGGCAAACACAAAATTTGGCGATAATGGTATCGCTATCGCATAGCTTGATGTCTCAGCCTACACGATACCTACCAATGCTCCCAAGCCAGTGTAGACATCCGTTGTACTCACACCAGCCGCGATGTTTGCAGGCATTGATATATATTGGACAAGAAAAGCATACTTATCCAGATTGGATAAAAAAAATGATAAATGCGATCTGAGAACCTAAAGATAGATAAGGGAGGCGAGAGAAGAATGCAACCTATGCCAGCACATACGCCACAAGTCGTTGTTATTACAGGTGCCTCAGCAGGCGTTGGACGCGCTATTGTTCAGGCTTTTGCCAAACGAGGAGCCCATATCGGTCTGTTGGCACGCGGTCAGGCTGGTCTGGAAGCTGCAGCTAGGGATGTTGAAGCATTGGGAGGCAAAGCACTTTTACTTCCAACTGACGTGGCTAATGCGGAACAAGTTGAGCTTGCGGCCGCACGGGTTGAAGAGGTATTCGGACCAATTGAAATCTGGATCAATGCCGCAATGACCTCCGTTTTCTCTCCCACTATGGAAATGACTTCCGAGGACTATAAGCGCGTCACTGAGGTTACCTACCTCGGCTTTGTCTATGGAACATTAGCAGCATTGCGTCGTATGGTTTCTCGCGATAGAGGCAGGATTATTCAGATCGGTTCAGCGTTGGCCTATCGGGGCATTCCATTGCAATCCGCCTATTGCGGGAGCAAGCACGCAATCCAGGGCTTCACAGAATCGGTGCGTTGTGAGTTGATTCACGATAATAGTCATGTCAAGATCAGCATGGTACAACTTCCTGCCGTCAACACGCCCCAATTTCTTTGGGTCAAGAACCGTTTGCCCAACAAGCCACAACCTGTCCCTCCCATTTATCAGCCTGAAGTTATCGCTGATACCGTAACTTATATAGCCGACCATTACCGCCGTCAACTCTATGTTGGCATGTCAACAGTGATCGCAATACAGGCCAATAAATTCTTTCCAGGTCTTGGCGACTGGTACCTTGGCAAAACTGGCTACAAGTCGCAGCAGACCGACGAGCCTGCAAATCCATTCGCACGCAATAATTTGTGGGCACCAGTTGACGATGAGCGCGATTATGGGGCTCACGGTACCTTTGACAATAGAGCCCACAGCAAAAGCCTACAAGTATGGGCCGATACCCACCTCAGTTTGGTTGGCCTACTACTGGCTAGCCTTGTTAGCATTATTACAGTAGGCTTGATCCGAAAAAACAAATAAGGTAGAGTAGGGGCCATCGACTTTTAAAGTGACGACTCCCCATGCATAAATGACGGGGCTTTCTGGGCCAACGTGGTAAGAAGATACCCAGCAAACTGATTGAGAATACAGTACACTAACATAGTATATTTGTAGTATAGATTACACTTTTATTGTAGTATCCCCCTGCATTTTTACAACTTTTTTATAACATCTTCATCGCTTTTTTATAGCATCTTGTATGCTATGTAGTGTATATTTTTCTAAGGGATGGTTCAAATGAACTTGACAGTTCTTCTGACAAGACAAGCTCAAATCTATCACATCCGTTTGAGCACTACCTGAACCATTCTCAGCAAACTACCTGCAAATAATCAAATTTATTAGAGAACAGCCTATTTGTTCTAAGCAGCATACCTTCTTATTGAAGATTGAAATAAGCGTTTATAAGTGAAGAAAGGAAAAAGCATGAATCCATCTGATCCGGGAGCAACGATCAAATACATTCGCCAGCAGTACAATTTGACAGCGCAAGAGGTTGCTGAGACGGCTGGTATTCCTCTGAGAGTCGAGTATTTGATGGAGATTGGTTGTCCCGTCAGTAGAGATGACGTTACAAAAGTGATGCAAGCTTTATCTATCCTAACCAATGATCGTCCCGATGCCCCAGACTCTAGGACTATCTAGGACGGTTCTTAACCCGCTTTGAACTAAGAGGTGCAGAAGGGCAGTTGCCCTCCTGCAGCAATGGGAAACAGCCTGTTTACTGAGAACCATTCAGTCTTCAGCGCCAACCAACACTAACCAGCAATATACCAGTCTGTTGTTGTCAGACCAGGATAAGTGACCTTCTTTTTCACGACGCCGGGAGGAGGACCAGAAAAGTTCTGGATAGGACGCCCCCGCTCGGCTAGCAGCATGGTATCATGCCAGATGGGTGCTGCACCCATAATACCAGTCACATCGACCATCTGCGAGTTATCATCATTGCCAGTCCAAGCTCCTACCACGTAATCGGTCGTGTAGCCCACTGTCCAGCTATCTTTGAAGTCATTGGTCGTACCCGTCTTACCACCAGCAGGACGAACCGTGCCAGGATTGCCCGCATAACACTCGTTCATTGATGTGCTATATAGCCAAAGCGGACTACATTTGCCGAACTCAGTTGTACGCGCCACATTATCGCTGAGCACATCGGTCATCACGAAAGCTGCCTGGGGAGTGATAACCTGCTGGCTATTGGTCTTGACATCGAACTGATAGACGAGACGGCCACTAGTATCCCTAATCGCGTTAATCGAGTGTTTCTGGACATGAATACCGTGATTGCCAAATGCCCCATACGCCGATGTTTCATCTATCAAGTGGATGCCCAACGATCCCAGCACTAGCGTCAGGTTAGGAGAGCCCTGATATTCAGTAATACCCATATTTTGAGCTGTCTGCAGCGTTTTATCGTAGCCAACTTGCAAATTCATCTTGAGCGCTGGAATATTCAGTGAATTCTGCAAAGC
>DASYAN010000006.1:0-2604 GCA_036501345.1 Ktedonobacteraceae bacterium
AAGCCCGAGCTGATGATCTCCTGGTGAGGGAACGAGCGAGCTATCATCTGGCTCAGGCAGCAGATATGCTGACAAATTTGCGAGGAGCCTACCAACGTCTCTATATCCCACCCCTGACCCGTGCCAACCCCGATCCACCTCAGGAGGCACTGGCTCAACTGCGCGAAATGGAGGACGTGCAGCAGGCTATCAGCAATGTTGAGAGTCATATCCGAGGTATGGCGGTACCAGCACAGGACCGTATCTGGTGGCGCTTCCGCGAGGAACAGCTACTCCTTATGCAGCTCCTGAACTTTGACCTTGCACTTGTCCATGGCAGTGAACAGGTATACCAGTATGTTACACAGCTCACGCCTGAGACCTGGAACAATCAGGCTAACGCGTCGCTACGACAATTGATCCAGCGGGTCACCCAGATTGGCAGGGACAGGGAACGATTTTTGCTACTACAAGTATGAGCCAAGCCCAGCTGAGCACAAAAGCGATCCAAAACAGAAGCTAGAGCAGAAAATCAAAGAGCCCTAGCATGGCTATCAAGCCATGCTAGGGCAATTGCTCGCTTTCTCATGCTTTAGGTTTTTTGTCTTTTTTATTATTGCCACAAGCCAGGTTGAATTGTGTAAGATCTATCTTCCCTAGAGCTGTATCATCATCGCTAGTCCCGAGCTTTCCCAATACAATTGCAGTTGTTTTACCAGCTGTGGGTGCATTATCATTCAGTGTACAGCTCTGGGGCACATTTCCTTTTGCTTTTGGTTGTTGTGCAGCTGTAGCAATGAAAAGTTGTCCGCCGAAGCTGAATGCCGCACCAATCAGTAGGGTGAGAAGTAGGGATACCCATTTGGGAAGTCTTGCTGTCGTTGACATGTGATTTTCCTTCATTTGATGCACAATGACATCGTACATGATAACTGTTATTAATAACGTCGATATGGGTAATTAGTGAATACAGGCACCAAAGCCATCTGAAATCGAAGCTGGTGAGGGTCTTTGGTAGCCGAGAGCAGTAGGGTATTTTCCTCCCTGCCTCTGCTGTACGG
The DNA here is from genome assembly GCA_036501345.1 of Ktedonobacteraceae bacterium. Lineage (GTDB taxonomy): Bacteria > Chloroflexota > Ktedonobacteria > Ktedonobacterales > Ktedonobacteraceae > DASYAN01. The sequence goes on from DASYAN010000006.1 coordinate 1,041, forward strand.
AGCTCTCATGCTTGAGAAGACAATTCCAAACAGAGAGATCCTTTTCTTGCTCATCAAACGTCGCGTTTTTTCTAGCCATTTGCTCATGTTCTCCAAGTCTCCTTTCTTGTCTACTCAGATGCTTTTGTCAGTTAAGAAACATCCTCGCAGGCCTTAATCTCAGTATCAAATGCTGTGAGGAGAAGTCGATGAATCAACCACGACCCTTTGTCGGATTGCTTGAGCGATAGCATTTGAGTCACCTTCGAGTTTTTTGCTCATATCCGCTAAATCCTGCAAATCTTGCTCAAGAAAGACTTGCTGCTGCTGAGCCTGAGCCAGAGAAATCAGGGTGGTATTGGCCATCTTGGTCTCCATGGGCGATGCGAGCACTTGCATCTGCGTCCAGGTTCTTGTGGCGAAGAGGCCTTCTCCCCGTCTGGCTCCCAGCAAAAAGCTCTTTTGCTTGGGACTTAGGTTGAATGTCCGTACCACCGAGTTGATGGTACTGGGATCTTGTTTCATCAAGAATTTCATGGTGGACATGGCCAGGATGGTCTTGCCTTCGTCCGAGCTCAAGAAGTCATCGGAATTCTGTGTGGTACACCAGAGTCCCCCACCATATTTGCGGATGCGTCTGGCAAATTCCTCTAGGAACTTGGCCCCCTGATGGAACTGCATCAGTAACCACGCTTCGTCGATCAGAATGATCGTGTTGGATTTGATGATATTAGAGCGCCGTGCCTGCCGCATCTTCGTCCATAGGAATTCCGTGATGATAAAGAGTCCGATCGGTTTGAGCGACTCATTCAACTCTCGAATATTGAAATCAATATAGCGATTCTCTAGGGAAAGACGCGTTCTGGCTGGAAAAAGGTGCAGATAGCGTTCCAGACGCTGGCTCAGGCCATAGACATCCTTGCCTACCCCAAAGCGGTCATCCCCACGCAGAGCACTCGAGAGGATCACGAAGAACTCCTGCATATTGGGGGGCTGGCGTGCATGCGTGATGGAATCCATCGTGATGCCCCGGTTCTCATAGGTTTTGACTAAACACTGATAGAGGAAGGCTTTCTCCATCTGAGGCAATGTCCCATGATCTGACAAGAGCAATTCCAGCAAGGTGATCAAGTTTAAGAGCTTTTCACGAAAAAAGTTACCTTCCTCTGTTTGCACTTCTTCATCAATATCTATGGTTTTGCTTGTCCCATAGAGCTCGAACGGATTGATCTGCAGGGAGTCGGTGGAGAGGCGCACGTATTGGCCATGGACTTGTTCGCATAAGTTCTGATATTCGGCCTCCGGGTCCACCACGTAGACATTACAGGTGGGCAGTAAGCGACATGAGACCGTCTTGAGGAAGAAACTCTTACCAGAGCCCGATTTGGCAAAGACCACCATATTGGCATTTTCCAGGATCTTGCTGTTGAATGGGTTGATAATTATCCACCTGTGAAATAGCTAGCCACAAGAGTCTGCTTCAGGCAGCGAGATTGTCAGGAGTAGCAGAGAGCTGAAAGCTGATATCATGGTGTCGTAACCAATGACGGTCTTGGGAATTGCGACGAACAGCCGCCAAGGTGGC
>DASYAN010000007.1:0-5354 GCA_036501345.1 Ktedonobacteraceae bacterium
TCTAATCGTTCAATCTGTGACAATTGAACAGCACCAGCATCAAGCATTGATGATGTAGCTGTGCTAGATCGAGCAGTTGATATCGGTAGCAAGCGGTTATCAGCAGGGCCCTGATACGGCTTAATCTTAATGAGGAGTGATATGAGCGCGATGACACCAGTTATAGAGCGTCTTACCTAGCCTAATTCTTCTTGATTCCCTTAGCTTGATGTGTATTCCCCGTCGTGATCTTCATGGGGGGAACGCGATGAGGCACCCTGCTCTGACTGTGGTTGAAACCGAGCAGCCTGCTTACGTAGAAATTCATCGCGAGCCCGTTCTTCCGCCACAATATCCTCGACGATGTCGGCCATGGAATGACCATCACCACTACCTCGGTGAGTATACCCATTGCCCTGACCGCTATCGTAGACTTCGCGACCACGCCCGCCCGACTCGGATTGTCCAATGATGCCACGTTGCTCTAACAAATCAATCAGACGGGCCGCACGTGAATAGCCAACACGCAAGCGACGTTGTAGTAGAGAGATCGAGGCCCGCCCATACTCACGCACAATGTCCTCGGCTTTATCCAGCAGATCATCATCTAGCTCAAACTCTTGTGGCGTTTGATTCTTGAGTTCCCAGCCTGCTTCTACTGCTGGCTGAGCCTCGACCTGGGTAGGCACCTCACCGATGGTTACCGCATGCTCGACAATTTGTTGACGCCAGTAGTCTGCCAGCGTATTTGCCTCCTCGTCCGAGAGGAATGCTCCCTGGATGCGCTCAGGACGTCCTGCATCCGCTGGCAGATAGAGCATATCGCCACGGCCCAGCAATCGCTCCGCTCCACCCATATCGATAATTGTTCGCGAATCAACGGCAGAACTGACCATGAAGGAGATACGTGTCGGAATGTTTGCCTTGATCAGTCCGGTGATAACATCGACGGAAGGACGCTGTGTGGCTACTACGAGGTGAATACCAGTTGCACGAGCCAGTTGTGCTAGGCGGCAGATCATTCCCTCTACTTCTTCGGGAGCGGCCATCATCAAATCGGCCAGTTCATCGATAATGATGACGATCGCAGGTAGATTATTCAAAGAGGTATCGCCCTGTTCGAACTTCTGCTGGCGTAGTTTGCGATAGCCATCCAGGTTGCGCACACCCAGTTGTGAGAATAGGCGATAACGCCGTTCCATTTCGTTGATGGCATTTTTCAGGAGCGAGACGACTTTATCTACTTCAATGACAACGGGTGATAGTAGGTGAGGTATGTCATTGTACATGTTCAGTTCAACCATCTTGGGGTCAACCATCAGTAGACGTACATCATCGGGTGTAGCTTGACTCAAGATACTAGCAATGATGGTATTGATCATAACTGATTTCCCTGCCCCTGTTGCTCCTGCAATTAGCAAGTGTGGCATACGTGCGAGGTCACCTACACGCACCAGACCAGCAACGTCTTTGCCCAGGCCGATGGCCAATTTCGACTTCTCTCTGGCTACTTGGTATTCTTTGCTTTCCAACACTTCGCGCAGAGTGACTAAGCGACTGTTCTTGTTAGGGATCTCGACGCCGACATAGGGACGGCCAGGAACAGGAGCTTCCATGCGGATGGTCTTGGCTTCTAATACTAGTGCAAGGTCATTCTGCAACGCCATGATGCGGCTTACACGCGTGCGCGTCTCATAGATAATCTGACCAGCAGCATCGACGACTGGTACCATCTTACCCGTTTTCTCATCCTTGCGCATTTCAGGTTTGCCAGTTGGACGAATGCCAAAACGAATAATGGTAGGGCCAATGCTAATATCCTCTGGCCTTACCTCGGCATCAACACGGAAACTACGCAGGGTATCCTGAATAACCTTTGCCAGGGGGCCCGTATCCCCGCCTTGTATCTGCAATTTGGCAGTATCGGAAGTGTTAAAAAGTGCTGTTCCTGGAGGAACCCAGGTTGACTCCCGCGTCAGGACAACATCCGCTTCAGCAGGACGTGCTTTTTTCTGGCTGGCAGGGTGAGACTTAAGTGGTAGAGGCTCCATTTCCGGAGAATGCTTGGCACCTGCCTTGGTCCTATTGCCTTTCAAGGCCTTATCTGACTCCTGCAAGGGTAGTTCCTGTTGTTTGATGCCCTGTATAGCGCGTTTATGCTCTTCGGCATCCAGCGGATCAGGCACACGTGAGCTGCCATGTGGTACCGTGCCAATCTCCCGCTTATGAACATTGATATCGTTCAGTGGATCATCATCGCTTTCAAGACCAAAATCAGGCTCGAAAGCAACCGCACCCTCATCTTCCTCCTCCATATCCTCGTCAGCGACAGGCCGCCGCTTGGCACGCGTAGGTTCCCTCTGATCGGCATCCACAAGATTGCCAGCAGCATAACGGCTATAGCGTGGGCGCTGTCCAAGAAATGGCGATGGCTGAGGAGTTTTCGAAGACAGAGAAATCCTGGGCTCGTCAGTAAAAAGGCGGTACACTGCATGTGCAAAGAGTAAAACATGTCCAAAGGTAATACGGAAGGTAAGAATAGTTGTGATCAGCATCATTCCCAGTGTCATGATATGCGCGATCGCCGGAGGCCAACCCAGGAAAGGCATCACCAGCAATTCTGCCAGGATACCGACGTGCGGTCCCACAATCAGTCGACTTTCCAGGAGCACGAGAAACCAGAGAATGATCAGGCCGATGACCAATGACCAGCGTAGATACTGCTGTTTGTGCATTCCTTCAATCAGGTGTACCATGGCAAATGCCACCAGACCCAGCGCCAGCAGATACGTCGACCAGCCGAAAAAGTCGAGAAAGACTCTGCTGATTGCTCTGAAGATAGGCTGCGTATGTAGTATGGTTAGTGAGGCAAAGAGGAGGAGTGACAGGCATAATAGTCCAATACTAAAGACACGCTGTTGATGGTGTGGTTCCAGAGATTTCCACTTGTCATGCATCCATTGGATTGCACGGACATCTCTTGGATTAGGATAAGGTGCCGGGAGATTGGGACGGTTCAAGCGGATTGCTGGGATCTTCTTTGTAGTTGTGGCCCGTGGTTTGGTACCAGGTGTCGCCTTGGTCGCCGCAGGACCACGAGAACTTTGTTTAGGAGAGGAAATATTAGAACGCTGTTCAACCCGTGCAATCTGCCCACGTGCGGAGCCCCGACTACCCACGGCCCTACTAACCCGTGCAGGAATGCTATCTAGACTTGGTACAATACGTTCACTTCGGCTACGAGTTTTCTTGTCTTTATTACTGCCTGCCATACGGTATCCTCCTTCCTACTAAAAGAGTAAACACCTGTATGATAGCGCATATGTTCCAGAGAAGCAATAGACATCTAGCTTTTAACTAAAGCTGCAAGGATAGTGTCTCATTTATAGGGGATGGATGCCGAGAAGTAGTACGACCTGTGAAATTGCTTGTTTTGGTAGCCGGGAATTGAGCTTGAAAGGCAGACAAGAAGCTAGACCGACGACTCTTGATCAAGCATGCAAGATCGAGCCAATTTCACAGGTTGAAAAAGTTCAGACCTCCTCACCCAACAAGCCCAGCTCTCGTGCCTGGAGCACTGCTTGCATCCGGTTGCGGACTCCTAACTTAGAAAAGATGTGGCTGGCATGACGTTTGACCGTGTCGACGGCAATGACCAGTTCTTGGGCGATTTCTTGGTTGGATGCTCCGCTCGCCAACAACTGCAGAATCTCTCGTTCTCGCTCACTCAATGGCTCTGGCAACTGATAGGGCTTTGAAGGCTCTTCTTCCTGTACATGTCCCTTCGTCTCTTGGTGAAATGCAGCCAACAGCGTGTCCAAATAGGGAGTTGGTCCGTACTTCCGGTTGCGCTTTCGGAACTGATAAAGCAGAGACTCCATCGGAGCTCCCTCGTCGACAAAACTGCGGATGTAGCCCTCTGGCTCACCTAAACGAAGTGCTTCCGACAAAGCATCGAGGGCCTGTATTTCTTGTCGGCATATGTGATAGGCAAGAGCTTGCAAAAGCCGCATCTCTATTATGTATCCCCAACGTTGACCCCTGGTTGCTCTCTGGAGCACTGGCTCTAGTCGCTCTAGAGCAAGATCTGGCAGATTTTTGGCTAAGAGAACACGGACACATGCTACCTCTTCCCGCTCACTGGCAAATGGATTACCATGCTGCTTGCTCATCTCTCGTTCTGCTACCCAGCATGTGGCACGGTCCACCTCTCCACAGGCTAGCCAGAGCCGAATCTGATCGACAATGGTGAAGTAGGAACAGAGATAGAGATAGGACGGCTGGTTCATCCTGCTGCCAATCTGTTCAACCTGCTGGAAAGCAGCCTTTGCCGCATCCAGATCTCCATATGACAGGCAGATACGCAGCAACATTGTATACCCACCGAGCAGATACATGAGCAATGCAATCGATTCGACCTGTTGGCACAGCGAGATGCCTTCCTTTACAAGAGAGAGAGCTGCATCAAGCTTGTTCCACTCACGCAGCACCTCCGCTTCAAAGAGCTTAGGCCAGCCCACATCAGGCAAGAGGAGCCCCTTTGGTTTCGTTCCTAACAGGATGGCTCGGTGGCTCAGTCGCTGTGCCTCATGCAATTGTCCTGCTCCTATCATACTTCGGACGGTTGCGCCCATATAAACGAGAGCGAGAGCATCCAAGTGTGCCTCCTGGGCAAGAGAACCCGCTTGGAAACCCAACTCGACAGCAGCAACTGCATTGTTCACATCAGATACATAAGAGATCTCGGATTGTATACCTGTAAGGTAGGCATGCATGAGAGCATTTTGTGGAGAGAGAAGTGTAGAGGCTCGCTGACAGAGTAAGAGGGCTGCTTGTCCATCACCCTGAAAGCAGTGCAGAAGGGCATGCCAGGTGATCAGCTCCCCCAGCAGATTCTCTTGTTCCTGCTGGGTTTCCGAGGAAAGATTTGAGTATGAGACATCCTCATGGGTCTGCGTGTTAAGTAAAGTAGCTAGTCGTGCTTCAGCTGCATTGAGCCAGATTTCTAGTACAGGATGGGGTGTCACCAACCACAAGAGCTGAGCACAAGCCAGACACAGGTGAGGTCGGGAACTTATGATGTCTACTGGCAGCAGCTGCAGCCAGTCTTGGAGCCTGAACAGTGCGTATTCACTTGCTCCCCAGGCCAATGACATTACTGGAAGGCTCTTCTGCTCAATCAGATCAGCAGCCCATTGCCACTCTTGAGCACGCAAAGCATGCAGGATGGCCTCAGTTATTTGGTCGTGCTCGGCATACCAGCGACTGGCCCGAAGGTGCAAGAGGGGTATGAAGTCACGGTGTATCTGCCTCAATTGGGAGGAAAGAGCTTCAGCAAAGAGGGCATGATAGCGATACCACTGCCGTTTGCTATC
>DASYAN010000008.1:0-23249 GCA_036501345.1 Ktedonobacteraceae bacterium
CAAGGACTAGGATTTACTCCCGAGCAGATAGATTCAGCTATTATCAGAGGTCACTCAAAAAGCCTTATTGAGACGGGGGCCCGCCGTATCCCACAACCTAACCGTGTTATGCCACATGCCTTACGTGCTACTACAATTGGATTTTACCACATTCAACGATTATGTCAGCTTTTTCAATACATAGATGCGATTATTGTAGATACTCCTATTTTTGATGAAAAAGCTAGAAGTCTTATTACAGATGAACATAAATTAGAACATAGATTAAATAGATCAGAAGAATTTATTAAATATTTAGACAGGTGTTGGGAACCTTTAGAGGGTTTAAATGCTGATTTTATTTTCAACTGGAAAGAAATTTCCAAAAAGGTAAAATCAGAAATAGAATATATTCGAAGAAAAAATTTAATATAAATTGTATCAGAATAACCCTCCGTTCGCTAGTTCTGTATGAAGCCAACGCATAATCCAGTTTGTTCATGTAAAAATGGCAAATATGAGGCCTTGACGTTGGCCTTCGCAAGCGGATTCGACAAAAAAATGAGCGAACCATGGGAATATGTTCAACTTCATTCATATAAAACTACCGTTACGACACTTACGACAAATCATACGACAACCCGAGAAAACTTTGAGGGATATTAGTAGCGTTCAGCAAACAAAGAGCCAACGTTTTGAGCGTAAGGAGAATGCAGGGAAACACCAAGGGACGAAGTGGCTCTTATCCCCCTTTCGGCACCTCCCTCTTGTAGGATGAACGTCTCAAGCCGCTCCTAGGGCCGCTTGGGACGTTTTTATTTTGCCCAAAATAGCCTTTTGACAGCAGATATGACAGCAATTTTCTGTTTTTGGTCAGTGGCGAGTCTTGACAGAACACATTGCCATAGGTATAGTGATACTGGAGTGCGATAGCAAAGAACAAGCCTACTAAAGGAGGCACAGCTATGAATTATAACCAGTACATCAGCACGGACCCTGACATATTACGGGGCAAACCCTGTATTGATGGGACGAGAATTAGTGTTGAGCTTATCCTTGAAATGCTTGCCTTAGGAGACGAGGTTAATGACATCCTTAACGCTTACTCCCATGTTCCGCTCACGAGAGAGCAAGTCTTAGCAGCAATTATGTTTGCTCATGACCGTATTCATGATGAATACAGCCAAGAGCGTGCTGCATCATGAAGTTCTGGATAGATGAGAATATCCCGCGCCCAGTCATCAAACCCCTACAACGAGCTGAGCACGAGATCTTTACCGCTCCATCTCGATCGAGCGATGTAACCATTCTGCGCCTTGCTCTCAAAGAGAATGCAGTCATCATTACCCGTGATCAAGATTTCAGAAAATATGTCTTCACTGATGGATGGCCCTGTGCTGGTATCATTTGGGTGAGAATCTCTTCAACAAAAAGATACGGAGAACTCGCTGCACAACTATTCCAATTTGTCGAAACTCATGCTGAAATACTTTCTACAAGTTTTATCACTTTTTCACTGGATCGAACTCAGATCACCAGCTTAAAGTGAAGGCTTACCATGAGATAGATTTTCAGCAGTAGTAGAGCATATATCCACTATTGCTGAAAGTCTACCTCTCTCATAAAACAGCTTGTACTATCAACAATCTAACAGAAGACCACCCAATGCACTATTTCCATAGCACATCCTCCAGTTTCTGAATAGCATCTCGATGGATTGTCGGCAACACCTGACTATAGCTATCTACTGTATACGATTATGCCCTAACAGCTCTTGCACGACTTTCGGATGAGTTCCCATACTTAGCAATACTGAGATTTATGCCCAGATGCAAGCCCTTGTACAAGCTGGAGCCCAAGATGGGCAGGTTACGCGCTTAAACCGAGAGCAAGGTAGTCGAGTGATACGTATTGCTTGGATTGGACAAGTTTACAAATATATACCAGAGCCCAAATCATCATATGTATGTAACTGGGAGGAAATGTCATCATGGGAACAAGAAGTAGATATGGATATTTTTGAGACGATACAGGCTAAAGTGCTGTTCAGTCCCCCAAATGGTGAATAGTAAAGTAAGAGAAGAGCAAATAAAGAACATCAAGCTGATATAACCACATACATACTGATCAGAAGATCTAGAGTGGACTCCACGAAACATGGGCCACTCTATTTTTGACAGCTAAACACGACATCTCAAAGTATTTTCTAATCTACTCAGTAAACCTGAGAAGCAAATTTTGAGCATGAAATAAGACTGGTACAGCTATACCAGTAGAACTACGTTAGGAGGTAGTCAACTCAAAAAATTGCACAAAAATGGGCTCAAAATCTAAGGTTACTAATCAGGTAGTATAGCTATACCAAAACATTGACTTTAAGTATTCAATTCTATCATAATTCTTCTATGTCACATATTTACTACATTTGAGGTTGGGACCAGACATGAATTTCATTGACCTATTTGCCGGACTGGGAGGCTTTCACTTAGCACTACAGCGACTCGGCCATAGATGTGTTTTTGCCTGTGAAATTGATAGCGACCTACGCAAGCTCTACGAAACCAATTTTGACCTTGTGCCAACTGGTGATATTCGAAATATTACACCACTCGAGATTCCAGATCACGAGATTCTGTGTGCAGGATTCCCATGTCAACCCTTCTCTAAAGCAGGAGATCAGCAGGGATTTGATTGTCCCAAATGGGGCGATTTATTCCAATATGTTATTCGCATAATTAATTATCATAAACCTCGTTACATTATGCTAGAAAATGTTCCTAATCTCGAAAAACATGACGAAGGACGAACATGGCGCAAAATCGAATCGGAACTTATTTCTGCTGGTTATAATATTCGCTACTCACGCCTCTCTCCTCATCTATTTGGCATTCCACAGATACGCGATAGAATGTTTATTGTTGGAAGCCACTTAAGCCTATCCGGTTTTTCTTGGCCAGAAAAAGTTCCTACTACATCTTTATCTATTATATCTGCTTTAGATCATAATCCTTCTGATGCAAGAAAGATATCTAAGCAAGTGCAAAAATGTCTAGATATATGGCAGGAATTTCTAGATGCATTCCCCAAAGATGAAGAATTTCCATCATTTCCAATCTGGTCAATGGAATTTGGTGCAACTTATCCATTTGAATCAGTAACTCCTTACGAAGTAGGCATAGATGAACTCCGAAATTATCGAGGGAGTCATGGTCAGACATTGATAGACATATCTGCAGATAAAATAATGACGGCACTTCCATCACACGCTAATACTAAAGAATCTAAGTTTCCTAATTGGAAGATTCGTTATATCAGGCAAAACCGTGATCTTTATCATAAGCACAAAGCCTGGATAGATATATGGATACCTAAAATCTTGGAGTTTCCATCAAGTCTCCAAAAGCTAGAGTGGAACTGCAAAGGAGAGGAACGCAATATTTGGAATTTTGTAATCCAGTTTCGAGCTTCCGGAGTACGCATCAAAAGGCCAGCAACAGCACCTTCCTTGATTGCAATGACATCAACACAAGTACCCATTATTGCTTGGGAAAAGCGATATATGACACCAAAGGAATGCGCAAATTTACAAAGTATGAAAGGACTGAAAAGCTTGCCTGCTAGTTCCGATAAAGCTTTCAAAGCCCTAGGAAATGCTGTAAATGTTAGCCTCGTTGAAATGGTAGCAAAGGCACTTTTCTTGATAGAAGACAACGTAACTTTTGAGGACCAGCAAACTAACACAGTGGAAAGTGAGCAAAAAAAAGCTGTCTGTATCTAAGAAGAACATCAGCACTTCTTTCAGAGATAAAACTTAGATTAACTTGGAGCAGAGATGAAGAATACAAACAGCGCCACGCACGTAAACATTAGACCAGGTGTTAGTATTTTATCCGTTCTTCGACATTTGAATTATAAACCATGGTTTGCAATTGCTGAATTTGTTGATAATTCGCTCCAAAGCTTTCTTTCAGATCACCATGATATTAAATATACGGAGGGAGAAGAATTCAAGTTAAAAGTTAGCATTGAACTAGATCTGACAGATGAAGGACAGATTGTTATCAGGGATAATGCAGCAGGAATTCATGAATCTGACTTTGCGCGTGCGTTCCGAGCAGCAGAAATTCCGCCCGATAGAAAGGGGCTATCAGAATTCGGTATGGGTATGAAAAGTGCAGCTTGCTGGTTTGCTGATCGCTGGTCAGTAAGAACATCTGCACTTGGTGAGACTGCCGAGAGAACTGTCTATTTCGATATTGAAAAAATTATTCAAGATGATATAGAGCAGCTTGAAGCTCAATCACTACTAGTACCTATGAATGTCCATTACACAGAAATTACCCTTAGCAAGTTACACAAAAAACCACAAAAGCGGACTATTAGTAAAATTAAAGAGCATTTAGCTAGCATCTATAGAATATTTATCAGAGAAAATATTTTAGAACTTCGATTTGACAATGAAATATTATCATACTCAGATCCTAAAATTTTGTATACCCCTTTCTACAAAACCCCATCAGACCAACCAAAATTATGGAAAAAAGAGATTAACTTCGATTTCGGCCCCAATCTTCGCATATACGGTTTCGTCGCACTAAGAGAAACAGGCAGTACATCTACTGCAGGTTTTAGTCTATTCAGAAGAAACCGTCTTATAGAGGGTAGTCTAGATGAAAGCTATCGACCAGAATTGATTTTTGGAAAACATAATAGTTTCATTTACCAGCGGTTATTTGGAGAACTTCACTTAGAGGGTTTCGACGTTAGCCACACTAAAGATGGTTTCAGGTGGGAAGAGCATGAGGACATCTTTCTTGAACTTTTAAAAGATGAACTTAATAAAGAACCTTTACTATTGCTCGACCAAGCCGACGGATATCGTGCCAGACCCAAGCCTAAAGAACTAGTAGCAGGCGCAGAATCTGCGACACAAAGAACTGCAGAAATTATAGAGAAAGAAGTACCACAAGTTCTACAATTGCAAATTAGCTCGCAACCAGATTTTCAAAACCCACCAACAACGTTACCTCCTGTTACAAAGGCATCACAAAGAGTAATTAACGTAGATCTTAACAATTGTCACTGGCAAATTATACTTGAACTTTCCGATGATCCTGGAATTGGCGATTGGGTAGGGATATACGACCAGCTAGTCACGGAGGCAGACATATCTAATAGTAATACGCGTCGAATCGGCGTTCGTTTAGCACTATCACATCCATTTATGGAGAAATTTGTAGGTGCAGACCCGTCTCGAATTGAACCCCTTCTGCATGTTGCTGCAGCTATAGCCCTAGCAGAAACAGCAGCTCGAGATAGTGGAGTAAAAATGGCAGGGACAGTCAGGCGTAACATTAACGACTTACTTAGAAATGCATTATCCAAACAATAGGAGATGATACTTTTATGAGAGATGCTAAAAGTGAAATTCCAACTAAACTTAACGAACTTACTGAACCTCCAGAAAGCTTACTTTATGCAATGAAGGTTTTTTTCTTAGGTGTAGCAGCTGGCTTGATTAAAGACCAAGGTCAAGGCAATCGATCAATGTTAGTACACCCGTCACAAAAAACACTAGAACACGGACAGTATTTTCATTGGGTAACCCAAGCAAAAGAAGAGTGGAGAAAAACTCTTGAACTTGACCAACAGGATCCAGATCGTCAGGATCTACTCAGCGATCTCAAAGAAGCATATGAAGATCTTCACAATACAGTTATAGATTTACCATCATTTGATGAGCTTATTGGTCGCCTCTTACACTCTATACGTAGAACAAGAGTAGAAGAAGTGAACGCATCCCGTGGTAAAACACCAGAAGTGGATTGGAGATCAGCTTTCTCACATATACTTGTCGGCGGGCAAGCCATGGATAGAGGATTTACAGTAGAGGGGCTAACAGTTACTTATATGCCAAGGGGTGTAGGCGTTGGAAATGCAGACACAGTTCAGCAGCGTGCACGTTTTTTCGGTTACAAAAAGCATTACCTTGGATATTGCCGTGTTTTCTTAGAGAGCATTGTACGAGATGCCTATCATCACTATGTAGAACATGAAGAAGATATCAGAAAACAACTAATTATTCACAAAGCGAAGGAAAAACCTTTATCAGAATGGAAGCGAGCTTTCTTTCTTCATACTAAGCTCAAACCAACTCGAAACAATGTACTTGATCTCCCTTATATGAGAGGCAATTTCAGCGATATTTGGTATGCACCAAAAGGTCCACATGATTCAGAAGAAGCAAGTAAAGCAAACCATCAGATAATTGCGAATTTTCTTGCTAATTTAGCATTGCAGCCAGATCCTGGACATAAGCAAAGGACGCTCAAACAACGTCACTTAATCGCAACTAATGTCCCACTCCAGAAAGTGTATGAACGATTACTTACTCAGATCAGAGTAACAAGACCAAGTGATTCACAACAGTTTGTCGGTCTACTGATTCAGATACACAATTATCTTGAGCTTCATAAAGAAGAACTATGCACTATATACGTATTAAGCCGTGGAATGAATCCTACTGAAACACGAGAAAGAAAGGTGGATGACAAAGGCGACATATCCAATCTATTTCAAGGCGCTTATCCCGAAAACTCTGGAGAAGTATATCTGGGAGATCGTTATATTCGAGCTGAAAAGGGGGTAACAGTCCATATTCACTACCTTGAGGTAACGAAAAAAAATAATAAGGGAAACAAAGAAGTCATTGCCCATAATGTCCCAACTGTCACAGTATGGATACCTCGTGAGATGGCAGCGAGTTGGTACGTTCAAAAAAGTATAAAATAAGTGAAAGGCAAGCTATGTTAGATCTTAATGAGATATTTCATTCACTACAATCTCCAAGCCAATCTATAGGAATAAATATTCGATTTACTGCCTATCCTATTCCAGGATACGAGCAACATAGATTAGGTAAAGATATCCAAGGAAACCCTTCTCTTCTGATCTCAGTGATCGATTCGTTTGAAAGAGTAAAACCAGCTTCTATAGTACTTGAACACATTACGGTACAATATGATGTAGATTGCCACATTATGGGACCTAATAATGTAATCGAAAAAGGCTCATTTACAATTATGCACTGCATTGAAGCAGATGATGTACTAAATACACACTTTCTTCGCATCGCCAGCTCAATCATCACATCACTTGGCCCAACTCCATCATGGGCACATGTTACACATACAATAAACAGGTTAGTAGAATTATTTCGAGTAATGAAGGACTCCCCCAAAAAATCTATACAAGGATTATGGGCTGAACTCTTTATGATCGCACGAGCTCGTAATCCTCATGTAATGCTTAATGCATGGCATGCTACTCCAGAAGATCGTTATGATTTCAATCAAGGTGAGCAGAGACTTGAAGTGAAAAGCTCTTCCATGCGAATCAGACAACATCACTTCTCTTTAGAACAATTACATTATTTAGAAGGAACTAAGGTATTAATTGCATCAATTTTCATTGAACGTGCAGGTGCAGGTACATCAGCATTTGACCTTATGGAACAGATTCATTCCCGCATTATAAATAATCCAGATATTCTTTTACATATGGATAGAGTTGTAGGTTTAACATTAGGTAAAAATTGGAGACATGCATTACAAGAGAGATTCGACCAAGAACTAGCAGAGAAGTCAGTTGCATTTTTTGAATCAAGTACTATTCCAACAGTAAATCCTTCTCTACCATTAGGTGTAAGTGAAGTGCGATTTAAATCGGATCTCACAACTAGTCCTACTATTAATTTAGCATCTTACCGAGCTTTAGGAGGATTATTTCAGGCTGCTCTACGTCGATAAAACGACGCCAATACACAAATTCTATAAAAATTGGTAGAACAGGGAGTCAAGGAAAGCGGGAATCCCTGCTTATCTAAACCAAGATCTGAGCACGAATCTCATTTCAGATGGAAGAGTTCACGGACACCCTGTAGAACCACCTTGAACTGCCAGATCAAAAAAATTGCATAAAAACGAGTTCTAAATCTAAGACTACCACCAGTTAGCCCACATTCCGCAGTTTGAATCTGAAATGGCATCCGAAGTGGCTTCACAAAGCTGAGATTACAACTATCTCTGCAATGTAAACCAATTTCGGAAGCAATTTCCCAAAAATAATTGCGGAATGTGAGAATTAGTGTAGTGGCACCTAAAATCATCAGCGGTAGACATAAATGGATAACATCATTCATCCCACGCTCAAAAAGTTTCTAAATCTTGCCTTCAAGTCGATTCACAAAGGCCCCTCGATGGGTTCAACTCTTCACCCTCAATTGCAGCCAATCACCTCTCACTTTTGATAACAAATCACAAGGTTACGACAAAACATACGACAACTCGAAAAAACTATGGGAGATCTCAACAGCATCCAGCGAACAAAGAGTAAACGTTTTGAGCGTGAGAGGAACGGAGGAAAACATCAGAGGACGAAGAGGCTCTTATCCCCCCTTCGGCACCCCCTCAAGTAGGACGAACGTCTCAAGCCGCGCCTAGGGCCGCTTGGGACGTTTTTATATCGACCGAAATGGTCTTTTGACACATGCCATCACGGACAATGCTGTAATGTCGGTTCACGCCTCTATATCGAACGTGACGTGTTTGATCTGGTCAGCGAGGGAGTTGCAGAGCAAGCGAGGAAGCTTCAGTTAGGTCCTGGTTTCAATCCATCCACCCAGATGGGCCCACTTGTTTCTGAGGAGCAGTTGCAGCGCGTGTGCGGCTATGTAGAATCTGGTGTCTCCTGCGGAGCGAAATTGCTCTGTGGAGGACATCGCCATGGTCAGCAGGGTTACTATGTCGAACCCACAGTGCTGGTTGATGTCAAACAGGATATGAAGATTGTGCAGGAAGAAATCTTTGGACCAGTCCTGGTTGCTATGCCTTTCGAGGATCTTGATGAGGTTGCCGCAGCCGCTAATGATACCAGCTATGGGTTAGCAGCAGGCATCTGGACATGGGATGTCAGTAAGGCTCATCGACTTGCTTCACGTCTGCGAGCAGGCACCGTGTGGATTAACTGCTATAACGTCTTCGACGCAGCTTTACCATTTGGTGGCTATAAACAAAGCGGTTGGGGACGTGAGATGGGCCACGAGGTGCTAGAAAATTATACCGAGGTGAAATCTGTCTGTGTCGGCTTATAGGTGTTCTTATTTACAGAGCAATCAACTCCTGACGGTGCTAGTCGCGCAAAGCGTTCGTGATAAAATAAGCATCTTTTGCTCTATTCGTGCATGCGCTGTGAAATCTTGATAAAAATGATTGACAGCTCAAACAGGAAAGACATAGCCACGCCCAGGAAGATCGGGCTGTAGAAGTCGGCACCAGGTGTCAGGAGCGTGGCGGCAATCCACATGCCCACATGAGAGACAGCACGTTTCCGGATCAGAACTTCCGCTGTAGTCATCCCGATTATCGAGAGAAAGGTCAAGACCAGCGGGATCTCAAAGACAATACCGAAGGCAAGCAGGAACAATGCAACAAACCTCAAGTAGCTGCCAACGGAGATCAACTGAGTGAAGCTATCGGACGCAAAGTTCACCAGCCAGTTGACTGGATAGCGCAGGACCATATAGCCCAGTGTCAGGCCGATCAGGAAAAGAAAGAGGCCAACGACGATAAACGAGATGGCGTACTTCTTCTCGTGCTGGTAAAGGCTAGGCGCAATAAAAGCCCAGGTCTGATACAAAATCACAGGTAGTCCTGCAACGAAGCCTCCGGCGAGAGCGAGTAGGAGATAGGTTGTGAAACCTTCTCCGATCCCTGTCACAACCAGCTTGATTTTGCCGCCTCCCAGGGCATCCGCCGCCGTTGGCAGAGGCCCGGTCAGGAAATCCATAATCTGCATGCGGAAGATAAAAGCCACGACAGAGAAGATTGCAATAGCAATCAGCGACTTAAAAACGCGCCAGCGAAGTTCCTCCAGGTGATCGACCAGTGACATGGTGGAAGGATCGTCGGAAGCCGGTTCCTCGCTTACAGAGACAAAGCTTTCCGCTATTTCCAGAGGATCATTCTCTACGTCTCTGGTTTCCATATATTCCCTCCTTGCAGATACTGGTCAGTAGGCACTTAACCAGCATGTTTTTCAGCATGGATCTCTTCGCCAGTGGAAGGTCTACTCGTTTGGCTGTTCACATCCTTATCAGGGCCAGACAGAGCATCTTTCGGCATTGAAGTAGACAAATCCGCCTCCTCGGGACTTGAGATTTCATTCATGCCCTTGCGGAGCGCTTTAATGCCCTTACCGATGGCCGAACCCATTTCGGGCAGCTTTTTGGGGCCAAAGATCAGTACAGCGACGACAAGAACGAGGATCAATTCTGGCATATGCAATCCCATGGCGCTGGTCCTTTCTAGTTACAGGGTGTTTTACTCCATTATCAAATCGGGAGCTTACCTGTGCTCCCACTGCATTCGACACGCTACAAATGCTCCATAACTCCTATCCTTTTATTTATCTCTCTACACTCGTGACGATTGTGGAACATCTTTGACAGAACCAGCGAGAGCCAGCACATCAGGAGCCCCTTCCGTCAAAGCCGACGCGACCCTCCCCTGAGCATCCACCACGACTGCCATAGGCGTCCCATTTGCACCGAACAGCCTGCTCACATTACCATCCTTGTTGGACAAAACAGGTGAGCACAAGCCCATCACACGGTTTTCCTCTACTGTCCCGCTCGAGATCACGAGCAGCCTGGGCGCTCCCTGTGGCGGGTTCGCTTCCCATGCTTTCAAATCTGAGAGCATCCTCTTGCAAAAACCGCAGTCTGGGTTCCAAAAGAGAAGAAGCACTGAAGCACCAAGGAAAGAACTCAAGGAGATGGACTCACCATTGAGGTCGGGAAGGCTGAAAGCCGGGGCCAGTGTACCAACCCTGGGAATTGCTGGTTCAAGCGCGGCTCTATGGTGGTTGTTTCCTGGCAACATCAGAGGTATCAGAGGCACCTGATGCAGGCTTGCTGCTCTTTCGACCAGGGTATGAATATTTTCATGCCCCACGGCAAGAGGGCTATCAATGAGGCCATCGGGGTGTATGAGTACCGCACTCGGCGTTCCCTGGACATTGTATAGTTTGTCGATCTCGTCCTGGCGCTGGATCACAAGACGCAAGAGATGATGCTCGGATGTTTTGGCGCGATTGTCCTCAACTGAGCCACGACTGAGCAAGGCCACAGTCAGCTGATTTGCGTAGTCGCGCTGCCAGCGTCCGACCTCGGGCATGAGCGTAGAGCAGGGAGCACAGGTGGGACTGGTGAAGATGAGCACAATTGGCTTTCCGAGTGCACGCAAGGCAGTAAGTGAAATCGTCTCATGATCGAGACCCTTTCCTGAAAAAGCTGGAGCCCTGGTACCAATCGGCAGACCTGCTATCGGCAATTCTTGCTCTGGCAACCCAAACACAATCCCTGCTTGAGCAAGACGGGTCTCTAAGCGCTCGGTGCGCAGGAGCAGCCGCCCCTGTTGGCTTAGCATTTGTAGGAGTAACCAGCTCTCGCCTACTATCAGAGCAACACCTATGACTGTGATAAAGAGCGTGATCTGCTGCGCCAATGGCAATGTCATAAACCAGTTCGTAGCGCTCAGGTTGATGTTCCCGCGTCCAAACCAGGCCACCAAAGCAGCAACTAGCGCCAGGAAAGCGTTGCGGACAAGCGTCGATGGTCCCACCGGGGCTGAGTGAAGTTGACCGAAACAATGGCAGTCTGGGCTGCGCCCACGAGCCAGATTATAGCTGATGCCCGCGATAAAAACGAGTAGAAGCACGAGCGCTCCTATTGCTCCATACCAGGCCCAATGCGCGGAAATAAGCACAACGGCAGTAGCTATTTCCGCAATGGGTAGGACTATTCCTAGCGGTCGGGCAAGCACTTCAGGCACCCCAAAGTCGTGGAGAGCTTTCTGCGAGCCAGGGAGATCAGCCAGCTTAGCGAGGCCAGCGATCAGGAAGATGATTGAGAGCAGAAGTCGTGCAAGCAGTAGAGCAGCAGTCATGATTTCTTCTCCCTTCGAGAGAGGTGGACGCTCTGTAGAGCATCCACCCACTTACCATGCTCGCTTGATAAAACGTGAAAAGATCAACTACAAGACCCTGAACAGCCGCGGTCTTCGCCGCTATGACACTAGGCGCAGAACCAATTGGGGGCCACGGCAAATGTCTGGCAGTTGCCTGAGCAGCAATCATGGTTATAATTGCATGTGGCTCCCTTAGGATGGCAACTCACCGCCAGTGCTGTGCCAAGGCCACTGAAAGCGAGCATGCCTCCCAGGGTACTTGCGAAAATTGCCTTGATAGTCTGTCGACGCGATGTACTGTTGGCTAACGCTCTGGTCAACTCATCAAAGTTGCTGGATGCCATGTGCTTTTCTCTCTTCTTCTTGAATGCCTGAAAGCCCTCAACGGTGGAGCAACGAATCTCGTTCGAGAGGGAGCTAGGCCCTACTACGGGGGATTGGCCGTGGCCCCACCGCCATAACACTATTGGCATGTGCCGTTTGAGAGGCATTTGTTAGAACAACAATTTTCACTTTTGGTACACGAAAGACCTTTGCCTCTGCACGAGCATTTATTTGTATTTACATCGCAGGTGTAATTGCAACATTGATTGTTTTGTGTGCAGTGGTCCCCTGTCTTACCGCAACCAGCCGCCAGAGCTGTGCTAAGGCCGCCGAAAGCGAGCATGCCTCCCAGGGTACCTGCGAAAATTGCCTTGATAGTCTGTCGACGCGATGTACTGCTGGCTAACGCTCTGGTCAACTCATCGAAATTGCTGGATGCCATGTTCTTTCCTTTCTTCTCTTGAACCTGAAAGCTCTGAACAGTAGAGACACGAACTTCGTTTGAGAGGGAGCCAGACCCTACTACATGAGATTGGCCGTGATTCTCGCCGCCACGACACTACACGCAGGTCCCTGAAGAACATTTCCCCAAGCAGCACTCATAGTGCTGGCTGCATCCGACACCACTCCCCCTACAACTACACAACCCCGTAGTTTGGTCGCAGGTGTACGTGCAACATTCCCCATTTTGCGTGCAGTGGTCTCCCACAGCACCGCAATTTGCTCGTGCCAGTGCTGTGCCAGTGCCGCCAAAACCGAGCACGCTCCCCAGGACACCTACAAAAAGAGCTGTGAGGGCTTGCCGACGTGATGTACTGCTGGCCAATGCCCTGGTCAACTCGTCAAAATTACTTGACGCCATGCTTTTTCCTTCCTTTAATTCTCTAATAAGGTGAACCTGTCAGGCAGTCCACACGACGTCATGTTCCTGATTGAAAACTATCAGAACTTCACTACAATAGCATCTCAGTTGGATCTTCCCCGGATAGATGCTCTAGGGGCAGGGAATCATGCCCCTACATGGTATTCCGCTACTAGTATAATGCCCTTAGGGAGCAAATGCAAAGTCAACCGCCTATTATACCGAATATATCTGAAGAAAGATCCGCTCATAGTGGAGTTGGCAATCCCACATTTTGCACAACAAACGGCTGACTTTGTATTTGCTCCCTGATGGCATCATACTAGTACTACAGTGGTATGGATGCAAAAGACGTTCAGCCATCTCAAAGCACTGTCTGTTGAGTTCTCAGGGAGAAACGTTCTTTTTCATGAAACTTCCCCTCCTGAAAGGAGCGTGCAATAGCTAGCATCTGATGGTGATCACCGAAAGGTTCCTGGATACTATCCCTTTTTCGGTCACCACCATTCTGGTAGACAGTGCTCGCTCAATGCCTATCAGTTTGCTTCACCCAGAATGATCTCTGCAGCGAGTTTCGTTTCATTGGCAGGCAAGAAGCTTCTGACGGAACGATTTAACGAAAGGAGAGCCTGATGTCATCGCATCGACGTACCATGAATAGAATGACATCCACTTGGTGGATTGTGCTGCTCGAGAGTATCATCGCACTTGTTTTCGGCCTGTTGCTCTTGTTCTCTCCGATCAAGGCTGCACTCCTGCTGTTACAATTCATCGGCATCTACTGGCTGATCAGTGGCATCATTGCCATTTTCGAGATCTTCACCCCCAGCAGAGGCATTGGCCGAGGCTAGTTGTTCCTGTATGGCCTCATCGGAATCCTGGCTGGCCTGGCCGTCTGGCGCCATCCCTTCGTCAGTATGATCCTTCTTCCCAGGGTTCTGATCATCTTTCTCGGCATCGTTGGCATTGTCATGGGTCTGGTCGCTCTGATCCAAGGAGTGAGCGGTCGCAGCCGCTGGAGGCTCGTGTTGGCGCTACTCAATATCCTGATTGGCATCTTCCTGCTCACGCATCCGCTCACGATGGCGTTGGTGCTTCCTCCGCTTATTGGTATCGCCGCCATAATTGCTGCTCTCTTGCTCATAATGGCAGCACTGCGCATACATCACCGGAGAACAGAACCAGGAGTACCTGGACAAGGAAGACCAGTCAGCTGATCGCTGCTAGATGCAAAGGGAGAGAAGACACATGGCCCAGAATACCGCACCGCTGCTGCCAGCATTCACGCGGGAGCAAGGAAGGGACAATGCGTCTCTGGCTGCGGGGACTGATCATCGGCCTGACACTGCTGGTGTGGCTGACGGTGAGTGGGATGATCCTCTGGGGGCTCAGCAAGGTCGGCAGTGCCCTGACACTTCTGCTGGTTTCCATGCTCATGGCCTATACCATCCATCCATTGGTTCGTCTCCTGCAACGCTTTCTTCCCAGGGTTGTCGCCGTGGCGCTCGTCTATATTGGCATCCTGGGAGGCCTGCTGGTACTGCTCTACTTCATTGTCTTTACGGCCATGGTCCAGCTCGTGCAAATCGCTCAACAACTCCAACGCACCCTCCCACACGTGATCAACGACCTCAAACCTTTTCTGGAGCGCATTGGTCTTTCTGCAAGTTCTCTGCAGATGTCGAGCCAATGGCTGATCAGCCAGCTGCTCGTCGTGGTTGGCAACATTCAACCGCTCTTGTTCAATATCTTCGCTGTTGTGCTCAGTAGTATCCTGGTGATCACACTCAGCATCTATTTTGTGCTGGATGGTCAGCGGGCCACCCACAGGCTGCGTGAGCACAGTCCCATCTCTGTACGCCCCCACGTCCGTTTTTTCTGGACACCCTCGACCACACAATGGGCGGTTTTATTCGTGGGCAGCTCTTTCTGGGAGTGCTCATCAGCGCGATACAGACACTCGGACTGCTTGTCATTGGCGTTCCTTATCTCTTTTTTCTGGCAGTGATTGTCTTTATCGGCGAATTTATTCCGCAGATTGGCGCTTATATCTCTGCGGCGATCATTATTGCGTTTCTCACACGCGGATGGCAAATTGGCCTGATCGCGGCGATCTTCTGCACCGTTGTGAACGCTGGTAAAGAAATGCCAGTGGATAACGCGTCCCTTTCTTTCCTTGCCTGTCTTTCGCTTGTTCCAATGCATGATGCAGTGATGCCGGATTTATTGCCAACCATTCTTGACCACCTTGTCCTATCTGGTCCAATGTGTTAAGATTCATCGAAGTTATTCCTGTGCGCCGCATCGTCAGCAAAAGACGAGCGCACCTCTTGGTGTTGGAACTGATGGAACGTTCCATGCACACCTCACTTACCCCAACTCTCGAAAGAGAAAGGACTTTGAAAGAAAGGACGAAGCAAGTATGTCAAGTGAACAAAGCAAGGAGCCAGTGATGCCTTCCAAACAAGGAGACGTTGACCTACTTCAAGACCCAATTGCCCAGCAATTGTTGCAATCGAAGAGTCTTGCCCATCTGGCCTACAACTGGCACGATGGCACGCCCCGTGTTGTGCCAATCGGTTTCTACTGGAACGGGCAGGAAATCGTGATGGCGACAGCCACAGACGCCCCCAAGACGAAGGTACTCAAGAATGGCGCAAAGGTGGCGGTAAGCATCGAGCATGACTCCTCGCCTCCTAAGATCCTCCAAATTCGTGGGACGGTGCATACTGACACCGTTGAGGGTCTTGCCCCGGAGTACGTCGCCAGTGCCCGCCGGACACTGAGCGAGGAAGACGCACAGGCATTCCTCGCTGAATCGGCCCGCATCTATCCTCGCATGACGCGCATCTTCATCCATCCAGACTGGGTCGGGCTCCTGGACTTTGAGACGCGTCTGCCCAGCGCCGTTGAGCGTGCGATCAAACGGACCTCAGAAGCCACCTGAGAAGTTTGATCAGGTGGATGTTCCTTACAGTAAACAAGGGACACTTTTTTTAGGATATGAGGTGAGAACGTATTCAGCGCCCCACATCAGAAAAGTGAAACGGCAATCACGACACTATCTGATGAAAACCATTTCTGAACGTATCCAACTTCACATCCCACCCGGGAAGCTGGCAGCCTTCTGTGAGAAAAATGGCTATGGGAACTACCAAACCATGAAAGCGGTTCACAAAAAAGAAGCCTGCCCTTGGAAGAGAGACTCTTTCGAGGACAGGCTTCTTCCCATAAGAAGAGGCGGGAAGAATACTTCCTTTGTATCTTGACTGAACAGGTGTTGATTTATTTGCCACTTGTTCAAAAGAAGGTTGCACAAAATACGCTTTAGTACGTCTGTTTCCATAAGAGACCCATTAGGCAAGATCAAGTCTGCCAAAGAGGCCAGTTTCCTCGGAACTGGGACCTGCAGAAAAGAAGAGTTGGTTATGCTTTCCTGCACCATTATCTGTGCCAAAGGTCAGTGACCAGAGTTGATCGATCTGCATTACCTGACCGAGCAATTGCCCACTATTGGGATCAAACACATGAATGTAGCCATCACGGAAATCGCTCACGAGCAATTTATTGCTCATTGAGCCAAAATCTGACGGTGCTATTGCCATACCCCAAGACGAGTTCAACACTCCATTTGAGATCAGATGTTTGAGCAAATTCCCGTTATAGTCGAAGACATCAACATAGCCATGGCCGACCGCGCCATCATCATTTTGTTTGTCAATACTTTGTTCTGCATAGGCAACGTAAATTTTTCCATCCATCGCTTTGACGTTGAAAGGTGCATAATTGCCAAGTATTTGTGGGTCTTTGAACTGGCCTGATGCGATTACTGGCTTGTAGTGCTGATCGAAGACGTCTATCGTGCCTTGAGCAAAATTGGCAGCGTAGAGTCTGGCTCCTTGTGGCGTGCTGGCAGATGTCAGCCCTTTGTAGACTGCGCCTTTAGCAGAGTTATCTACACGCATGACTGCCTGATTGTACATCGAGGGATTCCAGCCTGCCAGTGTGCCCTGCTCAGAAGCAAAGACAAAAGCATCTCCATCAAACTCCCTGGCCTTGCTAAAGACCATCCCAGTAAGCGGAGCTTGGGCATCTCCGTCTGGATCATTGGGAACTGGAACTTTGACAGCAAGAGGAACCTGCTTTCCACTTGCATCAGGAATCATCACTACCTTACCAGTTCCATCATAGACTGTCGAATAGCCATCACTGTTATTAACCCATATGCGGCCTGGATCACCGAATTCCAACCCCCAAGCATCAACCAATTTGTCATCAATATGAGGCGCAGCACCTACGAAATCAGAGACCAGAGGAACTATACTGAGTTTGAATGAACCGTTTTCCCCACTAGTAGTTGCTGTTGATCCCCCACATGCACTGAGTGCACAACCATAAATAACTCCGACATATGACCATCAATATCCAGGGAGATACGTTTCACCCGGCCTGGAACTACACGATTCGGCTGCGAGCATAAACGTCGGAGTTATTTATGGTCGTCGACTGAGAGTAAACGAGAGCACAATCATCAGTGACAAAGCCCCCCAAAGCCATTTCGAACGACCACGAGAGAGAGGCAGACAATGTACCATGTCAATAACCTACCTTTCAAATACCTTCTGGGATAAAAATAACGAGAGAGATGAACAACGCTTTGACCGACACTGTTCTATTGCTCTTCAAAGGGCTAGCGACATATGGCTGTCGTATCTGCCAATTTCTGCTGAGCGTGCGGTACTTAGTTACTCTCACCCTTAAGCGCACAAGGTATTTTTAAAATAAAAAAGACGCCCATGGGTAATGTGTTGGAAAGCTTCATGGTACACTTTGATGTTTCAAAATATATCATGGCGACCTCTGTGGAAGAGCTTACCATAGTTTTTCTGGATATTTGGATAAACTGATATTTCATCACAATAAAGTACTATAGGGATATGTTCTCTTTGATACACTCTCCGCATAATTTGGACAAAGCCATCCTCCTAGATTGACCCACTACCCTATTAGCAAATTTGGAGACTCAAGGAGGAGGAGGTCTCTTCCTTATTGCCAGGGCACCCCATGTCGATCTGGAACAACGTATTATTGAGCGCTTTAATGCTGCACGAGAGCAGAAGTATGCAGAATTTATCGAGCGCTGCGAACAATTTCTCGGCGAATTGGAGAAGGAATCCCACGCACAAAAATTTACTTTTGCCGAATTAGAGGAGAACGAAGAAGATTTAAATAAGTTGGTTCATTGGCTGCGCAAGATCCACTCTCACGATTTCCTGGGGGGGGCCACGACGTGATGAGGCTACTTCTGCTCTTACCCGCTGTCAACGCGCATTGAAGGACTATACGGCGCAGGTCTATCTCCCTTTGGGATTTGATCCACTCGATGCCCCTTGCATAGATGAGGATACACAGCAAGAAGCCTGAGTTCTAGATACATCTTCGAATTGGCTTGCAAGTATATACTCCCTTTCCGAGTACGCACTCGCACATATTGGTTCTTATAGAAGTATTGATGTTGGAACCTTTCTAGACCCTTCTCTTTTCCACAAGTCTTAACCATCATATAGTACTTTCTTGTAAAGCTCGGCAACAACGATAGATTTTTCCCAATGTATTTACTATTATGTCTTTGTAGTTGATCTTGTCGCAAAACGTTCCACTGCCTGGGCAAATAGTAAGGCTTCTGACTATAGAGTTGGCTAAAAGCATGGGTAAGGGATCAGGAGCGGTGAAATTGGGGAACTAGCTATTTGTAGATCTAACTCCACGGTTGTCTCCCGTGTCTTTGTAGCAAGAAGAGGATACGGAGAGATATTTTCGCCTATTACCAGATGCATGGAAGGATTGTAAGTGTAAATAGATGATAGAGCAACAAAGCCAGCTATGGCAGTTCTTTCCGCCTAGCAGAACCGAGGGCCGCATTCCTGCGATTCAACGTGATGGGGCTTCTCCGACCAAGACATGGCAATTCGTTCCGCCCATCAGAACCGGAGGTCGCATTCCTGCGATTCAACGCGAACATATTGCCCCTAACACTTCATCTCGGTGGAGAGAGGATACAGATGGGCAGGTACAGAGATTTCGTCCATCTTCCTCTCCTCACGAGGATGCATACCAAACAACGGAATTCAGTAAACCTATCAGGGCAATCTCCCTCCTCAAGGAGAAAATATCCAGCCGCAACCGTCGTACTCACTGTGGTAACCGTGCCAGTGGTGCTGACGATCACCGCTATAGGGTTATTTGTGGTTTGGCCACGTATGATATCACATGCTGTGGGACTGGTAGATCCGAATGTGAATTGTACATTGCTGGTGCCGACAAATCCATTATCAGCGAAAGGGCTGGCAACTCCCTACCAGTTATCGGCAACAGACGCAGCGCTTGGTCCATGTAACGAAAATAACCCGGGTCAAAGTGCCTTTGTTCAGGCCCTGATTTACGACCCGTCCTCAGGAAAGCTGAGTAATTACAGTCCATTAGTGATTGACCAAGGCACAAAGCCTCTCGTGGCCCCGATTGTTCCAAAGCTACCCAAAAACGCTGTTGTAGGTCTCTGGTTCGGCTTTAATGCGACGAACCTGCAGCTCCAGGGAGCCAAGGCGAATACCTTGCAGAATGCTGGCTGCATCAACGGCATGGGACAGTCTCTTTTCTCGCAGTTTGCATACTGTAATGCACACACCTTTTTTGATGCCGTCAATACAGGCATTGCGAATGGCAAGGTGAAGATTCCGCCGCTAGGAGTTGGCAAGGATGGCTTGCCATGTCCTACGACGCGTGACTTTAGCGTGGTCGATCAAGATCAGAGCGATAATGTTCAATCACTCTATCTCGCCAATGCTGACGGCCAGACCGCGCAGTTCTCAGCAAAGAATCAGGCGAAGCTGCCAGAGGCGACGTTGATAGCCAACCCGAGCGATAATCGGTTGCTCTCCTCTTTCATTGATCCAACGCTAAAGTGTCAGCCGTGGCTCATCCCGGACCTGACGGACAATAATGCTCTGGTGGCGACCATGGCAACAGATGAGCTACAAGCTCAGGCACGTCAGAGAGCGCCAATTGCCTTGATTCCCCTCAATGATCCAATGACGGTAGTCGCCGATCAAGCTGGTAATACTACGCAAAACATGGTGAAAACCAATCTCTACCGCAGGGGCATTGATCAGAATCCGGCGGAAACGAATGCACAGGCCAGCGGGAAATCCTATTGAAGGAGCCAACATTCTCATCACTCTCTTGGGAAATTATCTTCCTCTTGCTTCATGAATAGTGGAGTGGATTGAGAACGCTGCTCGACATTTTATCTATAACTTCTCACTTCATGAAAATATAACCATAGTGAGAAGGCACACTTACATCCAGGTGTAGGTTCGCCTGATCGACTGAGCGAACTAGAGGATTGGGCTCATTTGCATCAATCAGTTCTCGGTATTCCCCTGGCTCAGGAACTGGTACTGATAGTGATTGCCGTTGATCAGAGAAATTGAGAAATACTATCGCAATCTGATGGGCGGAACGTCTGCAATAAGCCACAATTCCCTCACTTGCCCTAGATTCCTCGGAATAGTAGAAGGACTCACGACTGCGGAGTGCAGGATAGCTATATCGGATCTGTCCGAGTCTTCGGCAGAGACGCACAAGTGGTGCACCATAATCATCATAGAAATACTCCCAGTTCACATCCCGCCGGAAGAGGATCCGTTCGTCTCCATTGGCTGGCAGATTGTAGTTCCCTGTAAACTCTTGTCCTTGCCAGAGCATGAGGATGCCTGCACAGGTATAGAGCGCGATTGCAAAGGGCTGCAGTTTGTAGAATTTGCTTCTATCTCCGAAAAGTGTATTTCCAGGCTGGCCTTCTGCAAAACAAATCAACTCGCTATGTTCATTGTTTTCAAGGTACTGGAAAGGTGCAACAGGCATAGCAACTGTCCCGCCATGACGATCAATCACATCCCGGGAGCTTGGGTAGCCAAGGGATGTATCAAGGAGAAGCTGAGAAATGAACCTCTCATCCACACTCTTGCCCTGTACCATACTCTCAGCTAGATCCAGCAACCCATCTTGCCAGGTGGTGTTAGAGTAGGTGTCTCTGAGAAATTCTTGAGGCTTGCTCAATGCTTCTGGACATTGAATGATTCGACTATACTCACCAGGATCCCCTTTGCCAGATGGGGTAAACTGGGGAATCGTAAGGGACTCGTTATACGTGTCGAAAGCTAACTTGGAATATTTCACACCTACAGGGCCATCATAGAAATCAGGGGCTTCGTCGTAGCGGAAGCCATCGACATGATACTCGTGCAACCAGTGAAAGTTTGCTATCCGGACATACTCTCTGGCAAATTCCTTATCGAAGTCGATCTGGGGACCGAAGGTACTCTGCCCATTAATCATGGGACTCTCGATTCCAGTATCCTGATAGACGAGCTGGTAAGGAAAGGTAGGATCGACATGTTGATAAACCACATCAAGCACAACTGCGATGCCAGCCTGATGGTAGGTATTGACCAAATGCTTGAGTCCCTGCACGCCACCCCATCGCTCATTGGGGGCAAAGTAGTGCAGTGGTCCATATCCCCAGTCAAAGTCCAACTTTAAACTTGTCACTGGCATAAGCTCTAAACAATTAACACCGAGGCTCTTGAGATAATCCAAGCGCTCGATCACTCCGTCAAAGGTCCTATTAAACTCTTCAACGTGCAGTTCATACACTATGAGATCTGCTATTTCAGGAACTTTCCATGCGCCGTCGGTCCAGTGAAAGTCCGTAACAACATCTGGGGTAGTGAAAGCGGAAAGTTGACTCACCTCATCTGCAGCTCGAGCAAAGGGATCGGAAAACCACTGTGTAACGAGATTCCTGCTACCATGCACAGTTTGCCAGAGTTGATAGCGGTAGAAATAGGTTCCAGACTCTCCAAATTGAGTTCCAGACTGATGAGGAATAGTAACCTCAGCCTGCCAGAGAGTATTTGGATCATCAGCAACAGGGGCAAGAGAAAAATCCTTGGCTTTGATATCTGGATTAAAACGATCTTCCTTGTGGATCACACGTACAAGCAGCTCGTAGCCATTATGCTGCTCAATGCCTGGTAAATAAATGCCGAACCGTACAGGCACACCCGCGTCAGTAGGTGCAGAGGCAAAGGCACCTACCTTACTCATATCAATCATCTTGAGAATAGTTCCTTTCTTTTCATCATAGCGAGAGCCCAAGCAAAAAGACTTCTCAAGATCATTGTATCGACTGCTGGAAACCCGTAAGTCAATATCGGCCAGATTGGCGTTGTCGAAGTTTATCACAACCCTCGTGAGTATCTCTCTTCTTCCATACTCTAAGCCTACAGTCGTAAGCAGGATCAACCGCCATAGGAGATCCGATACACACGACCAGCTCCATCGTCACTCACATAGAGCGCACCATCTGGTCCTACAGCCAAACCCACAGGTCTGCCAAGCACTTGCTTATTATTCACAAGCAAGCCAGTTGCAAAATCCTGTGCTTGGCCCGCAACGTTGCCATGACTATCCAGAGGAACAAACACAACTTTGTAACCAGTAGGTACAGTGCGGTTCTAAGAGCCATGAAATGCGACAAAGAGACCATGATAGCGCGGAGGAAATTGCTTGGCCTCATTGAAAGCCAAGCCAAGGGGGGCAGAATGGGCCTGCATCTTCACGAGCGGTTGCACAATCCCATTGCAATCACCCGGGTGTCCGAAGGTTGGATCGATGATATTGCCAGCATGACAGCGGGGCCAGCCATAATCACCACCGGCTTGTAAAGCATAAACAGTTTCAGGAGGAATGTTGTCACCTAGCAGATCACGTCCATTGTCCGTCACCCACATTTGATTATTCAAAGGGTTGATAGCCATACCAACAGCGTTGCGCAGACCTTTTGCATACAGATGCCCATTGCTGCCATCCAGACGATAGACCCAGACCGTTGCTCGCTGTGGATTTGTCTCAATGCACACATTACAGGTTGAGCCAATCGATACATACAGATTACCATCAGGCCCAATCAAAACGGTACGTGTGATATGATTGCC
>DASYAN010000009.1:0-7749 GCA_036501345.1 Ktedonobacteraceae bacterium
GTCAATCACAAGCTATCCCGCAAGATCGTCAACCATGCACAAAAGCTCTGGGTGGCAACGATCAGAGTCGAATCCCTTGAAGGAATACGTCAAGGCACGACACGTACAAGTCGTGGGGCCTGCGCCCAGAAAAACAACCGCGCCACCAATAGCTGGACGTTCTATCAGCTCACCGCATTCATCACCTACAAAGCTGCAAGACTCGGCATCAAGGTCGAGATGGTTGACCCAGCTCATACCAGTCAAGAATGCCCAGCGTGCAAACATCGCAATAAAGCAGACGACCGCGTGTATGAATGCCGTGATTGTGGATGGAAGGGACACCGCGATATGGTGGGGGCGATCAACATTAGTCGAAGGACTGGCCTTGATGGTCAAAGTCAAGGTGCCATGGGAGCCTAAGCTGCTCGACCCATGGAAGGCGGCCTGGGACCGCCTCATCTGGAAAGCGATGATCCCGAAGGTGAAAGCGATTGAGGGGGAGCTGAACCGGAACCCCCGCTCATTTATGGCGGGGAGATCTCAGCAGGGCTACATGCTATTTCCCAGAGAAATTGCAAAGATGTGCAGACTGGGCAACACATCTGGCCCCAGGTCGGGGAAAATGACTTGAGCCACCGTCTGAGTGCTTCGCAGAGCAACGCTGGCAGAATAGACGCAGACCTGGAAATGGTCTGCCGCTCCATTACTCGTATTGCGGTAAGGCAACATTAATACTTGATCACCACTACTACATCCCCAATTGGGCACGCTAAGTGTGAAGGATTGCTGACTGCCATTGCTGTAAATCACCGTTCCGCTTCCAGTAACAGGCGGTGTATAGGTCACACCCGTCAGCAAAACTCCAAGCGTATTGCCACGACCCGATATGGCGATACGCTGGCCTTGTGCGACCACGTTATCAGGATTGCCTGCGGCTACTTTGGGCCAGGTGAAGCTCAAGCCGTGATGCAGAATAGTCGCGTCAGGCGTGGCACCCGCAGTGGCCAGCACCTGCGCGGAATAACTATAGCCAAACGAGTCGAAATTGGCCTGGGACACGCGGCCATCGTTGCTGATGCCTGTATTATTATAGGCAGTCGCAAGCGCTTGATAGCCAAGCGACATGGCAAAGATGTGCAGACTGGGCAACGGACCAGGATTGAGATTGGGCAGAATGACTTGCGCTACCGATGCATTGCTTTGGAGTGATATGCCTGCGTAGTATACCACCACCTGGTGCTGATCCTGTGGCCCATTCGCGTTGTTGCGGTAGGGCAGAACGAACATTTGATCGCCAGTGCTACGGCTCGTGAAATACCAGTTTGGAGCATGAAGCGTAAAGGGTTGCTGGAGTCCGTCGCTATAGACAATGGTGCCAGTACCTGAAGCGGACGGCGTGTGGGTGACACCTGCGAGGAGAAAGCCGAGCGTATCACCGCTGCCCGAGACTGCGATACGCTGGCCTTGCGCGACCACATTATCTGGACTGCCCGCGGCCACATTAGGCCAGGTAAAGCTTAAACCGTGATGGAGCAGTGTCGCGCCAGGTGTGGCCCCAACAGCAGCCAGGGCTTGCGCGGAATAGCTATCGCCAGACGTGTTAAAGTTCGCCTGAGAGGGATTGCTATTATTGCTAACACCTGTATTATTGAAATAAGCTTCCAACGCGTTAATGCTCACAGTGGGAGTAATTTGCAGGTTTGTCCTGCTTGGAAGCGTGGCGATGAGAACATTGGGTGAAAGGACTGTGACCTTGCTGGCCATTACGCCAGAAAACCGCACTGTATCGCCAGGGGTAAAACCAGTGCCATTGATCTGTACATTGGTGGGGAGCGGTCATGGTGCCTGTATCTGGCCCGTAGTCTACCACCTGGGGACCACCTGGCATCACCAGGGAGGTATAGGAGGGCTCTATCCCTGCGCTGGCCAGCAGCGTAGAAGGAACCTTGCCTGGTGCTGGTGGATTATCAATGTGTGTATTCTGCGAGGTGGTGATATCCACAGGCACCTGACAGTTGCCAAAGCCGTTGAGGCCACCACTTTGATAATTATTCTCGTAGAGGAAATGTCCGACCGCCGAGCACCCACCCCAGGCAGTCTGGCCGCTCCATTCCGCATTTCCTTTGAGGGTGACATAGGCGCTGCCCCCATCGTTATAAAATGCGTTAGAGGAGTGGTATTGATCAAAGAGGATATTGCCTATTTCCTGAAGGCCGTCGGTAAACGAGGTTCCTTGCCTCCCATTGGTATAGATGCCCCCACCGTCAGCCAGGGTGCGCGTATAGTCAAAAATGACGTTGTAGCTGATGACGTTGTAGGCATTGACATTGGTCTCAGCGGTCTGGTGGGTGGCATTAGTGTTCCATCCTCCCCAACCAAAACTGATCCCACTATAAGGAAGGTCATTCAACTGGTTATGCGTGATCAAGGTATGTTGAGCATAGCCAACGAAGATGCCTACACCTCCGTGATACTCAGTCGCCACATTATGGAACCAGTTATCCTTAATGGTATTAGAGGACGTAATCTCGCGATTGTTGGCTCCCACATCTGATGGATGGGGATCGTTATCGTTGCCCAATTGTAAACCTGAGCCAGAAATGTCTGTAAACTCTGAATTGATGACCAGATTATTCTGGCTCCCATACTGGAAACCCAGACCGGCCCCACCCAGATGCGTGAAAATATCGCTATCGAATTGAACATCCTGAGAGGCGCTAAAGGTGACATTGGCTGGAGTCTGGGCCCAGGAAGCAAATGGGCAGGAGCCCGCGGGCGTGACATACTCACAAAGTCCTTGGTTCTGGCCCGCATTGGTGCCTGTTAAAAAATAGTTGGCTTGCATCTCTGAAAAACCATTGGTGCTATCAGGACCCAGCCAGGTGGCGTAGGAAAACTGGAGATTGCGAAAAATCAGGTGATTCACAGGTGCATCCAGCGTGCCATTCCCCTGCACGAGGGTCTGGAGAACTGGTGCCTCGACATCTGCTTGCTGCATATCCTGGCCAGGCAACGGGATATAGTAAAGCGTGTGTAGCGAAGTATCAAGATACCATTGTCCAGGCTGGCTGAGCAGTTCATAGGCGTTTTCGATGCGCGCTGGCACAGCTTGGCTCGACAGTGAAACAAAACCGCCGCTCGCCGATGGATTGCGATTGAGCGTGTTGCCCCAGCACGGTTGTTGCATGATAATGCTCGTGCCGCTCATGCTGGCTACCCGGCAGCGAGGTTCCGTCCAGGCTCCATCGCCGCCGGGAAAGACGAATTCGAGGTTGGATGGATTACGCCAACTCGCCATTGCATCCGAACTGGCGGTAAATCCAGCGTGGCCCGCATCCTGAGTGAGCATCACAGGTGGACTTCCCTGCGCGATCTGAGCGCGTACTCCATTGACATAGAGTTGGCGCGTAGTAAGGCTCGCGGGAACGGGAGCAGACCAGATATTTTGCGCGGAATTCGCGAGTGACCAGCCACTGATAGCTATGCTTCCACTGATGATGGGAGGCGTGGTATCACCCGCGTAGATGATATTATGGCCATTTACTCCTGAATCGTGCGCAGTAAAGGTGAGTGGCTGCCCTAAACGATACAGACCGGCAAGCAAATAGACCGTCACATCACCCCTAATAGTGGGCGCGAGCACGTCGGCTTGCGCCTGGGCGGTAGTCAGCGAGCAGGGCGCGGCCTGGGAACAGGTCGTGCCTTGGCCGTCCTGCGCGGCCCAGATCGTCACCCCGGCGTCCACTCGCGCGTGGCTAGTCCTTCCAGTTTCCAGTAAGCGTTATGACAAGAAGCAGGAGAACGCCAGCCAGTATTCTCAGTTTGCCAGTGAAATTCGTCATGAATTTCCTCCCTTAGGTGCGTAGCTTCCTCCAATGGATACGCGCGTCGATTGTGCAATCTCATCAAACAGATTTTCCACGCGTTCTCGCAGGAGATAGCAAAAGACTTCCTTTTTCCTCGTGGACTTCGGCCTCCCCTTCTTCCGTGCGTGCGGGATGCGTATGAATAGCCTGAATAATCGCCTGACTCATCTCCTCGTAATTTCTGGAGTTTTGCATTTCACCGACGAGGTGCATCTCACTACTTGGCTTCTGGAGCCTTCTCACATAGCCTCTAAGAAGGTCTCTAAAGATGTATGTACTTCCTTCGATGCCTGTTGACGCTCTTCTTTATTCATTTTCATCAGAGGACAAGTACGTCTTAAACTCTGTAACTATTTCAGAAGAAACACCCTTTTCTTGTAAATGTGCTACAAAAGCTGTATAGGCGTTGGAGAAACGATTGCTAAACTGAGTGCTTGGGCATTTCGTAAGATGAAATTCGGTCAAACCTGCTTCAAACTTGCTAGTAATGTTGTTTAAGAAGTTTTCAGCATCATTATCATTATTAATAGTTGGTGCTTGTATTTCCTTATTTATAGCCTTAGTTATTTTATAATAAGGCACCCATGTTGTACTCTTATTTATCCTTTCTACTCCTCCACCCTTTCGATAACTTCTATTGTTCAACTCATTTGGAATATCTGTGGGCTTAGATGCAGCATTTATGTGATCAAGACCTGGTATACTAAGATAGTTGCGGTTTGTGGTAAAAACGTACGCTTGATCAGCAGGGTAGCTCTGCATATCATAAGGAGCCTCCGATGGCTGCTCCTTACGTTCCTTTGTTACTAGTTTTTCCCACTCTTCAAATGTGATGCCTTTAAAAGATACGGATTCATAGCTAGGTCGTCTCAACCATTCTTCAAGAGTCCATAGCGTGGGTTCGTCTGGAGATGAGGCGGGATCTAGAATGCGTAGCTCGGTGCCTGAATTAGTTCTAACCCACATACAACAAGCAACATGCCACGACCATTCGCCATTAGAGTCAACGAAACCAGCATCCTTTTGGCCTTGCTCGTTGGTGCGCAGGAACTGAATAAATATCTTTTTCACTCCATATCCCAGCTCGGTGAGTGACTCTGCTGCGATGTGAGCTTTATAGAGGCATTCACTACCACTACTGCCAGTTTCATATGGTACCGGAACTCTTATGCCATCTTTTCTTTCAAACGTCAGTTGTAAGACCATCTTAGAGAGACGCTCTGCTTCAGAGAGACTGACGACTTTCGTTTCCATAGCCTCATCCCCGATGAGGAATAGACCAAAATTCAAGTCATTTCCTTCAAGATGCTGTTTCATATCTGCTTGCAAACTTGCTGGCAAACTAGAGTCCAAGCCACGTTTATACGCCCTATACCACTTACTGAATCTATATAGCAATTCAGTATTACGCTGGAAGGGTGTCAGTACTCTATAGACTGCCTCGCAATCCTTTTTTAAGAGGGCATCGTGTAGACGCTCTGAAAGAGCCGTGTATTCTTCTTCGGATGGGGGCCATCGGTTCATAGTCTGATCAGTACCCGCATCTTCTTCTCCAATAAGCCAAAAGGCAAACCTCTGTTGAGGTGTCCCCTCACCAAAACGTTCCGTCAGTGCAGCTTTTAAGTTTTTGTCATATCTCTTTCCAAACTCTTCCTCGAGTTTCTTGATAGCCTCGGGCTCACGGAGTAAAAAGTACAATACTCGGAAGACATGTTCTGGCGACTTTTCTGGTTGCAAGGCACGATGCAAGCTTTTGGCTAGACGTTCAAAGTCACGTACACTAACTACTGTACAATCACGGAACATAGGAGGTTTGGGGTGGATACGTTCGATGACAATCTTTTCTCCTGCTTCGTCGTTCTGGCCTACTGACACATCTGATTGGGAATCATCTATACTCTCTTCCTTTACGTGCAAATATAAGGAATGATCAGTTTGCCTTGCTCCTAATCTTTGAGACAGTTCAGGTAGCTCTTTTCCTTTTCCTTTGTCTGTAGGTTTCGATTTTGTACCAAGAACACCTGATGATAAACTAGATGCTACTGCCATAATATCTCTTTTATTTGTTAAAACACCATCACTTTCCAATGTTTCAAAAGCATCATCTGACACTTTCCTCTGAGCAGTTGCGGCTTCAGGAGTAGAAATTATATGTCTGCGTTTAGCTGAGGAAGACGCTGATGATTCTGACATTGGTACGTCTGTACGTTCACGCTTACTTCTAGTACGCTTGCTGGGTCCATCTTCAGCCCCAGATACTTCTTCTCTTGTTCTTTCTGCTGAGGAAGGCGCTAGTAATTCTGGCATTGATACGCCTGTAAGGTCACTCTTACTTCTAGTACGCCTGCTGGGTCCATCTTCAGCCCCAGATACTTCTTCTATTTTTCTTTTCTGTTGTTTAGTACTCCTACTTAGCTCTTCACCTGTTTTTGATGGTCGCGCAATTCCTGAATCTCTCATACAGTTATCTCCTATTTCATATCATTTCAAAGTTGAGAACATGTTTGATAACTCACTTCCAACGAGGGGCCACGGCCATACTACCCAACAGGCAACGACATTCCAAAGGAGGTCATTTCCTACCTGAAACATCCTTCCATAACTGATCTTCTCTACTCAAGAATACTTAGCCTAAGAGACTTTTTCTACGGAAAAAGCGGACAGCTTGAGATAAAAAGCGGACAACTTGAGGGAAAAAGAGGACATCGTGTGAGGGAGGAATGAAAAATGGGCAAGAGAGAGACCATCCAAATGTATTAGAGGCTGTGTGAGAAGGGTTGTTTACGCTACTCTCTAGCTGGTTCTATAGGTCAAGAGAATCAGCCTGTGGAGGCTTCTCACACAGCCTCTCATCTATGATTCTGCACCATGAAACTCTCATGCTTGATTAAGATTTACTCAAGTCGTCGCTGGGGTGACAGGTTTCCGTATCCACGCTAGAACACTAGGCCTATCAGCTCTCTTGAGTAATCTCGCTTTTAAAGGATCATCTGTAGGGCGACTCGTATGATATATCTCGTAATATGGCCCATAAACGAAATGAATATCAGAAATATTATGTTTATAAATACCCCATTCTCCCCATCTGCTAGTAATAGAGATCTTGCCATCCTCGACTTTAGAGACATAACCTGTATGTTGAATATCCGTCCCCTCCTTTTGTCGATAGACAATAACATCACCCGCTTGAACTGATGCATCAGGAGGCAGAGGATCTTGATCTGTGACTACATTACCCATCCAAACTTTCTTGAAACCATTTGCCTTGAGAATACTCTCGACCTGATTATCCAATAACCAACCAGCTTTGCCATCAGTAAATGTCAAGCTATGACAGTTATAGTAGTGCCCAAGCTTCTCTGCATATGTGAGAATCTTAACTTTCTTCTCCAGATCGAGTCTTGTCAGGTAATCATCTTCCTCTTTCCTTAGCCTAATGCGGCTACTTGGCTTAACTGTTCGCCAATGACACAGCTTGGCTTCTTTGTTATCATCTGTCCAATGTTGATACAGTTCTATTTGAGTATATGTGTACTTTTGTGAAAGTTGATCACTAAGGTATTGATTGAGCTGTTCCTCGGTTGGCTCATCTCCCAATTTGCCCTTTACTCGATTTATCAGATCCTTTGTCCTTTCAAATTGGTTGAGCATATCATTTAGTGCCAAACAACGATGACGTATAAAACGTCGATCGAGTGTAGCTTGCAACATATACTCGTCGGTGGTTGGATCTTTTCTCACTATGTGAGAAAGAGTCCTTAGAGAGTGTAAGAAGAGGGTCGTATCCGCCTTCTGACCGCAAGAGAATAAAATTGTCGGAATGGCAATTCTCAAGAAAAGCAGCAACACAGGAATAGCAAATTGGATGATGAGCGGCAATACAGATTTATCTGGTAGATCG
>DASYAN010000010.1:0-5296 GCA_036501345.1 Ktedonobacteraceae bacterium
GTGACAACGATCACCGATGGCAAAACACGCCGTAGCAAAGACGGCTCTATGGATATAATTACGTTACAGACCCGTTATACCAATCAGGATAACCAGCCAGTGTTGAATGCCACGACCATGTTTGTGGTACGCGAATAAGAATACTAGAAGGAGACAAAAATATGGCAACGCATGGACGAGGCCTGCATACTTCACAGAAGTTGTATTTCGAGGATATACAGGTGGGTGGCGAAATCCCCCTGCTTGTCAACGTACCCGTTACACACCTCCAGCTAGTACGCTATGCTGGCGCATCAGGCGACTTCAATCCTTTGCATACCGATCCCAAAATTGGGGAAGCAATTGGTACTGGAGGTATTATTGCCCATGGAATGCTCATTATGGGCTTTGTGGGACAGTTACTTAGCAATTATGTCGGACCTGAGGCTCTGCGTTCATTTGGAGTACGTTTTAAGGGCATGACCCACCTAGATGATGTAATTACGTGCTCTGGGTCAATTACTAAAAAATACGAGGAAAATGGAGAAGCTCGAGTTGCCGGAAAAGTACAAGCTATTGATCAGAATGGCGATATAAAGGTAGCTGGTACCTTTGTCGCTGCTTTTCCGCATCGCGACAGCTAAACCAAAAAATCAAATGCTATCAATCTACGTGTATGCGTGGTAGAATGAGGTATGATGGTAAAGCAAAATGCAACTCTCTCTAACTTATTATAGTAGTGGTTTGTGCCTATTTCATCTATTCCGGCATGTGATAGGCACAAATGGAGAGGCTTCTTGATAATCGAAGGGGGGAGGAAGAGATGCACAAATACGAAGCATTCCCACGTTTCCTGATTGGTTTATCTCTGGCAGCACGTTTGGCAATCGCCATTGGCTCAACTCTAGCTTTCTTGATTGTCTTCATACTCCTACCAAAGGATACACAAAATCCCAGCATTTTTGTCGTTCCTATCGCCCTGATTGCCTGGATGTTCAGGAAAAGCGGCCTGTTCTTGACTCTTATTATTCTTGCTATAGTTCTATGGATTTATTATGTTTTAATGTATGAAACTATATGGTTCCCATGGCATCTTATGACCTATTTTGTGGTTGGGGTGTTCTCATTGCTATTTATCGGTCTGCTGGTTGGTGCACAACGTGATGCTTTTAATCTGGCAGATGAGGCAAAACAGCAACTTACTATTGCCTATGATCAACAGCAAAAGCTGTTCCAGATTAAGGATCAGTTTCTTCAGAACGTTAACCATGAACTGCGAACACCGCTTACTGCTATCTATGGCTACCTGGAGTTGCTGCTAGAACACAATGAACAATTGGATGCCACACTACGAAAGACGTTTCTTGAGCGTGCGATGAAAAGCTGTGATGAGTTACAATTGCTAGTTGATAATGTACTGGATAGCATAATTGATTATAAAGAGAAAAAGAAACCGGTACCCGTAGAGGAGCTTTGTGTGCTTGATATTGTACATGAGGTTCTTGATCGCTTTGATCCAAAGACAATACAGGAACATACAATAAATATATACATCCCTGAATATATTACTGTACGTGCAAATCCTCAGTATACGCGTCAAGTAGTTCGTAATTTGCTATCCAATGCCTTTAAGTATTCGCCCGTCGGCGCCCCAATTGAAATTAGTGTGGCTCTTTTTGGAAATGTTGTGCAGTCGTCTCACCCCTTACCAGAGGTCTGTATCAGTGTGAAAGACGCAGGGCCTGGTATTCCATCCGACGAGATCCAGCAGCTCTTTGGACAGTTTGTACGGCTCAGACGAGATATAGCGAGTAAGGTGTGTGGCTCTGGATTAGGCCTTTACCTGAGCAAACAATTTGTAGACTTGATGGGTGGTCAGATCTGGGTGGAAAGTGAGGGTATTGCGGGGAAGGGCAGTTGCTTCCGTTTCACTCTCCCGTGTGTTCCTCACCCAAAAATCCAGGCACAGACGAAATGCCACGAGATATATACTCACGCCAGTGCCGATACTCAATAGTATTGTGAGGCAAATAAGCTAATAGTACTATACTTTATCTGCTGTGTGCGATAGGCCAGTGATGGATATCGTATTCTTCTTATACAGGAAATAGTTTAAAAAAGGCGAGTCTGTTATAGATAGCAACCAAGTATGTAACAGAAACAGAGGATGAACCTGCAAAAGACCATTTTGTTGATTGAGGACCATGCTATTTTTAGCATGATTATAAGACGAGCGATAGAGCAAGACACATCCTATCGCGTCGTGTACATCGCAGATGGCTCAGCGATCCATGAAGTGATCAAAGCAAATAAACCGCACTTGCTTGTCCTGGATTATGAGTTGCCAGGTAAGAATGGTATCGAACTCTATGATCTCATTCGTACAATCGAGGGTTATGAGCATATACCTGCTATAATGGTAAGTGCAGAATTGCCCCAGCAGGAGATGGTACAACGCAACATTCTGGGATTACAGAAACCATGCAAAACAACTGAACTCGTCCAGGCTGTCAAGTACTTGCTCGCATAATCTTCCTCCCTCCCCTCGCTTTCAAGTCATAATCTCAGAATATACCTACAAAGTTGCGTTTTACGATCAGGGCTAGGCTTGCAGTAAAGCCGTGTAGGAAGGAACGTTTACCTACTGGGCCAATCTCGCCGCTACAGAACAGACCAGCAACTGGCAGAGCTCCAAATTCTTGCGCGATCAGCCTAGCATCATGATGAGGCTCCCCAAACATGTTGAGGCCACGGCCATTACAGGTACATAGGACAGCGGCTACTGGCTGTCTACCCGCCAATTCAACTTTCGCCAGAATTAGCAGTTCACGTAAATCGAGGTCCGCAGTCATAGCATCACGCATCTGAAATTGAATAGTCTGGCCTTGGCGCGGCATGGCCCCAATTGCCAATGCACCAGTATGTCGGTCGATTCCGATAAGCTGACGAATCAGGAAACTTCCACGTTCGAGCGTGGGGGAATACTCATCAGCCGCCAGACCAACTAGCAAGTTACGTCGTGCACGGCGCTGAAGTTCCGGGCTCAAGTCCTCTAATGTATCGACAAGCAGCGCGAAAGCCGGACGATTCGAGATGGTTGTGATCAGATTCTTATTGCGTACTTTTGTAATCGTCCAAGGTTCGCCAATTGGCTCACAGCCCTGTGACAGCAGAGGAAAAATCGTATATTCTCCCCCTATGGCCAGACCGACCGCACCATTCTCATAGATCTCATCGTTGCAGAAAATGTATGTGCACCGCTCTTCGAAATCGCCCGAGGCCAGTCCACCAAGCACAGGTGCGGTGGGATAGGCGCATGCAAGAAGTTCGATCAATTGCTCACTATCTGTTTGAAAGGGATCGGCAAAGATAAGAAATGCATTCACATCATCTGGCTGGAGACCAAAACGTGTATGTAATTCCTGGGCATCTGCGCAGCTTGTGATCATTTCAGGTGTAAAGCGTATAGCTTGTAATGAAGCATCAGGGAGAGAGAGAGCAAGCAGCGAAATAGCCGGAACATCTTCGAGTTCGAGCCCCCTACCGACAATTCCTTGACCAGAGCAGCCGATCAGGATACGTGCCCCTGTTGCACTACGTACCCGACGTACTATCTCAGGAAAATGGTCGGTATAAATATCACTGGCAAATAGGAATACAAGGTCGGCAGATATATCTCCAACCTGAGCAAGTGCTCGCTGAAGTGCAGTATCCCATTGTTCATCTTCTATGATCGCACTTTTGGCGATTGAATTGTGTTCTTCCATGGCAGAGTTGTGGTTTCCTCTCAACAAGCACTCTTGATCTCTTGGCACAGTAAAGCGAACAAATAAACTCTACTTTGTTAGCACGAGAGTTGTCAATATATATGGTACGGCTGGCTAGCCCCGGTTGTTGCCTAGAACACAGAATGGCAAGAGAAATTCATCGCTCACGCTCTGTGATAGACAATCTAAATAGCTCTTTTATCTTATCTTAATGATTTTTTAATGACAAAATTTAACTTAGCTAATATAATAAGAGCAAATATCGATTCACACATCGATAAACAAATGCTCTATCGCAGAAGAAACAGCTATAGTATATAACTCTTGAGAAAGAGAATGTGCATTGATACAAGAAGCTTACGTGGACAGTGGTAACCAACAGTTATCATATAGAAACCATGCACCCCTATACCAACAAGAGCTTATGCATTACCTTGCTCATGCCAGCGCGACATTACGCTCACATACTAACATTAATGCTCTTCTTAAGCATCTCGTTGTGATCACACAAAATATACCTGGCTTTTACCATTGTGCACTTTACTTGCATGAACAGCAGCATTTCTATCAAGTGCATCTTTCCCCAGTAGAACCAGAGCAAATTACGTATTTCAGGCAATATCCTTTGTCAGAAGCATCTGTCAACATACTCATGAGTGATGAATATCGTGTAGGGCAAGCATACGTCATTCCCGTCAATAGTGAGGGGTACCCGCTTGAGGCTGTGCAACAATTATTTGCTGCCTTTGAACCAGCATATAATACAGTACCAACTGGACCCTATGCAAGCAAGTATGCAGTCCAACCAAGCACATCAGCAGAGGATATTATTGCTATGCCACTCCATAGCGATACCAACACACTTCTGGGCTTTCTGCTCTGCATGCCATCTCCTCGAAAAGCAAACACTATCCAGGAAATCCTGCCGCTCCTTGGATTGTTTACGGATCAGGCTGCAACTCTGCTGGAGAAAGCTCGCTTGCAAGAAGAGGTACAAAACGCGCTTGAGCAGGCCAGGGAATCCGAGCTGCTCATCAATCACTTCTTAATAACGGCCTCCCACGAATTACGCACACCACTGACGTCAACCCAAGGGTATCTCGAATTGCTCAGTGAATTTGGGAGCACGCTAACCGAGGACATGAGAGCATACTTCCTAGACAATGCTCGCCGCTCCTGCGAAGAGCTCATTGTGATTGTCAGTGCGATCATGGATGCTAGCCGTCTCAAGCAAGATAAATTAGAGCTCAGGCCGTGCTCTGTGAATCTGTTGGGTACTGTACAAACGGTTGTGGAAATCTTGCACCCGGTTATGAACAAAGAGGAGCGAAGGGTTGAGATCGATGTTGCTGAGCATTTCAATGTCTGGGTAGATAGCCTGCGGCTCCGCCAAATTCTACTCAATTTGCTGAATAATGCTTTGAAATATACATCGGTATCGACTAAGATTGTCATTAGCGCAGAAGAGTTGCGCTACGAAGAAATGTGCCAGCGCTTCCAGGCGACCCAACAAGCGGTAACTCTTCCCGGTGAGCATCCATACATAGTCA
>DASYAN010000011.1:0-3841 GCA_036501345.1 Ktedonobacteraceae bacterium
TTATCTTTATAATGATTAGCGAGCATTTCCCAGTCAGAAATCCAGCGTGACTCTGGATATTTAGAGGTATACCAGAGGGGTGACTGTGCGTTTGCATCAGGTCGATGCTGGTCCAGGATAATACGTAATCCGATATCACTAGCATAGTCGATGATTTTATCCATAAGTTGCAGCCCACTTAGCCCCTGCAAATCGGGATTGAGAGAGTAGCTAATACCATTGGGCTTACTATTCGGGTCAAAAAGCTGATTCGAGTAGGGGAGACGAATGCTATTGTAATGCAGACTCTTGATCTGGTCCAACATGTCCTTATAACTACGAACATCTAAGCCATGCACAACATACCTGGACGTCTCGAAACCAAACCAGTTAATGCCTGCAATACGCACAGGTTGATTTTGAGCATCCAGAATCTGTGATCCACTGGTATGCCAGTAGCCCTGTCTAGTTTGGTTAGCTGGCTTGGCACTAAACACGATAATAAGCACAGCTACAACGATCATAGCCACTACAACAGCCACTCCCGCGAATAGGAGATGTGGCCGCCTCCGCAGCAATATCGGTAGTTTACTAGGATTCTGCATAGCTTTCTCTCTTCCTCTCAAACGAGCAGAAGCATTTTATACTTAAAGTATAAGTATATTCTACTGTATTTTAGTTCTAGCTATTTGTCGTTGAGTTAATCTGGT
This sequence comes from Ktedonobacteraceae bacterium, assembly GCA_036501345.1. GTDB lineage: Bacteria > Chloroflexota > Ktedonobacteria > Ktedonobacterales > Ktedonobacteraceae > DASYAN01. Next base: position 690 of record DASYAN010000011.1, read on the forward strand.
AGATCTGCACTGATGTTTGCGGATCGTTGCTATCTGCTGTGAATGCTTGCTGTAGAGTGGCATGATGTAAAGCCCGATCGAGCAAAATCATATCAGCAGTATGCTTTCTGATATCTTGCAGCATTTGTTCATCCGCAACGATATAATTGATGTTCTGCCAATTATCATGCAGCACCGTAAAATGTATGTTGAGATCATGCACAGCATCGAGGTAAAACTGAGCATGGTCATAGACCTTCCCTCCCGAGCCTCTTGGTTGGTGGAGATCGGCATAGAGATAGCTATTGGTAATCACTGTAGCATCCTGTGGCACATTTTGGCGGATCCATTTCAATGCATTCACCTGGGCTACGGTGGCATTCTGTGTCGTCAACACTTGAGTGGACTGCACACGATAAGGCACAAACGCACCTATCAGACAAAAGATCAAGAATACGCGGATAAGGTCAAAACCAATCCGCTTGCTAAGCCACCACATAGGCGTGTGGAGGGCCACAGCGATATTCAGTGCCATTAAAGGCAGCAGAATGACGATGTAAGACGGGAATATGATATTCGTAGCTAGTATAAATACCCAGATTGTGAGGAGCAAAAAGGCTAGCAGCCATTGCAGACGATTGCGAGCTCCACCAAGCATATTAATGACCACAGCCACTGCGCTGGCGATAAACAGCGGCATCTCACTCTGCAACCAAGTCTTCCAGGTACCAGAAAAGTCGCTCTCGCTTACCGAGGTTTGTACATGATTGACAATTCCCGCCCACAAACTCGGATGGTTTCCAGGCAAAAATTCTCCTCTCAGGATAGCAAAAAGAGCGAACACAGAAGTTAGGGCAAGAACAACATAGATAAAGGCCATCATAGCAAACTTGCGCTGGAAGGTTGTCGCATGAAGCGATACTCCATAGAACATGACAGGGAAAAAGATGATAAAGATTTCTTTTGTTAGTATGGCAAGGCCTAGCGCAGCACCTGCCAGCACCATAGACTGCAAACGGCTATTTCCAGCAACAACCAGTTGCAGCGAGAGGAGCAACCAGAACATTCCAATGTTGTCTAGCAACACTTCACGCTGAGCGATAATTCCCAATGGCGAAAGTGCAAAGAGCAACATGGCAACTAGTCCAGTGCTACGACTCCCACTCAGACGACGAGCAAGCAAATAGACCAGCAAGGAACTCCCAAAGGAGAAGAGGAGCATTAGTGCCCGTCCACTATTGATGGCATTGCCAAAGGTAGTAAAGCCACCAGTGATCACGGCCCACCCAGCAATCAATATCCATCCCAGTGGTGTCTGATCATAGTTAAAGGTATGGGGCTCCAACTGGCCATGAAGAATTGCCCAGGCATTCGACATTACGATACCTTCACCCTGCAGATAAGAAGGGAAACCAAACACATTTATAGCATGCAGAGCCATGGCAATGCCTAGTCCAATAATGACAACTAGGGCCTCAAACCAGAGTGGAATGATAATTTGCCTTTGTAGAACCGGGTTGATTAGATCAACATCGGGCAGCAGGCGCGTTTCTGCGTCGGTAAACCGTTGCCGAGCCGTCGAAACCCAACGTATTTGCTCAAGCAAGGTGGTATTGCCCGACGCATTCCGTAGCCCAGTGGTACGGCGGGCCACAGCATGGACGAAGAACTGAGCTGTACGAAAGATGGTCACATTTCCAATCTGAGACTCATCAGGCGATACAGACCTCTGCGAAGGTGCAACTGGTTGCCCTGGTCCACCTGCATTGTTCGGCACTGGCGGAACATACGAAGCAGGAGGAGCAGAGGGCCCTCTCTGAACGTATGGTTGCCCTTGTTCGTCATTATTTGATCTAGGAGACATACCTATTCTACTCACCTTTCCTTATATACAGAAGGCTTCCCTACGGCATTACCTAGCTGCCACATTCCCACGATGCTGCCCAACATGGGCCGTTTTCTCCCAGTTCGACGCCCCTTTAAGATATCGATAGACGGCACGTAGAGCTCCGATACCCAGCAGGATTTGATATGGGAAAAAGGCTATTACCAGCACAAAGGCCTCTCTCCAGCGCCATGGACGTTTATGCACTTTTACAAATTCGTGTAATCCGGCCAAACTGATAAACAGAGCCAGGATAAAACAATAGAGGGGGGCGATGGTGATCATGGCCATCCATAGAGGCAGGCGAATGAACATTAATCCAATCGATATCGGAATCATCAGGGCAAAAAGAGCCTGAACCTCCGGTAGGATGAGTACGTAAAGCGCCAGCATGCGCTGCTTGAACTTTTTGAGCTGTCGCCAGCGTCCGCTGAAGAGGATCTGGATAAATCCCTGATTCCAACGCGTACGCTGCTTAATAAACTGTTCTATGCTATCAGGGGTCTCTTCGCGGGTCACAAACTCGTCATCATAGATGATACGCACACGCGCTTTTGATAAGCAGAGGCGAATACCCAGGTCAGCATCTTCTGTCAAACAGGTCTCATCCCATCCACCAAGTTGTTCCATCAGTTGACGACGTACAAACACAGTGTTACCACCCAGAGGGGTCATTCCTACACTAGCAAAGAAGTGCAAAGAGGATTTGAACCAGAAAAAGTATTCTAGCACATTGAGGAAACAAAACCACTTGGTATTGTAATTCATCAACTGCACACCACTCTGGACAACATCAACGTTTTCATTGAGATAGGTTGTATTAATAACATTGAGAATATCGGGATGGGGTTCATCCTCAGCGTCGAAGATAGTTACAATATCACCCTTGGAAACGCGCAACCCAAGGTTGAGCCCATGCGGTTTGTTAATTGGCTTATCATTGAAGATGATGAGATGAACATTGGGATCACGCAATTCATTGATTTTGGCTTGTGCTTCTGCAATGGTGCCAGGATCATCTTCACGGCAGATGGCCAGAATCTGGATCAGGCGCTTAGGATAGTTGAGATCATAGACCTTCTGGATCGTGTCGCGATAGACAGCCTCTTCATGACGAGCTGGTAACATAATCGTAAAGGAATAGTGCGGTTCACGATAGATCGTCGGAGCACTATTCTTCCAGGCTTGCTCAGGCTTTTCCCAGATGTAGAGGAGCAAACGAATATTGAAAATGGCCTGAATTGTCATCAATACAATAATAACGATATATAACACTTCTAGACAAGTA
>DASYAN010000012.1:0-5743 GCA_036501345.1 Ktedonobacteraceae bacterium
CTCCAGGTCACTTCCAGCCTTGCTCTTGAACTGTGTCATACGGTTCAGCCAGCCCATTGGAGTGAAACAATTGAGTATCCAACTCATTTCGGCATGCTGGTGAACATGTGACTGAACGAAGAGTTTGCAATAGCGTGTGTCCAGTCCACATGCCAGATATAGTGCTGCTAGCTTACGAGTATTTGTCTGCAGCTCTTTAGGATCAATAGGTAGTGTGATAGCGTGTAGATCAACGATGCAAAAAATGTTATCAAACTCGGTCTGTGCGTTGGCCCAGTTGCGTATAGCTCCTAGATAGTTGCCAATGTGAATATTGCCTGTAGGCTGCACACCTGAAAAGACGCGTTTTTTGGCCTGTGGTTTGGATGCTGTATTTGCTTTTTCGCTCACAACAGGTTTTACTTGATTATCTGCCCCGATCACCATTATGCTTTTCCTCCAATATTATGAGTAATGTTCATAAGACAAAAGCTACAAAAAGGCAATAAAAAACGCCTCTCGCCTTCAAGGACGAGAAGCGTGATTTCGCTTTCGTGGTACCACCTTGCTTCAGACTATCTGCCTTTTAATTTGTTGTAAGTATCGCTATGACTCAGCAGATAATCCCTCTTGCCGGATACGAGCTCTTCTGTTCCGTGTCACCTTTTTTATTGTCTCGGAAACAGCAGGCTGATATCCTGTCCTCGATAACGGGGGACATACCGAAAGAGTCCTACTAGTTCGATACGATGTACATCGTAAAGGGAACGTTTGCTCTTTAGCTTACAGGCCCATTCCATAGTAATAGCGGTATCGGTTTCCAGCAATCCCGACTCTCTGTGACTGCATAGTGCTATGTACTCTTCCTGTGCATTGCTTCAATATACTTTTGTACTTGCTATCAAGTATAGGCAGGATTGTTGGCGGTGTCAAGTAGCACATTGAGCAAAAGCGATTGACTCGCTTGCTGCTGGACAGTCTCCCCGAGAACCAGCAATGCGAAATGCAAGGAAAAGAAGCTATCAGCGACTTTTCTCGTATATGCCAATTTGAAAGCAAATATTCGTATTATCGCTTTAAGTCTATTAGGCTCGTTCTGTGTTGAATGAGTAGGGAGAGAAGACCAAAAGGCAAGAAAATATCTCATGCTTGATGGAAATGCAGGGATAATTAGTATCGCTGCATTAATGCCTGGACACTACGAACATAGGACCAGTTAGAAATACCCTGATGGGTGACGCTCCATCCTCCTTGATTATAAGCACTGATGACCTTTGTTTGGTTGCCATGGAAACCTTGCCAGAGTGAGTGTAGATAGATGGCTCCAAGCTCGATATTATCCTGAAGCTTATAAGGATCGTAGTGTCCCCTTACTTGCCTATTTAATCCCTGTGCAGTGGATGGCATAATCTGCATGGTTCCAATACCGCCGTCATGGGCAATTACATGCTGATTCCAGCCACTCTCTTGCCAGGCAATTGCCATCAGAAGATTGGCTGGTAATCCGTGACGTGCGGCTGTCTGTCGCAGTAATGAAGCGACTTGCGATGGTGATGACTGTTCTAGCGCGTTATAAGCGAAACTGCGGACACTTCCATTGGGTAGTAGACCGCTAGCTGTGCCTCCTGAGCGATGGTTGGCAATGGTAGGGATGCATAGGCGCTGACCTATGAAAATTCGGTTGATGTTGGTGATGTGGTTGACGTGAGCAAGGCTCTTGGCACTGCTGTGATAGTTGTGGGAAATACGTCCCAGGCTATTGCCTGTAAGAACCGTGTACCATTCACAGACTTTTCCTGGCCCTGGATTAGCTCCATAGGCATCGGCTTGGACTAAAATGATAGCCCAAGTACCAAGTGATAGTAGTGTGATCAATGCAAGGAGCATTGCCTGATGATAGATTGAGAAGCGTGAGGAGGAACTCCATCCCTCTCTCAGAAAAGAGATGAGACCTCTCATGGCTCGTATCATGAAATTGTTCATTGGTACGTTTTTCATTCATTCTTTCCTCTCTTTTCTTACTATATTCTTGTGCTAAATCAGCATATAGATATGGAGCGGTAGTAGAAAGCTGATAAATATGGGTTGTCTGATAAGCGCAGAGGGTGGTATCTAGTTTCTAGTTATGTTGACAGATATGGACAGTCTATGGTAAAATGTAGACATGAAATTGAGTCAGTATGCGAAAAAAATGGGTATAAGTTACAAGACCGCTTGGAGATGGTATAGGGCTGGTCAACTTGATGCCTATCAAACGTCAACTGGGACGGTTATCGTTCGTGACTCTCAAGAAGAAAAGCCGACAACCGGAAGAGTTGCCTTGTACGCTCGAGTCTCTTCTGCTGATCAGAAGACCGATTTAGGATGTCAACTTGAAAGGTTGCGAGAGTACGCTCTTGCCCATGGCTATCAAGTTGCAAAGGAAGTGAGCGAGATTGCCTCTGGCCTCAATGATCACAGGCCAAAACTTACCAAATTGCTGGGAGATACCAGTATCGGGATTATCGTCATTGAGCATCGCGATCGGCTCACGCGATTCGGGTTTAACTATATTGATCAGCTGTTAGCTGTCCAAGGACGCACCCTTGAGGTGATTTTTCCATCTGATACGGACAATGATCTGGTAGATGATTTTGTGGCTCTCATCACCAGTCTGGCTGCTCGGATCTACGGACGCAGCAATAGCAAACGTCGTGCCGAGCAAGTAAAAAAATGTATTGAGTGCGCTATGCAAGAGGAGATCAACGATGAAGAGAGTACGCGGGTACAAGACTGAACTGGACTTGAATAATGCTCAGCGTACTGCCTGTCTCAAACATGCTGGTGCTGCTCGCTTCGCTTACAACTGGGGACTGCGAAGGTATCAGCAAGAGTATGCATCTCTTCATCGAACCCCTAGTGCGATAAGCTTGCACAAAGAGCTCAATGCTCTCAAGAAGACCGACTTTCCTTGGATGTATGATGTGTCCAAATGTGCTATGCAAGAGGCTTTTCGTGATCTTGAAAAGGCGTTCAAACACTTCTTTGGCAAATGCCAACTCAGAAAAATGGGACAATGGAAAGGTAAGCTTGGCTATCCCAAGTTCAAGACAAAGAAGAAAGGTCTTGGCAGTTTTCGTCTCACAGGCACGATCCATGTGACCGACAAAGCTGTTCAGCTGCCACGGCTTGGCAAGGTGCGCCTGAAAGAAAAGGGCAAGAAGAAGTATATCCCCACATCGGGCATCAAGATCCTATCTGCAACAGTCTCTGAGCAGGCTGGTCACTGGTATGTTTCTGTTCAGGTGGAAGAAGAAGTCTCTGATGCACTTGCGGCTTCTGGTCAAGCCATGGGAGTAGATTTCGGGATCAAGGCGCTTGCCACTTGCTCTGATGGCACAACGATTGAGAATCCTAAAGTACTGAGGAACCATCTCAAGAAGCTCAAAAGATTAGGTCGTCAGCATTCTCGCAAAACCAAAGGTGGAAAGAACCGCAAGAAAGCCGTCCGGAAACTGGCATGTTTGCATGCGAGAATAGCCCATATCAGGTCCGATGCACTGCACAAAGCGACTGCTCAGATTGTGGCGAAAACCAAGCCATGTCAAGAGCGACCTGCATGTATTGTGATTGAAGATCTCAATGTGGCTGGCATGCTCAAGAATCGGAAGCTGAGTCGTGCCATAGCAGACGTTGGGTTTGCTGAATTGAGGCGACAGCTTGAGTACAAGGCAAGTCTGGCCGGATCAGCGAGCAAAGTGGTCAGTCGGTGGTACCCATCTAGCAAGACCTGCTCAAACTGTGAGTGGGTAGACGAAGAACAAACCCTTGCTGACCGTGTCTTTCTTTGCCAAGAGTGTGGATTGGTTCTTGATCGAGATTTGAATGCTGCTTTCAATTTGGCAGCAATGGCATAACCAATTTGTACCGTGAGTTACACGGGAACACAAAGCCTGTGGACAGAGCAGCTCTGGCTTTCTCGAAAGAGATCGTGAAACTGCTCTGGAGGAAGCAGGAACCAGACATCAAGTATGGCGTGTCCCTATTTGTCTCAGTTCTGGATAACGGAGTATCATTAGCATAGCGCTATCGTTCCAAGGCGGAAGGGAAGGTTATCATGATTCTGATCACTGGCGCAACAGGCTACATTGGATGTCATCTGGTATCTCGCTTGGTTGCTCGGGGTGATCGACCGCGCTGCTTAGTGCGTAATATTGACCGTGCAACGCAGATTTTACCTGCTGACGAAGTAGATCTTGTACTGGGAGATACAATCAAGCCAGATTCGCTAACCGCAACTGTCCGGGGCATAGATACGATTGTTCACGCAGCATTTATTACAGCTGACCGCAAGGAAGTTCCAGGGACTTCTTATGAAGAGACGAACGTGACAGGTACTCAAGCATCTCATTAACGAAAGGCACGCTTTCTGTTACTTTCCTTGGCACTCCATAATGTAGCGGCGAATGACCTCTGCTGATACACTCCCGGCAGTGCCAACATAATAGCTGCTAGACCACAAATGCTCTTTCCCACACAGTTTCCCCAGATGTGGGAACTTCTCTCGCAGGTACCGCGATGTGTACCCTTTAAGCAGTCCTGCAATCGTTGAAGGACTGAGCCGTGGAGGAGCACTCACAAACACATGGACATGATCCATATCAGTTTCTAGTGCAAGAAGCGTCAAATCGTGCTGCAGACAGCATTGTGCAATCAGTTTTTTCGTTTCTGCTTCAACTCCTCCAATGTGAGACTCATAAGCAAGCCAGAATGGATCATGCCAAATGGCCGGGCGCAATGAATTGCAAAAGGCAACCAAAGGACGATTTGCACTGCATAGTCAGTCTGTCCAGATGGTTGTCCATGCCTTTCTTGCCAATATCGATACCACGCGTCAGCTCCGTCAAACTCATCCCCAAATGCACATGAAGTACCCTTGGAGAGAGAAACGTTTCTATCCGGTCAAATGGCCTGCTCAGGCTGTTAGTCGTGAAAACGGGCGTGTTGTTCTGCCTATGGGTAAAGGTCGTAAGTCTCTCGTTCTGCCCATCGAACTTCCAGAAAAGAGCGGTGCTTGCAGTCTCGTTTGGAACAATGGCTTTGAACTGCATGTCTGTGTTGAGGTAGCTCAAGAGAAGGAAGCACCCGGTGATGTGTATGCAACCGTAGACCTTGGAGAAATCCATCTTGCAGCAGTCTCGACAAACACAGGACAAGCCATGATCGTGACCGGTCGTGGCATCCGATCTCTCAAGAAGCAGAGAACCAAGCAACTGGGCAAAATTGCCAGGAAGCAATCCAGATGTACCAAGTACTCCAGACGATGGAAAAAGATCCAAAGAGCCAAGAACAAGATCAAGGCAAGAGCAGAGCGCCGTATTCGTGATATGCGACATAAAGCAACGCGTCAGGTTGTCAACTTCTGTCAAGAACAGAAAGTCGGCTCTTTCTTCATCGGTAATCCTCATGGGGTCCGTAACCGTGATAGCGGGCGACATCATAATCAGCGCATGGCTTTGTGGGAATACGGCAAGGATATCGATTACCTGATACACAAATCCAAACAGGCTCACATCATGAGCTTCACTGGCTCCGAACGAGGAACAAGTAGCCAGTGTCCTGTCTGTGGGCATAAACACAAACCCAAGAAGAGAAATTGGGACTGTAAGGCATGCGGCTTTACAGGGCACCGTGATATCGTTGTGGTAAATGACCTGAAATTGCCACAGGTTTTGCCCGGAAACAGACACACTTGCCCTCAATTCTGCACATTGGGACAAAGTTT
>DASYAN010000013.1:0-31131 GCA_036501345.1 Ktedonobacteraceae bacterium
CGTGCAGAGTAAAGTGCTCGGGCCAATAACGCCGCGAGGTCCTTAATGCATTAGGAGCATGCACACCAAATCCGCAGAGCGACCCATTTGATATATATCCTGCAAACTCATCTAGTACATCGAGATCACCACTGACACCGAGGTCACTGATAATACCTTCAAGAATACCTGCAACACGTTTGACACCCAGGCGGCAAGGAACACACTTACCGCAAGATTCTTTGCTCAAATAGCGGCTACGTTCCAGAGTCCAGGCAACCATACAGGTAGTAGCTGAAAGCAGTTCGATAATGCTTGAACCAACTATTGCTCCAGCATTCTCCAGCGGATCAAAATCGTAGGGAGTATCGAGCCAGGCAAGTGGCAGAGCACCACCTTCCGCACCGCCTACAACAACAGCTCGTATATCATCCTCTACTAAACTCACGCCAGCTTCAGTGAAAATATCACGCAATGAAGCACCAAAGGGAACCTCAACAACTTTCGGCTCGCTCTTCTCCAAACCATAAACGGTCACAATTTTTGTTCCTGGAGTCGTTGCCGTACCAACACGAGCAAAAGCAGCTACACCATCACGTATAATTACAGGCACATTTGCTAACGTCTCAATATTATTGATCGCAGTCGGTTTATCCCACAAACCATACTGGGCGGGGAAAGGTGGGCGCTGTTCAGGCATGCCACGACGCCCTTTGATTAGAGCGATCTGTACTGTCTCTTCACCGCCCATGAAGCCCATATCTACGCCCAGCACGTTAATGGTACAGCTAAAATCGGTTCCAAGGATATCACGACCAACGCGATTGGCTTTTAATGCTTCCTGGAGAGCCTGTTGTACAGATGCGATACCTTCTGTAAAGTTGCTACGTGTGAAAAGATATGCTTCAGAGGCTCCTACAGCATAGGCTGCAAGTAGAATACCCTCAATGACCTGATGTGGATTATTTTCCAGCAACGAACGAGCGACCAATGAGCGGGGATCAGCATCATAGGCATTACAGATCACATATTTTTGCTCATCATCAGACTGGCGCACAAGACGCCACTTTTCACCAGTCAGACGACCAGCTCCACCACGTCCACGCAATTTTGCATCGACGACCTGCTGGACAACATGTTCTGCCGATAGCTCACGAATAGCTTTTTCCAACGCTGCATACCCACCAGTTGCCCGATATGCATTCAGAGCACGCACATCAGGATCGTCAGCTCGCCGCAACAACCGATAAGAAGACTCAAACTTAGGCATCTGGCTGCCTCACATGATTAATATTACCCCACAGACCACGCTTGTCCGGGGCCAGTCCGCGCATGGGTTGATCATCGCGCCGAATGCCCTTGACAGCAGGAGCAGGCTTAAACTTTGGACTCATCGTGGCAATGCCAAAGATATCGCTTAGATCTACACCACGTGCCTGGACGATGCGTTTGGCAGCTTGCAGTGGCAGGTAGCCGTAGATATCCATAACGGCATCCAACAATCCTGGCAGAGCTCCAGCTTCTTGCGACCATGTTTCTAACAACGTATCGACCTTACTCAGATCTATCTCCGGCTCCAAATGGTCCTTCACAGGCATCGCAACACAGGGAGCGACCGGCTTATTTAAGTAGTCAACTGCATATTCGGAGATACGCGTCTTATAAAAGCCAGCCTTCGATGCACCAGTTGCAGGGGCAAGTTTGCGCGGTGTAAATTTTTCAGCTCCCTCGCGAATATAAGACTGGAACCATGGCCGCTCTTTCCACTCATAGATTGGCTCATACTCGATGGTAATTGCACGAGGCGGACAGGCCTTTTCACAAAGAAGACAGGATTCGCACTTCAAATTGAACTCTGTTTGTAAGCCTTCCTGGGCAATTAATTGAATTAAGCCCCGGCTACGCGGTGGCAATTTCGGCTTCTCATAAGGATAGAGCCTAGTCACCTTTGGTCGTAACAGGTGACTAAAGGTTAGGCCCATGCCTTCAAGGATTCCACGCATACACTATACCTCTATTTCCTTTTCGCCACGTATTTTGAGACCCTGCTTAGCTATTTTCTCACGTAATTTCAGAATACCTTCAATCAGTGCCTCTGGACGGGGCGGGCAACCAGGCACATAGACATCGACTGGCACAATTGTATCCACACCCTGGACCGTATAGTAACTATCATAGAACTCGCCACCAGAGTTGGCACATTGGCCCATACTGAGCACCCACTTGGGCTCAGGCATCTGTTCCCATAGAAGACGCAGTCGTGGACCCATTTTGACAGAGACCGTACCAGCCACAATCATCAAATCTGCTTGACGGGGACTGGAACGGAAGACCTCGGAGCCGAAACGGGACAAGTCATAGTGAGCCTGAGCCGAGGCCATCATCTCGATGGCACAACAGGCTAGGCCATAGCCTAGCGGCCAGACCGACTTGGAACGCGCCCAATTTTGTGCCCACTGTAACATATCAGCCAAACTGGTTAGCTGAACTGGGAGTTCCTGATCTCCTGGGATATATTCATGGGGACCGGACGCCATAGCGATAGGAATTGGTCTACGGCGTGCTGATGATCCCGCTGTCTTGTTATTTTCGCTTAATTCGCTGCTCATCGAATTGTACTCCTCCGCAAAAGTTCAGCAGCACCTCTTGCTCGGTTTAAATTATTGTAGTGTCATGTCATATAGAGGATGAGGAACGATCTATCTACACTCCACTTCGGCCCTATTATAGCACGTTTCCTTCAAGCGTGCTATAACAACTGTTGATGAGGATACAGGCCATTTTTGGGCGTGCAGGCAGCCGGGGATAATGGGTACCGTATCGATCTCTAAGGGTGACGGGCCTGCAGCAAATCGAAGGAGAGAGTATGGGAAGCACCCACCAGGACTGATCGTTCCATAGGACATGTAGTCGCTGAACCTGCAGGTAAAGAGCGACTTCAGTCCCTTGAAAGAACGCTGAAGTGACATCTCCCCATGCCGTGATCAGGCCGGGAATTCCCGTCCTCGCGAACGGGCCTTCCTGAAGCTCTCTCACAACACGCCTACCCGTGGAGAGTTGATAATAGGCAGCATTCCCCCATCTCTATCCTGCTTTTTCGCGCATTTAGCGCAAAACACGCTATTATCTATACTATCAGTAAAGTATCCCATTGCAACCGTTGTTGCAGGCTTCCCACATACGGTACAAGGAAAAGCAGGCGCAGTATTTTGAGCAAGGAGCTGCACAGGTTCCTTTTTCTCTTGTAGGATTCCCTCTCGTTCACCAATCACTCTCAGATTGATATAGGTTGAAGATCCGTAATCGTAGATATAGGAAAACTTTTGCCCAACTTTGAGGACGCGCTCTAGTGGGACCTCCATGCTGCAGTCCTCGATTTCGTTGAGAAGTGTCTTGACAATCAATTTCTGGTACTCCAAGATTAGGAGCTTTATGCGTCCTTCCTCAGAAAGTTTATTGTTTTCACTTTTCCATATAGATCGATCTTCTTTTGTAATCCTCACTTGTTCTGCTTTAAGAAAATCAATAAGCTCATAGAGGGAACGTGGCTTCTTGATTTCTGCAAACCATTCAGTTGGCAGCGAATCTGGATTGGAAGGAACACCGAGATAGGATGCAAATCTTTCTGTGAATCGGGATAAAATCGCATCTACAACTTCTCTCAATTCTTCCTCTTCCTCTTCTTCAGAGAGATCTTCCTCTTCTATTTCCTCTTCTTCACCAACAAAGAAAAAGTCATCCGGATAATCCGTACTATAGTTTGTACCATTAATAGTGAAACCACTCAAATGATCTAAATCATCTATCCACATATCTTTGAGAAAGCGATCCAATGACCACAACGATTCAGAAGCAGGCACCTCAAAATGCAGCCAATATTGTGGATTGTATCGACCTTCAGCCAGAATATGAAATATGCGTGTTGTCGTCTCCTGGGACTGGTTCTCTTGCGAGGCAAGAGTGGTGAGTCGCTGCTTACAGAACTTGAGATGCTGCGTCATCTTATTTTTCGCAAGCTCAGCTTTGCAAAATGCACAGGTGCCTTTTGATATTGGTCTAGGTGTCGATTGGGTTTCCATTTTTTTCCTCTTCCGACTTTTCTCCATATCCATGAGAAAGTTCAGCAAATATATTGATCATTGACGTGATGTTCTGGCGTTGCATGGCTACTTAGTGCCCGCTCTCGCCCTCGTTTGTTTAGCTCACACCTTTCAGTTTATCACGATTCGGATAGGTCTCAAGGAATTTCCTTAATAGTACCTAGCCATATTTGTCAGAGATTGTGGGTCGTGAGAATAACGAGATAAAATTGCTTTCACGCTGATAAATGCGGGAGCGTATTGTATAATAGATATATGGCATGTTGTATCTTGCCGATAAAAAACTAGCGATAGTCCCATAGGGAAAGCTTTCCTAGTTCTCAGGTCTTTTTCTGGTCTCTGGTCCAATTGATGTATGGTGAGGGAAGAAAGGATAGCTAAGATGAACGAGTATGATGATCATTCTAACTATGAGGAATGCTCTGAAGCATTAAAGAGTACTGTTCAGGCGTGGATAGCCATGGTCTTTCAACCTGCTAAAAGTGTCTATCATCGCATGGACTCTCATGGGCTTAAGCATCAATTTGTGTACTCAGCAGCAAACGCCCATGCAAGTCTGTCCCACAATGGATGAGATCTGCCATTGAGCAGGGGAAAGTAGCAACGAATACAAAAGATGTCTATGTCGTCACTGAAGAAAATGGAGTCGCAGTGCAGGTCGAAGTACTTGCGCCGCGAATTCAGGACACAGTTCAGTGAATGAGCACCTTCAGAAATGGGCAGAGAGATTTAGCCTAGGGATGCTTTATACAAAGAAGATCCTACCTAGGTACGCCGATCAGTGAGCTGGGCCAGTCTTGAATGCTGGGCAATTGACCTCCATTTTATTCCACTCAAAAGTACAGAATCATGAGATTTTTACACAAAAAAATGCTGAGCTGTATTTTTGATGTGTTTGCACATACGAACCTCTTTATGTTATACCTTCTCTATAGCTTTGTCAAAAACGTGAGGGATGAAATCTCTGTCGCTCACCTAGAGAATAGCTAGAAAGAGGCAAGCAATGAATATTCAAAATCAGCTCAGCTCAGAGGAGTGGAACACCCTCGTCGAAGCACCGATCAAGGCTGGCAAAGCCATGATCTTCGCGTCCCCATCGGGTCCAATCGGCGTGGTCAAAGAAACAATGGTATTGTTAAATAGCGTTAAGAAAGCAACGAGCACGCCTTCCAAAAGTTCATTCTTGGGCACAGTGGGCAAACAATTACACGATAGGCTAAGTTCGGCAAAAGCGATTGGTGATACGCTACTCACCGAACTCCAGTCGGTCACCGCTCCAGAAGAGACTAGGGAGATAGCGATAAAGGCCTCTAAAGAAGCCTCGGCTATCCTCGGTAAGGTACCTCCTACCGATGCATTAGCCTATAAAGAGTTCATCGTGTCGACTGCCAGCAAGGTTGCCGAAGCAGCCAGCGAGGAAGATATCACAGGGATGAGAGGCAGCAAAGTATCGCCGACAGAACAGGCCTTGCTGAAGGACATTAAAGGGGCACTGGGGGTAAGCCCCTAAACCGACAAATCTATAGAGCCAAACTGGTGATTACGCGGTTGGTAAGATTGCCCCGGCTTCGTAGAGTCGGAGAAGGGAAATCTGGGAAACGCTACGGAGGAGGATATCATGGCAAAACACCAACCGCGTTTAAATGCATGTTCCTTGCGTATCGAGATGAGCATGGAAGGAGATGGAGCTTTGCAGCTAGGAAAAAAAAGGGGGAGGAAAATTGAGCCATGGGAGAACCTTCTGGTAGGGATCGACATTCTGCCTCATTTCAGCTCAGGATAACCGCAGGGACTCCCGCACAACCGAGATGCCAGAGCTAACAGCCCTTCTCACGGATTACCTCTCTTTATGCATTTTTTAACCGTATTGCTCCCATCCCGGGGTAGTTACAAAAAATATTTCGGCGGCATGCCAAACGTCCTTTCAATAGTGATGTTTGTCCCTCTTTCTCCCTAGAGAAGCGTCTAATATTCTTCTATACTTTAGGTCATGGAAGAATACTGCTGACTTTTGAAAAGTGCAGGGGTTTGATCTTTTTGCAGGTCGCAACGCATCATCTATGACTCGCTCTTTATCAGGGTAGGAGTAAATACGCTGATGAACCTTTTATCTGGAAAGGAAGATACTTCAGATGGAACGGCATTTATTGAGGACAGAGCGATTAAGGCGTGGCTGGACGCAGGCCAAAGTGGCCGAGGAACTGGGAGTCGATTCAAGAACCGTGAGCCGTTGGGAACGGGGAAAAGGGGTCCCATATCCGTATTTTCGTGATCAGCTCTGTGTTCTCTTTGGCAAGACAGCTGAACAATTAGGCTTGCTCGTTGCCGAGGACACGACAGTGGACACTGCTCTTTTCCTTGGGGTTCAATACTGTGCACCAGAGAATGCCATGCAAGCCTCCTTCCTAGCAGATCCGGTCATCCCGCATTATCTGGATAGCCCCGCCAGTCTCGTGGGACGCCATGGCGTATTGATGGAGGTCAAAGAGCGCCTCTTAACAGGAGATAATGTTGCGTTAACAGCCCTAGATGACTTACCCGGCGTCGGTAAAACCGCCTTGGCTGTAGTACTGGCCATGGATCAGCAGGTCCGGGACCACTTTTGCGATGGGATTTTGTGGGCTGGGTTGGGATCACACGCCAATGTGTTAGGGCATCTCGCTCGCTGGGGAATGCTCCTAGGGGTCACGCCAAGTCAGGTGAAAAACATCAAGAGCCGAGAAGCTTGGCACCAAGCATTGCAAGCAGCTATTGGGACCCGCCGCATGCTGCTCATCATCGATGATGTCCGGGCGACTGAGGATGCTTTGTCTTTACAGGTTGGGGGGATGACATGTGCCCATGTGATGACTACACGTTTCTCTGAGATGGCCCTTGCCTTTGACCAGCAGGGAGGTATTACCATTGGGCAACTAGAGGAAATGGAGAGGATAGACTTGCTGAGCCACTTCGTCCCAGATCTAGTGCAGCAAGATCCTCAGGGAGCACACATACTGGTGGAGGAGGTGGGTGGTTTACCACTGGCCTTGACGCTGATGGGCTCCTATCTGGCTTCCCAGGGCTTGCCTGTTCAATCTCAGCCCTTACAAATAGCTCTGGCTCTCTTGCATGACACCAAAGAGGCCTTACATATGAGGATGCCCAGAGTATCTGAGGAGGGTTTTGCCAGTCTTGGAGAAACCATGCCCCTTAGCTTGCATGCTGTGATTGCCATGTGTGATCAAGGGCTCAGCCTGCAGGCTCAGACGGCCTTGTACGCTCTGGCCACCTTTCTGCCAAAACCGGAGAGCTTTTCGCTGGAAGCAGCCTTAGCAGTGACCCAACAGTCAGTCGAGACGCTGGATGCCCTCTGCGATGCAGGACTGCTTGAGGCTTGGGGGCTTAGACGTTATCTCCTACATCAAGCAGTTGCTGACTATGTACGTGTCCAAGGAAAAGTTGCGGCGATACAAGAACAGAAGCTATTACCCTCCAGTCACTCCTCCCCAACCTCACATCCCTCCACAATAAAGGCCCAAATGAAGCCACCAGTGCAGGCAGGGAAGTCAAGGCCACGACTTCTGGGACGTCGATCTGTTCTGGTCGGGCTGGTGGGGGGAATCATGGCAGTTGGAGGTGGAGTGTTTGTGTTGGACAAACTCCTAATGAGTGCAGATCAGTCAAGAGCAGGAAGTAGTAGACGCTGGACGGGTCCCCAACGGATTGCCGGACAAAGGAGCAAGATGCCTCCTGCTCTTGCCGTATCGTCGAATGGAATACTGAACCTAGTCTTTGTGGCTAATGATGATAACAATCACCTTTTCTGTCTTTCCTCAAAGGATAGTGGCACAACCTGGGGCACCTATGATGCTGTTAGGCAGGCGAGCAAGGCAAATCCTGCTCTTGCTGTATCGTCGAATGGAATACTACACCTAGTCTTTGTAGCGAATAATCATGGGAATGGCCTTCTCTATACATTCTCCCAGGATCATGGCGAGACTTGGAGCCACAATGCCTTGATTGGGCAAGAGAGCAAGAAGGCTCCTGCTCTTGCTGTATCATCGAATGGAATACTGCACTTGGTCTTTGTGGCTAATAGTGACGGCAATGGCCTTATGTCTATGTCCTCCCAGGATAGTGGCGCAACCTGGGACGACGCTCTCTATACGGGGCAAGAGAGCAAGGCAGCTCCTGCTCTTGCTGTATCATCGAATGGAATACTGCACCTGGTCTTTATGGCTAATAATGACAGCAATGGCCTTATGTCTATGTCCTCCCAGGATCATGGCGCAACCTGGAATAAGACGTATTCTACTGGGCAGTCGAGTCTCTGTGCTCCTGCTCTCGTGGTTCTCAATAATACGCTGTACCTGGCTTTTATCGCAAGCGATGGGAGCAATCAGATCTGCATTGTTTCCTCACAGGATGGTATCCATTGGTCCACGAAACAAGAGACTGGGCAGTCGAGTCTCTGTGCCCCTGCTCTAGCGGTCCTCAATAATACGCTGTACCTAGCTTTTGTCGCAAGCGATGGGAGCAATCAGATCTGCATTGTTTCCTCAGATACATAGATGTATGATGAAAATAGTGCTGCTTCTTTCATCAGCCCCGAGCTTTCTGATTTTTCTCATACAAAAAATGGTTCTTCATAGCTGAACATCCAACATGGTCTGTTAAGTTTCTCTCCACCAAGCCCATCTCTCTTGTGGTCGCCCGTGCTTATTGTAGAGGCTCTCATCAAAAGGGGACGTGAGCTTTTTCTCTGACAAGCCACAAGTTTTTTCTTTTTTCCAAATTTGCTCCTTTCTTTCCCAAAGTTGTTGACTTTGTTGCCGAAGTTGTTGACTTCTTTCCCTAATTTGCTCCTTTCTTTCCCAAAGTTGTTGACTTCTTTCCCAAAGTTGTTCACTAGAAGTCCTGGAAAAACGCTCTTGCCTTAGGTATCTTGAGAAGAGAAGGGGATGCCCACCGCAGGGGTGAGGAGACCTGAGCAGTTACGTTGAGAGTTAGACGTTCATGTAGGGGCTTACACCACCCTGAATGAAATGGGAAGTCCCATGTTTCAGAAGAGGAAATACTCTCGGGGTCGTCTAACCTGGCCAGAACAGAAGCAAAGTCGTCAGCAGACAATGAAGAAAGCGCTGATTGACGAAAGGAAGCAGCTTTACAGGAGAGAAAGCAATGAAAGAGCCTTTTAGCGGGTACCTAGCAAAACTCGTCGGGAAAAAGGAAGATTGTGTGACCCATTTATCACCCGAGAGAGCACCAACACCAAAGAAAATAGCGAATGACTCTTCTGAGAGTCATGGCAGAACACAGCAGGCAAAGGGATGCGATCGTGCTTTCAAGAGAGCGGAAAAGACGGAAAAGTATCACATGCCTTTTGTTGCTCTCGCTTTCGTCTTGCTCTTCGCGTTGCCCTGCTTTATTTCTCTGTTTGGGTTGCGACCAATGGCTTTCGCTGACAACCTAACTCGCCTTGATGTAAGCCCAACTCCCAATATCAGCCCAACTCCCAATATCAGCCCAACCCCCAATAGCAGTCCAACCCCCAATAGCAGTCCAACTGCTGCACCTGAGTCTGCTCCACCCGATCAAACTGTTACGCAACTAAAAGCCCTGGGAAATGAGACACTCGCCAGTGCTGACAATTGTTTACATTTTCATACGCTGACCGGAGATTCATTTTGTTGGAGTAGGGAGGACTTTTGGTGGGGGGAGAGAGATACTACGTGTATTGTTAACCCTAGTAATGCTAGGAACCCCGGTTCTAGCAATACTGTTACCTTGACATTCCATGACAAGACGATACAGCTAGACGCGTCTAAAACCAATCAAAACTCCTGTACAGATAATAGCACCTGCGTGAGTGACAATAGCTCAAATAATGACGGATCTAGTGATAATCAGCTTCATAGTCAGTTGGGAGGTGATGATATTATATGTGGCAATAACTCGTGCGACAATGTGAATGTAGGTGGTAATACAAATGAGTGTGGAGATAAGAGTGGGCGTCAGTTACAGTATGATCGATTTGCCTGTAAGATGATTGACAACAATCTCGGGCTGGAAGATGCGAACTCGGCCGGCAAGAAGCACTCAACTTGGCTCTCTCATGGTCTAGCTATTAATCCTACTAATTATGATCCTAGCGGGGCCTTCTACTTGCCTACAACCTGGCTTAATGCAAAACAGATGGATGGTACTGGTACATATCCTGTCTGCAGTTCAAGTCAACGTTGGGAATGTTCAGCAAGCGATGGCACTCCACTCAATGTAGTGTTGTTTAATCAACAAGGTGATTTTAGTAATAGCAGCAATGGTTATGAAGTGGGCATGACCATTAACGATCCGAAGCCATTCAATCCAATAACCGGTACGTGGACACCAGGAGGCTACCCTATTCCTGGCTGGTGGGTTGCATGCGACAACAATGGCGCTGGTTGGGCTTTTCCCTGTTCAGACGAGAATGCTAGTAGTAGTATGCCTTTTATAACGACAGAGGCTCATAGTCAAAGCCTTGATAACGGTCAAATCAATGAAAGCTACATCAGTCACGACTGGTTGTCTGGTAATGCTAACCCAGACGTGGATGGTACTTATAATGTTCATGCGGGAGTGCTAAATCTTCTTCCGGGACATCTCGAGTATACATATCTAACCGATACGGTCAATCAAGCAGGGATTCAAGAACTCTTTCCTTATATGCTGGGCATTGGGTTTGCATTGATTCTGCCTAGCATAATACTGATCGGGTATCAATTCTTATGGGCGTCATGGATCTTAGGTCGTGTCAATGGCATGGAAGCATTGGGACGTATAATCCTGAGCGTTCTGGCGATTATCGTCAGTTACCAACTGGCAGCCATGCTCATTCAATTAGTTGACACGATCAATCTGGCCGTCGTCGCTTTCCATACAAGGATGGGCTATACTGATATAACAATTGGTGGTCGGACCTCATCCTTTAGCCTCGCACCTCAGGGCGAGGTTGATTCGTCCTCATTTCGGGGAATTGTTGTGCCGATAAGTCGCTGGGGATGCATTGCCAATGATTTTGTGGCTATTCTTGCCAATAAATTTTGGACAGACATGGCAGGTTATATTCCTTTCGTTGGCGGCATTGCCAAATTTATTGGCAGTATCTTCAACGCCATCGATGTTGCCAAGCACATCGGTGAATTTGTCGTGCTTCTTCTCTCCATCAACCTGTGTACCCAGGTGTTTATGCGTGTTGTCCTGCTCAATTACTATGTTCTGACGGGTCCGATAGCCTTTGGCTGTTGGGGACTGCCAGGTGGGGTCGGAAGCAAAGTGGTGAGTTCGTGGACCAAAGGCTTTCTGTCACTGCTCTTTGCTCAGACTGCCCAGGTCTTTGTTCTGACGACCTTTCCATTAATCCTACCTGACTTTCCCAACCTTCCCACCGATAAATTCGGGCTGCTTAATGTTGTCTTCGAAGTGCTTCCACGTATCTTGGTTTTAATAGCCGTACTAGCTGTTCCCAAGGTGATGGGGACAAGTGCGACCAAGGCCATTGCGCAGGCTGGGACGGTGGTTGCTGGAGCTGTTGCTGCTGCTGGAGCTGCAGCTATGAATGTCGTATAAGGTGATGCACAACGCGCTTGCGTAAGAAGCAGTTAAAAAAGAACTTCTGGAGTTGCTAAGAAGAAGGATCATCTGGCTAGGTTCCCACAAGCCAACTGGAGAAAAGCCAGATCGTTCTCGGTTTTCTTTTCCCCGCAAGCAAGCAGGCGGCGTGACCGATTGAGCCAAGAGTGGGTTCGCTCAATCATCTGCCGCCGTGCCTGATAGCCAGAAATTCGCTCTTATTCTGTCTTTTCCTCAGCTCCTGACTAAATGTTCACTCATGCACATTTAGTCTAAAATATTGGCTATTTGATCCTTTCATACGCACTTGCGTTCAGTGATGCAATCGTCTCACAATCAAATCTGCTCACAGGCTTACTTGAAGATTGCTCTTCAGAATGCAAGTTGGTATCAATTCACGTTTTTTTGCTCTTATCGGGAAAGGAAGATACTTCAGATGGAAACGCATTGATTGAAGGTAGAGCGTATAAAGCACGGCTGGACACAAGCCGAGGTTGCTGAGACGGTGGGAGTCGATGCAAGAACCGTGAGTCGTTGGGAACGGGGAAAGCTCTTGTGGTCGCCCGTGCTTATTGTAGAGGCTCTCATCAAAAGGGGACGTGAGCTTTTTCTCTGACAAGCCACAAGTTTTTTCTTTTTTCCAAATTTGCTCCTTTCGTTCCCAAAGTTGTTGACTTCTTTCCCAAAGTTGTTCACTAGAAGTCCTGGAAAAACGCTCTTGCCTTAGGTATCTTGAGAAGAGAAGGGGATGCTCACCGCAGGGGTGAGGAGACCTGAGTAGTTAGGGACTTGCGAAATTTTAATCGTCCCAGGATTTCCACGGACCATCCAGTTCAAGCTGGACCATTAAAAGTCTGGGAGCCGTACTAGCTGTTCCCAAGGTGATGGGGACAAGTGCGACCAAGGCCATTGCGCAGGCTGGAACGGTAGTTGCTGGAGCTGTTGCTGCTGCTGGAGCCGTGGCCATGAACGTCGTGTCATGAACGTCGTGTAAGGTTATGTCGTCGCAATCACTTCATTTGCTTGTTTTTCGTCCGTATACGCTCATACAGCTCTTCCATTATGCTGATGAATGACATATCTTTGTGCCAGAATGGCGGATAGTCTCCCTGCTTCTTAATCAAGAGTGCCGGGACGCTTGCTTGCGATGCAGTGGCAAGGGGTGCGGGCAGCCTCTTCGCGCCCGTCCAGAACTCTTTGAGACTGGCCATGTGTGCAACTGGTTCCTTGGTTGGACGGGTATGGTAGGACTCGACTGGTTCGACTGGAACTTCTTCTGAGATCAGTGCGGAGGCTAAGATTTGTCCCAGGGGTGATTGGACCAGTTCGGTATGTAGGTCATCCCTGGATAGCCCTCGCAACTCGAACATTACGAAGGGATCTCGGTCCAAGTCAGAGGCCAGCAGGTAGTAGACTCCGGCGATGTGCTTGCAAGGATTCGCGTAGTCTGGACATGAGCAGGTAGTTTTGAAATCGCGCTCACTATGCGGCAGGAGATGGAGGTCTAATACAGAGAATGCATCCTCAATTGTATCAGGCATCTCGTTCATCAGCAGTTTTGTGATCAGGTCTGCCCGCGAGCCAATCTGACGAATGACCTTCGTCCAGTCAGTTGCTGAGATCGGCTTGATTGTGATAGTGGTCTTGTAGAGAGGTTCCTTGTAAACGCCAAAGTATGGGTTGATCGAGCCTCGTACCTTGGCTGTGACTGTGCCTTTAGCTAGCGTGTAGTCGAGGATGCGACCATTACGTGCATAGGAACGCCCACGTCCGAGGCGGGCAGAATCGGTGAATTGTTCCAGGGCCGCGATAAAGCGCTGGCCCCACCAGGTACGGCTGAATTGTGCCATCGTGCTTACTCCAGGACCGCGCTGCGGCGTAGCGTG
Organism: Ktedonobacteraceae bacterium; assembly: GCA_036501345.1. Taxonomy (GTDB): domain Bacteria; phylum Chloroflexota; class Ktedonobacteria; order Ktedonobacterales; family Ktedonobacteraceae; genus DASYAN01. Next base: position 13,556 of record DASYAN010000013.1, read on the forward strand.
ATCAGTTCTTTGAAAGTATCATTGTCTAGTTCGGTTAGCCAGGACTCATCGGTTCCCACTACTAGCGAGGAGAGCCGCTTTTTGTCTTCAATCATCGCATCGATACGCTCTTCCATTGTGCCCATGGCTACAAACTTATGTACGAAGACGTTTTTACGTTGACCGATGCGGAACGCACGGTCAGTAGCTTGGTCTTCGACGGCAGGATTCCACCAGCGATCGAAGTGGAAGACATAGTTGGCTTTGGTTAGATTCAGTCCCACACCGCCTGCACGCAGTGAGAGGATAAATGCCGACGGTTCGGTCTCAGGGTCTTGAAACTCAGACACCATCTGGTCCCGCTTGTTCACGTTGGTCCCACCATGCAAATAGAATGTGTTGTAATGCCAAGTGTGCTCAAGATAGCGCTGGAGCGCACCCCCAATCTCTGTGAATTGGGTGAAGATGAGCGCACTCTCGCCATTATCAATCACCTCTTCAACCATCTCTGCGAGCCGCTGGAGCTTGTGGGAACGCTCGGCGGTGAAGGCGCTACCATCCTGCAGGAACTGCATTGGATGGTTACAGATCTGCTTGAGCCTCAGGAGCGTGGATAAAATCAAGCCTCGGCGCTGGATGCCTTCAGCGTTTTTGAGCTGCTCTGTGACATCTTTGACAACGGCTTCATAGAGAGATGCTTGCTCAGGTGTGAGCGTACAATACATCTTCTGCTCGATTTTATCTGGCAGGTCGTTGATTATATTTTTGTCGGTCTTGACACGTCGCAAGATGAAGGGCTCTACCAGCTTCTTTAAGGTCACCGACTTGGTCATGTCATTTTCTTTGTGGATAGGCACCTCGAAGGTCTTGCGGAACTGTGCTTCTTTACCCAGATAGCCTGGATGAAGGAAGTTGAAGATGGACCAGAGATCACGCAGGCGGTTCTCAACGGGCGTGCCAGTCAAGGCCATTCGATGTGGTGCAACAAGCTTGAGAATCGCACGCGTCTGGGCAGCCTCTGGATTCTTGATGTTCTGGGCCTCATCGACCACAACTCGGTGCCAATTCAGGCTGCGCAAGAGCTTTTCGTCCAGCCTGACTAGTGCAAAGGAGGTCAGGATAACATCGTGCATCTGACACGTTGCCTTGAAGGTTTTCTCATCTTTAATCCGTACACTGCCTTGATGAACCAGAGTGCGTAGATTTGGCGCAAAGCGCTCGATCTCCTTGCGCCAGTTGCCTAGCACGGACGTCGGCGCAATGATCAGGGTTGGCGGCACCTCATCATCTACCTCCCGCTCCTTAAGTAGGCGGGCAATAACCTCCAAAGTCTTGCCCAGGCCCATGTCGTCCGCTAGACAAGGGTTCAAGCCTAGGCTTTCCAGATATTGGAGCCAGGCAACACCACGCTTCTGATAGTCGCGCAAGGTTCCCTGCAAGGCTTGTGGATCATTAATGGGGGCAAACGCATTCTTGTCGTGGAGTTGGGATAGCATGTCCTTCAGAGTTTGGTCATGATCCCATTCCAGATCATCCTCTCTCTCTGTCCCAAGCTTCAGCATATCCAGGAGTGTGACATCGGGCTCCTCATCCTGGTGTGTCTGCCAGAATTGCAGGAGTTGCTGCATCTTCTCGCGATCCAGTTCCATCCACTGCCCTCGGAATTGGACCAAGGATGTTTTGGCATTGACGAGTTGCAGCCATTCCTGTTCTGTGACCACTTGGCCTCCAACCGAGAGCTGATATTGGTAAGCGATGATATTGCCAAGAGCGAGGTGGCTACTACCAACTGCTGCCGCTCCCTTCTTGGGCTTACTCAGAGATGTTTTGAGGCGGATTTTCGTGCGTCGCCGCCCATCAGGTGTCCACCATGCCGGGACAATTACGGTGTAGCCCGCATCTTCGAGTACCCAGGCACTTTCCTTCAAGAACGCGAACGCCTCGTCCAAAGTGAGTCGGCAGCCAGCTGGCTGGTCTGTGGCTAGTCCATCCCAAACTGTAGGATAGATTCGGGCAGCATATCCTAGGGCTAGTAACAGTTGTTTCTCAAAGCCCTGACCGAAAGGCTGAGCGGCCTCCATACGCATCCTGGGCTTGAGACTCCAATAATCTTCCAAGCTCAGCTTGAGCGAGGGATCATGCTTGGCCGCAACGAGAAAGTACAGTTGCCAGTTGTCAACATCAGTGGCAGCTGCCTCTTCGAGCCGGAAGCAGAGGGTGAAGCCTGCCTGCGTGTGCGCTCTGGTAAAGTTTGCACGCCAGACTAGCCAGTGTTTGTAGTCCTCCAGCGCGTCAGCGGCAGTCTGGACGGAGTTCGGTTGGCTCGGGTGTAGAGATCGGTACAGGATTGTGTCTATAATTTGCTGGTCAAATTTGGCAGTAAAGGGCGTCTCGGTAACGATGCCGTGCAGAAGGCACTCCGAGAAGTGACGAAGTAAGGACTCTTTGCGAAATAATTCTGCGCCATCCGGACTATTCAGTCCCGCAGTGCAAACCGCGGGCATGGCACCGACGTAGCGCTCGATGATTCTTTCATAGGTATCAGACAGCAGTTCCCAACCAGAGTGGAGTTCAAAGCTGGGATTATTGTTAGTCTTCTTGCCCTTACCCTTGGTCGCAGTAGACGGAAGTGCCCGGTACTTGAGGGCGGGGATATACTGATCTTTGGCGATGATGCCTTTGAATGCCTGAGCGTATTGGTGCCAGAACAAAAGGTCCGCACCTAGCTGGAAGTCCTCAGCCGCATTTAAGGCTATGAAATGAATATCGTTGAGTGCAGCGATGACGTCGGATACACAATAGCAGCAAATTTGCCACGGTATCAGATCAAACTCTACAGGCACTTCCTCATCTACATAATGTAGCAGCTCGAAAGAGGGTAATGGTTTGCCTGCAGCTGTTGGGAAGAGAAAATATTTCATCTGCAGGGTGCGTGCTAAAGCACCAGACGCGGACTCTCGCAGGCCTAGTTTCTCCATGAGAAACGTTGCCAGAGCTGTGTCCATCAGGTGCCGAGGATGAACGGTCTTGCTATGGCGCTGCGATGTGCTTTGTAGGGTATCGGCCTCTACCCATAGGTAGAAGGTCCCTTTCTGGATAAACTCGTGTTTGTCGTCGGGAATCCAAGTCCCGTGGATAATATGCATGTCATACTCCTGAGATAGACATCACAAAAAGGTCCTTCTGTGACATTTTACAATTATACACTAGTCAGGCAAATTCTTTTGTTGATTCAGTATATCTAGAGAAAAACCTCTGCAGAGGAGGGCTCTGAGCACTTTGACTTTCCATAGTTAAAGAATTACAATGGATTCAGAGTTACGAGTCAACTACGCGCTACTCAACAAGATATGCGTTTTAAGGAATATATTTTTATGACAACAGCAGACAACGAAAAAAAAGAAAAGGATCGGCAACTGGCTGAGCAACGCCTGCAAGTCGGGCTTGAAGGATATGAGAGTGGCAAATTAGATAAGGCCACCGAAGCATTTGGGGATGCTGAAATTCGTTTTCGTCTGGTCGGCGACTTTAAACGTGCCGGGGATGCACGTTCGATGATTGCAGATATACAGCGCGAGAATAATCAATTAGAACAAGCCCTCAACAGCTACCAACGAGCCCGCAGACATTTCCAGGAAGCTCAACGCCCTCTGCTCGAAGCTGCAAGCATGCTATCAATTGGGCATGTTGAACGGCAATTGGGTCATTTAGATCGGGCTCAGGATGCCTATCAGGCTGCACAACAAATCTATCGTGTACACAACAACGCTCAGGGATTGGGAAATGTGGCATTGGCATTGGGACATATCGAACTCCAACGGGGCAATATTAGATATGCCGCCGAACATTATCAGGATGCCATTAACTATTTCAAGGAAGCAAACGATAATATTAATGAGGCTGATGCCAGTCGGAGCCTGGCCGATATCCAACGCATGGCCCGCCAGTTCACCGAAGCTGAAAGAGTCTACCAGAGAGCGCTCACCATCTATCGCGTTCATAAAGACAATTTTGGTATTGTCGATGCGCAAATAGGACTGGCACGCATTTATATTGAGCAGGAACGTTTTGACGAGGCCGCAAACACGCTCTCCGAGGCTCTCAACTTGGCAAGCATGATCGAGTACGAACTAGGCCAAGCCGACGCCAACCTTGGACTGGCTGAAATAAACTTCCTACAAACCCATGTCGAGCAGGCACTCATCGCAGCACAATCAGCACTCCAAGTGTACACCAATCAGCACAATGCGCTCGGAGTTGCTAATGCGAGTCGGATGCTTGCAGAGATTAACTTGCGTCGTGGACAGGTCTCTTATGCAAATTCGATCATGGAACGAGCACTTCGAACGTATCAGTCAATCGCGTTTCGCGTAGGGCAAGCAGAAGCCACAGTGGGACTAGGCATGATCCAGTATCGACGAGGCTCGCTGGACCGTGCACGGCATACACTGGAAGATGGCAGCAAACAGGCTCAGACACTCGACAATGACGTTCTCGAATGCAAGGCTCTGATTGGCTTGGGCGATGTCTATCAGCAGCTAGGACAACTCAGCTTTGCTCAACATGCCTATAGCGATGCACGTACGCGTGCGGAAGAACTGGGCGAAGTTGCAGGGGCTGCAAATATAGCGATAGCCGAGATAGACCAAGCACGCATCAGCATACTAAAAGGAGAGATGAACGAGGCTGAGTTACATCTAAATATCGGCATTGCAACAATGGACAAGAATCCACTGGCAATGCAACTCATGCCAATGGCAGAACTGGTACAGGGCTACTTCTTCCTGACAGAGGGAGATTTCACGCAAGCTGAACAGCATTTCAGCCAAGCGCACAATCAAGCCGAAGCGCACCAAGATGGGCTCATCGCCGCAGAAGCTATCCTAGGACAAGCACAAGCTCGTCTTGCACGCAGAGAACTGGAAGCAGCTCAGAATACCTTCTTGGCGGCAGGACGCCAGTTCCAGTTGCTTGAAAGTACAAATGGGGATGGGGCCTCAGTACTGGGTCTCGCCCAGGTCAATATCGGCCAGCAACAGTGGGACGAAGCGATAGCAAACTGTGACGCCGCCATTACACGTTTCACGCAAGCCAGCGATTTTATCAACGAAGCCGATGCATATCTCACACGCGGGCTAGTCCACCGCTCAAGAGATGAAATGGATGAGGCGCTCGCCGATTTTGAGCAGGCTCTCAAGTACTATCACCAACAGCGCCGTCCACTGGGCGTTGCGGACACCCGCTTTGCACGTGCATCAATTTTCTTGCTGCGCGGTGATTCGGAAAGTGCCAGAGACGAGCAGAGCAAAGCAATTACCCAGGTTGAACATGTAATGAATACTATCAGTAAACCCGAGCGATGGACAACATTCTTACGCCAATACGCAGAGCAGTACGCAGCAACAGTCATTACCGACCTACGTCGTAACCAGGATGAGTCAGCTCGTCTCTTGCTACAGCACTTCGTACGTATTGCTGGGGAATCTGAGATCGAGCACCATCTCAAGGCTTACGAAAATGCTATTCCTACTGAAGGCGAAGATGTATCAGAGGAAGAGCTTAATGCCAATCGAGATCTACTGAGACGACTAGAAAAAATCCGTAGGGGATTGCCATGATATGGCTTCGCATGAGAGAATATAGGGAATTCTAAACATGCACACGAGAAAGGCATGAGCAGATAAAAACAAACCTGGGCAGATACATACACAAGTCGTGGTATCTGGTCCCGTTATTTGGAGGACAGCGAGTTATGGGCATACACTTCTTACGTGGGAATTCACAAACCCCAAAAGGCCATGCAATCTTCATAGCACGAAGCACAAGAGATTCTCGGGTCGTGTATAGTACCTATTGTCTTGTACCACCGATTCCTATGTCTCTTGCAAAATACCTTCCCCCTCTCTTCGCTGCGCAAATTCCCTCAGAAGACTTACAAGGCGCAGCAAATATTGCAGGTATGCCCATCCCTCCCATGCTGGAAGAGGGTATGAGCCCAGAGGAATTAGAAGTATTAGCTGAGCGTCGGGATGATGATCTGTGCGATATCGGCACAGTTTCCAGCGAAGAAATGGAACGCATGCAACTAGCATCAATAATCAGCCAAGAATATGCACAATTGTATGCTTTGTATATCGCACAAGCCAATCAGCTATCTTTACCCAGCCATCCACGCCACCAAGCACCAGCACAGTTGGATGACCTGGATGCCGACGAGCTTCTTGTCGAGACAATGCCAGAACGGCAAAAGCTTGCAGAACTTGGGAAATTGGTAGGCATGGCTCGCTATGCCTTAGACGTGCATGATGACACCTTGCTCCAAGATACAAAACGACGTATGGAACGCATCGTCCGCCGTCTACCCGAAAAATATCGTGGAACGGAACTCGTTGCAACCGCCACCGGAAATCGCCAGCATAGCGCTAAGCTAGCCGACTTGTATCTGAGCCGGGCCTATAAATTGCTTGATGAAGAATATGCCGCTATCCCACCCTTGGATCGTGCTATTCGTGATTTACAAGCATAGATCCTGCTAAGGAGGCAATTATCAATATGCACTTAAAGAACTATTTAGGAGTTTTACTATGGTAGCAGTAGATATAGAAGCTGATCTCTCACCACTTGTTGATGCCGTTGTGAGCGGCAATCTTGACCGGATTGTCGCCACCGCACGCGAATATTTACAGCGCGATAGCGCACTAGACATCTTAATTGGCCACATCAGCATGATTGCAGCACATGGAGACCCGATAGGACATCGCACCACCACCCTGGCTGCAGCATCCATGTTGAGTCGCTTTATCCCCTGGATACCAGCCCCCGTAGATACGCCAGAGCCACCAAAAGAACGTGCATTGCCACTTTTTGTACAAGCGCTCAAAGTTGCGATGCCAATACTGCATGCCGGACGCGAAGCACAAGCCCATGTCGAGTATCCAGATCCGCTCTTTCCTAGCGAACTGCTAGATAGCCACAAGAGCGTGAATGACGTGATGCGCGAAGCTATCGAGAACAACGATGCACAGTTAGCTGAACGTGTCCTGCTAGGGCTATATGGCACAGGTGCTGATTATCGTACAATGCAAGTGCGTGCCTATGAGTCTATTGCTACCACTTTCCAAAACGGCGGTCACCCTTTAATATTCGCAGTCCGAGGCTTCCAATTGTTGGACGCAGTGGAATGGGGAGACCGTGCACCGAACATTATCCACTGGCTAGCACCTCATTTGCCACTGAACCCTCATAATGATGAGCCCACCTGGATCAAAGCCGTCCGTGCCTATACAGCAGAACCATCCCATAGTCTGGTAGGCATTCGAACACGCCTATCTGCTCCTAAGGATGAAAACGCGCTTCCTTTACGGAAACTGATTCTCAGCGATGCAGATACCACTCAGATCTGTCAAGGCGTTTATAACGCTCTCATCAATGGTGAAGCCTCCCCACATGCCGTTGGCTCCGTCATTGTACTGGCGGCAGCCGATATTATACAGAGAATCGGAGACGAGGACCGCGAATTGTTTCTACGAGCTGCTCATGGCCTACTTTTCGCTGCAGCGGTACGTCTGGTCTTCCGACAAGTCCAGGATGTAGAGGTGCTGAACCTGCTATTCACGTCAGCAGCATATATTAATGCCCTGCAAAAAGAAATTCCAGTGCAACAACAGCAGGCAGTTTCAAAGGCGTCAGCAATCGGGGGAGGACTTATTGCCGCCTCTCAGCCTGAAACGCTCGCATCTCAACTCCAAGCCCAGGATTTGCCGGGAGCACACACAACTGCACAGCGCTACTTGAAAATTGGCCATGATCCACGTGGGCTCTTCGGCACGATCGGTCTAGCGGCTGCTCAGGTTGATGCAGAAAGCGTCCAGGGCCATAACCTGCAAATCGTCCAGGCAGCGGCAGAGGAGTTCCTGGCATGGCCTAAAACCCTTGCGACCATCGATATTGATGTCCTATTACAGGTTGCACTACGTGCAGCACTGTTCGGGGATAAGACAAAGTAGTCTCGCAGCTTTAACTATTACGTGTCTTATCACTCGATATGCATAAATCATCTGATGATAAGGTAAGAGACTGATTTTATGCCTAGCATGCTATTCAGTCTCTTATTTTATGATTTAGAAGCACATATCTTTATCACATCGCATATTTCGGACCCTTTTACTGCAAAGGGGTAAAATACATTACAAGAAAAGTCTCCTAAGGAGAATCAGGTCATGTCGATCAATCAGAAGAACTATCATCACAGATTGCTACTCTTCACATTTTGTCTTCTTCCACTGCTTATCTGTTCCTGCAATCTATTTGGTGGAGAGAATCCTCTTCCCACTAGGCAAGCAGTAAAAGCGCCAAATAGCATGCAAACATATACTGTTCCTATTACAGGGGTTGAAGATTTTGATACATTGGATCCAGCACTAGCCCATGATCCATCATCAATCAATGCGATCCAAATGATCTACACTGGTCTGGTCCAGATCAATGATAATTTTCAGATTCAGCCACAGCTTGCCGAATCATGGGAACTAGGAAGTAACGGCACAACTTGGACATTTCACCTCAAGCCCAATCTCAAATTTAGCGATGGAACCTCACTCACCTCCGCCGATGTAGCATATAGTATCAACCGCGCTCTCGAACCAGCGACCAAGTCGACAGTCGCACCTGTTTATCTGGGATTGATCAAAGATTCTGATCGACTCCTTGCTGGGCAAATCCCTACATTAATTGGAGATAGTCTACAGACGCCAGATCCGCATACGCTGGTGATCATTACGAACAAAAAAGCTGCTTATTTTCTCGCCATGCTCACTTCACCATGCTCATATATCGTCGAACAGAGCCTGATCAACAAATATGGTGCTCAGTTTACCGACCACTTAAATGAGGGAGGCGGGGCAGGACCTTTCAAAGTTGCTCAATATACTCACCGGGCCGATATTGACTTTATACCTAATCCCAATTACTATAACCAGCGCCCACAGCTGCAAAAAGTTACGTTCACTCTCTATCATTCCGCCGATCAGGCATACCAGGACTATCAGAATAACAAGCTTGACACAACTCCAGTACCACTCTCCATGTTCGCCAGTAACCAGAAGAATCAAGAGTTTCATCAGGTTCCGCTACTATGGATCAACTATTACTCAATGAACTACCTAACACCACCTTTCGATAACATCCACATCAGGCAGGCCTTCGCACTGGCCATTGACAAGCAAGCGATTGTAAACAATGCATGGAAAGGCACTGTCGAGGCAACAAATCATATTGTACCGCCAGAGCTGCAAGGATCTAACCTCAATTTTACAGGACCGGATGATACCAAAAGCCTGAGTGGAGACCCCAAAAAGGCACAGGATCTGTTGAACCAAGGTTTGCATGAAGAGGGGTGGCATAGTATTTCGGAGATACCTGCAATCACATTGACATATGTGTCAGGCGTTAGCACCTTCGATCAAGAAGTCTCTGAACTAGTAGCCAGATGGCAACAAGTGCTTAAAGTCAAGGTAGCAGTCAACGCCGTAGACGAAGATACACTCCTAGCTGACATGACTGCAGCCACGAATAATGCCAGCGGATTACAAATGTGGGGCCTAGCATGGGTAGGCCAATATCCCGAATATCCAGATCCGCATGACTGGCTCTCACAGCAATTTGGACAAGGCTCACCCTTTAACAATGAAAATTATGGTCAGAATACAAGTCAAGATGCAGCCCAGCAGCAGCTTATTCAACAACAGATGGATGCAGCTGACGCAAATATAGATGCGGGAAAAAATATACAGCCAATACAAATAGAACGCACCCAGAGCTATCAGCAAGAGGAGCAGCAGATCGTTAATGACGTTGGCTGGCTACCCATGGAGCAAGCTACAGCAACATTTTTGCGCACAACTTCCATCGTTGGTATCAAGGACAATGCTGAAGGGATCATCCCTCCAGATGATTGGGCCAATATCTACCGGGTGCAGTAGCCTAGGTTTCCTAAACAAACATAGAAAAGCGTTTCAAGGAATACCAGGATATTGAGCAGCAACTAGTCAGAGAGGTAGCATGGCTTACCTTGGAGCAGCAACTTACGGATGAGATTTGCAAGCCATGCCTGCAGGACTTCCCAAGCACATCGACGAGTCTTGTACCACCCGATGACTGGGCAAAGATTTAGATCTCAAATGATCAGCCCTGCCTGAACCAAACAGTAGAAGAGATCATCAAAAATGCTATATCATAGCGATATGTCGTTCCAAACGTTTGATACGAGATAACAATCGAATACGCGCCACCAGATGGTGCACATCACATGGCTTGACCACATAATCATCGGTACCAGCAGTAAAGCCCGCTACCTTATCCTGTACGGTGGCAAGAGAAGTAAGTAGCATAATGGGAAGTAAGCGAAAGGCTGGAACACTACGTACATACTGACAAAGATCCAGTCCGTTCTCTAAACCGACAACAACTTCAGAAATCAAAATATCTGGAACGGAGGTATCGAGAGAGCTCTTTGCCTCGGTGATAGAAGCAACACACTCGACAGTAAAACCTGGCTCCAAAACCCGTTGCATGCGTTCTCGTATATTTAGATCATTTTCTACAAAGAGAATTTGTAACCTACCCAAGGCTAATAACTCACATATACCCTTATCACTATTCAGACAACACAGCAGAGAAAGAACACCTACCTCCTTCCTCCAAAAAGAACCCGGTGAGAAGGTATTATTCTCCTCAGGCTAGTCTCGTTGAGACAAGTCGTCTGTTCGACGTTGGCGTTCATCCGGAGTTAAGCGCAATACTCGTTCGATAGTATCATTTAACGCAGCTGGCTTAAACGGCTTTGTAAGGTACTCATCAGCACCTGAGAGCAGACCCGTCAGCTGATCTTCCTCGCGCGTCATCGCACTCAAGATAATCAGCGGAATATTGGCAGTACCAGCATCTCCACGTAAGCAGCGCACTAATTGATAACCATCCATTTTGGGCATCCTTACATCAATAATGACACAATCGGGCTGCTCGGTCAGTACGCATTGGAGTCCTTGTTCTCCATCATAGGCAACAATGACCTGATACACACCTTGCAGCTTCACCGCATATTTAATGAGTTCTACTATTGTCGGGTTATCGTCAATAACCAATACTTTTTTCATTCCACTTTTGCTGCTCATAATAGCTGCCTCTCACCAAACGTTGCACGCTGTACTGGTTACGAGATTTCCAGAAAGACATTCACTTCTCCCGCATTGTAACACAGTTATGTGCTAGTGCCAACTTACACCTCATCATATAGTAGGATAGTTCCAAAATACAAAATAGTTCTAAACACTAGAACACATCGATGCACAGAATTTTTCCCATATGCTAGAATAATGAAGACGACAGATCCACAGGATAGGAAACAAAGGGGGAAAAGATGCTCGAACGCTATTCACGACAGACGCTATTCGGACCCATTGGACAAGAAGGGCAGAAATGTCTTCAAGCCGCAACAGTGATGATAGTGGGATGTGGAGCATTAGGAACAGTGCTAGCCAATAACCTCTGCCGCGCAGGAATCGGTCATCTTGTTATCGCTGATCGCGATTATATTGAACTCAATAACTTACAGCGCCAGATCCTCTTTGATGAGGATGATGTTACCCGACATCTACCTAAAGCAGTAGCAGCTGCTGAGCGCCTGCGACGTGTGAATAGCGAGGTGAAGATAGATGCTCTGGTAGAAGACATTCACGCCGATGGCATTGAGTCCCTAGTCCGTGAAGCAGATCTGGTGATCGATGCAACGGATAATTTCGAAACTCGCTATCTTATCAACGATGTTTGTAATAAGTATCAACGTCCCTGGATTTATAGTGGAGTGATCGCAGCTCACGGCGTGACCATGAATATCATCCCAGGGGATACTCCTTGCTTACGCTGCGTCTTCCCCGAGATGCCATTGCCTGGTACAACGCCAACTTGCGATACAGCAGGCGTCCTGAACGGGATCGTCGGAGCTATCACTGGCATTGCTTCAACTGAAGCACTCAAGATCTTGCTTAAGAGCGAGAAAATCAGTCGGGAGATGCTATGGATGGATCTGTGGGAAAATACTGTTGAGCGTATCGAGCTACCACGCCAGCCAGATTGTCCTTGCTGCGGACAACACCAATATGAGTTTCTCACGTCGCTCAGTAGCACCAGCAGTACAAGCCTATGCGGACGTAATGCAGTGCAGGTAAGAGGAAGCGCAGGGCATACAAGCAGCAAGCTCGATTTTTCCACACTGGCAGAACGGTTACAACCAGTGGGCAAGGTGCAATATAACGAATTTCTCCTGCGCTTGCTAGTCGACGATTATGATATAACGGTCTTTCCCGATGCACGCGCCATTATCAAAGGGACGGATGATCAGCAGGTAGCGCGTTCAGTCTATGCACGTTATATCGGCATGTGAGATGAGAAAGGTCACATTTTCAAGGATGCAAAACCGTCAGTGCAATAGCGAAGACTCATTGAGCTTGATAATGCCCTATGATCTGAGATTACAGGACGCTGATTTTGCACTGACAGATGCAAAATATAGAGCGTATCATGCTGGCATCCTCACCAGTCGGGTAAACCCAAGGAATACCAGCCGTGAATGTGCCCATTGCCACAGCTTCGTTGCTCGCTACGAAGAGGGAAAACCAGCGGAGGGCTACACGTATGGAGCTTCTTTGGTAGCTTGTGCACATTGTGGTATGAAGGGCAATAGCGACAGAAATGCCAGTCTTGTCATCGGTCAGCGTTTGGTTGAACGCTATGAGAAATCATCCAAGGAAAAGCCTCACACTCCCCTGAAAGCCGGGAGGGCAGAGCAATCTGCAGGTGTTGTCATCTCCCAAGAAGCCAAAAGCGTAGGGACCCGGCCATCTCACGGAAGCGCAAGGCGTGGGGATCATAACGAGCATAGCACCGGTCACCAAATAGGCATGAGGATGGTTAAGTCTGTTTGAGATATTGCCTACCAACTCCGCTTCCCTTTTTGAGTCGTGGCTACGCCACATTTCTCAGGGGAGCGACTATGTAGGAGTGTCAGAAGCTGCAGGGCTTTAGTCCCTGCGGAGTGTCACGTGTTCATAGTAATCTCTCCTGCTTGATGCGTCGCCGTGACTGCTTTACCCGATATTGATGCAACTTGCTCTGTTGGGGAAAAGCGGCAAGCAGCATATCCAGATGCGGAACAAGCATGGCGGGAGAGACCTCTCCATGCGTTTGTGCCATCAGCGAAGCGGTCAGTACCGTTTCGGCCACATCGAGCCAAGCTTCCAGCATAGTATGCGGGGCAACCGCCCACAAGAGCTGGGAACAAGCCAGACAGAGACGGGGCCGCGAATGCATAACCGCTACTGGTAGTTGCTCGATCCATCCCTGGAGCATGACCATTGCACGCTGGCCTGCTCCCCATGTGAGGGTCATCAACTGCAGACTCTTGCGCTCGATCAGATCAGCAGCCCACTGCCACTGGTGAGCACGGAAAGCATGTAGGATGGCTTCAGTGGTCTGGTCGTGCTGAGCATACCAGATGCTAGCCCGATAGTGCAAAGTGGATACCCAATCACTCTGTGTCCATTTAAGCTGGGAGCGCAAGGCTTCAGCAAAGAGGGCATGATAGCGATACCAGTGCCGCTTGCTATCGAGGGACACGACAAATAAATTGGCCTGTTCCAATTGTTCTAACATCCGTTGACTGTCAGTCGGCTCCAAAACAGCATCACAAAGCGAGGCGGTGAAACGATCGAGGATGCAAGTGGACAAGAGAAATGTTTGTACATCCTGCGGTTGCCGTCGCAGCACCTCCTCGGTCAAATAATCTAGAATGTAGCGCTGATCCCCACTGACCTCTTCGAGCAGAGTGCGAGGAAAAGAAGCTACAAACCGTCTAACCTTCTGCTGCCAGCCCAGCCAAACTAGGAACAGCACTTTCATCATCATCCCATTAACGAGACGAGGATTTCTCGTGTCGGGGATGTTAAAAAGCTTGTCTTGGGATGTAATACTTGCTATAATACTCCCGATTTCTCAATAACTAACGACGCTGCTGCATCTAGCTTCACTCAATTAGTCGAAACAAGTGGATTTGTCGTGCAAGATATACTGATCATGCAAAATGGTAATTTGGGCAATTTAATGAAAACACATCTTCCTGCGGGAAGCACGGCAGCTATCAGCAAACTAGGAGGAGGCGCCCCTGTCTATCTTCATTACAGAGACAGGATTGTGCGCTTGAGGATTGTATGAACGAACATATTCTTGTCTGTGTTGCATGGCCATATGCAAAAAGCTCTACCCACGTTGGACAGGTCGCGGGTGCGTACCTGCCAGCAGATACTTTTGCACGCTATCATCGCATGGCTGGCAATCGTGTTCTTATGGTTTCTGGCAGTGATGAACATGGAACACCTATTCTTGTCGATGCTGAACGCCAGGGCATTACCCCACGCGAGTTTGTAGCACGCTACCATAGGCAAATTGGCGAAGTGTGGGAGAAACTGGGCATATCCTGGGATTTATATACAGAGACGGGCACTGCCAATCATTACCGTATCACACAAGATTTCTTTCTCACACTCTATGAGAAGGGCTATATCTTCAAAGACTCGATGCAGTCGGCCTACTGCCCAACCGACCGTCGTTTCCTGCCCGACCGCTATGTCGAAGGAACCTGCCCAAATTGCGGATATACAGGAGCACGCGGCGATCAATGCGATAACTGTGGTCATACCCTCGACCCGATCGATTTGATTGATCCCAAATGTCGCCTCTGTGGAAGCAAGGACAGTAAATTAGAGATGCGCATGACTGATCACTTTTTCCTGGATCTGCCCAAACTGCAAGAACCTCTCCAGCAGTGGCTATCCGAAGGAAAAGAGTTCTGGCGTCCAAACACACTGGCCTTCGCTATGAACTGGCTGAAAGATGGGTTGCGTCCACGTGCAATCACTCGTGACCTGGATTGGGGTGTTCCGATTCCTCTCGAAGGCTATGATGATAAACGTATCTATGTCTGGTTTGATGCCGTCATTGGCTACTTCTCAGCCACAGTCGAATGGGCAGAAAAACAGGGAACACCAGAAGCCTGGAAAACCTGGTGGGTCCCCGATCAGGCCGATCCACCCGTCAAACCCTACTACTTTATTGGTAAAGATAATATCCCATTCCATACGATCATCTGGCCTGCCATGTTGATTGGCTATGGAAATCGCAATCTTCCCTATGACGTGCCAGCTAATGAATTCATGACGATGAGCGGTGCTAAGGCTTCCAGCAGTCGAGGCAATGTAATCTGGACACACGACGTATTAGAGCAGTACGGAGCAGATACCCTACGATACTACCTGTCAGCAACGGCACCAGAGGGACGCGACACTGACTTCACTTTCGATGAGATGCTGCGTCGCAATAACGATGAACTGGTAGCGACATACGGCAACGCAGTACACCGCACCCTGACCTTCCTGCAGAGCAAGTTTGAAGGTATTGTCCCACAGCCACAGACACTCCGTGATGCCGACCACGAGATCCTGGCAGAGGTGAAACGTGGCTTTGAACAGGCTGGCCGCAACATTGAGCAGTGCCATTTCAAAGACGGTTTGAATGCCGCCATGGCAGTTGCACATGCGGCTAATCGCTATCTGGATGAACAGGCTCCATGGAAGCAAATCAAAACGGATCGCGAGGCTGCTGGAACAACCATCTATGTCATACTCCAGGTCATCAGTGGGCTACATGTACTCTTTTGTCCATACTTACCCTTCTCATCGCAAAAGCTGCATGGCTATCTGGGCTTTGAAGGCGATGTAAGTAAGGAAGGTTGGCAACCAAGAGAAGTTCTGGCAGGAACAAAGTTACCAGCCCCAATACCACTGTTTCCCAAATTGGAATTGCCAGCAGCGGTATAGAGGAGGCAAATACGTAGGCATCTGCGAATGTGGGATGGCATTTTTAAAACATCTGTGCTATACTGAGTAGTATCAAAGTGGCAAGGGAATGGTAATTAATTGTCAAAAAGGAAGCAGGAAGCTCCAAAAGAGTCAAAGCCCTATGATAGTATACTCAAAGCTCTCTTCGGAGAACAAGCAGAGGAGATTGTCTCTAGCTTGCTCCCCGAAGCACATCGGCCAGCGGGTCTGGCCGATGATGAGCTGAATGTAGAATTGAATCGTACGACCCTCTCCATCGACATCGGCCGTCATATTGTGTATAAAGGGGATGCAGTCACCCTCAATCTGGAGGCGCAATCGGGTCCCGACGATGATCTACTGCCACGTATGAACGAGTACAGTCTTAACCTGTATCGCAAGTATAAGCGGCCAGTTGTTTCAGTAGCACTTTTGCTCTTCGAATGTGCGATACCAGAAACGCCTTTTAAAATGGTATGTGGCGGAGATGTATTCTCGGACTTTCATCCCATCATCATCTGTATGTGGCTGATGGATCCATACCAAGTGGTCGAGCGCCACCAACGGTGTCTCTACCCCTTATTGCCAACCATGGAGAGCCCTACAGTTGATTTGCTCACGCAAGCGTTGCAAGAGATGGATGAGCATGACACTCGGCCACAATTCACTCGTCATCTGACATGGTTTCAGACAATGCTGCGGCGAACCACCACACTATCGCCGGAAGTCAAACACAAAATTGAGGAGGTACTACAGATGCAATACCAGGGTGATACTCTGCTGAGGGAGGACCCAGTGATTCATAGTCTGATCGCAGAGGGCGAACTCAAAGGCGAGATCAGAGGCAAAATCGAAGGCAAAATCGAAGGCAAGATCGAAGGTGAGATCGAAGGTCTCCGAAAAGCAATTTTAGATATTGCTGATGATCTTTTCTCGCTCCCGGCTGTAGTGCATGTGCAACAAACTATCAATGCGAGTCAGAGCAGTGAGCAATTGAGAAAGTTTCTCCGCCAGATGGTCCGATTGTCGGATGAGCAAGAACTCCCTGCCTTGATCGCTCAATGTTTCCCTCTCCCCGGTGAGATTAAGGGCATGCAAGAAATGATCTTGGACATTGTCAGTGACCGCTTCTCGCCCCAGGTTGTGGCACAAGTCCAACAAACCATTACCCCTAGCCAGGATGCCCAATTGCTGAAAAGGTTTCACCGCCAACTGGTTCGACTATCGAATGAGCAAGAACTCTCTGCATTGCTAACCCAATGTTTCCCAACTTCCTAGAGTGCCATTCGTCCTGTTAGATGGCCTCAACCAGTATGCCAGAGTAAGAGCGTTGGATATCACTCTGTCTATAGGAAAGACTCCCAACGCTCTCTTGTTGCTGTTGATTATTGCTACTACGCCGGAATCTGGAAGCTTGTTGAAGCCTCTTTGATATGAGAGTCAGGCTGTGCTAGAAAATCCAATGTCAGCTGAGTATCACTCTCGGGCATTAAGAAGTAGACGACACCGGTAGCACCCTTCGAGCCAGCACTGATAGGCAGTTGCAGTGTTGAAGATGTGGGAGCCTGTGAAACATCTTGCGACTTGAGACGGATGTAGCTGCTCGGGTCAACGTAGAAACTATCCGCTCCTGAATTATTCACTAGCAACTCGACTGCAATATAGCGCTTC
>DASYAN010000014.1:0-3788 GCA_036501345.1 Ktedonobacteraceae bacterium
ACTCCCATTTATGGGGCAACCCTGGCCGTCCTCCTGGATCGAAGTAGAGCGGGAATTATTAGCTAGGCCTGAACATTATATTAGCACAGATACTTATATAGATTTGTGCATGACAAAGGGGATTCGTGCCGCACTTGCGCATGGCACGCTAGGAAACTATCTGCATGACCTCGGTAAGGTCCTCTATTTCCGCGATGATCCAGCCCTGAGCGATATTGTAATCCTCAAGCCTAACTGGGTAGCCAAGGCAATTAGCCTCGTCCTGGAAGACAAAGGGATCCGCGACCGCTCTGGTATTCTAGTGGATACTGACCTTTCCCGTATCTGGGCTGTTGATGAGCAAGGGCAGCCGTATGATCCAGCCCTGCACCCTCTCTTTCTACGACTGATGGAGCGCTTTGATTTGTGTTATCAGATCGATTCACAGCTCCTAGGGGAGTATGAGACCTACTATTTCATTCCTCAGCTCCTGCCTTCTCATCCGCCATCGTCACTGCCGAGCTGGACTACTAAGGAGATGAAAGCTGGAAAGGTGCATGTGGAGATAATCTACCATCTCGATTTTGTTCCTACTGGCATTATGAACTGGTTCATTGTTCGCACGCACCAATATACCTGCAGCATGCATTGGCGTGAAGGTGTCGTACTCTCCTATCAGGACCATCTTGCACGGATCGAAATGTTTGCCAAGCGCAAGGAACTACATATGGAAGTTTGGGGTCCTGAACCTCATGCATTCTTTGTTGTACTTAAAAAGACAATGGACTTGATTTTGTCTCGCTTTGAAGGACTGCACGTCAGGCAAGAAGTCCCTTGTATCTGCCATCGACAAACTGGAGAAACGCGACCTTGCCCGGAAGTGTACCGCTATGAACAAGATCTCATCAAACGACTCAATCAAAATGTAGAGACCATCCAGTGTCGGGAGAGTTTTTGTAACATAGCGGTTCGTGAATTGCTCTATGGCCATCATATGAGCACGGCTTCTCAGGCGCAGCAAGCCATCTCTGTTGAGATTAACGAAATTATACAGCAATTAGATGCTATCTCTGAAAATCAAGATAAACTGCGATCGGAAGTTCTTGCTGAACAAAAAGATATTATACAGAGGCTAAATGCTATTACTGCACAACAGAGCCGCAAAGAATCAACACATTACCAGTTATCAGATGTCCAGCAATACGATGCCCCCCAATATAAGGTAAAGTCGAGGTCCAATGAACCTCCTGAGCCATCTTCTGAACCTCCAAACCTATTAAAGCAAGCTTGGGATTGGTACAAGCGGCAACAGCCACCGAAGCAAAAAAAGCCACCAAGCAAATTCAAGCTTGGCTGTATCGCGCTTATTATAGGCTTCTTTTTATGCGTTTTCCTCAGTAGGATGTTCTCTGGCAACCAGTCATCACCTACTACACCCAACAATACATTACCTGCAAATGCACAAACAAGGTAGGCTCCGAATAGAAGAGGGATAATAAGGACTCAAAGCGCACATTGGTAGCAATGTCTCCGATTTGATGGTTACCTATGGATAGCTACAATGTTCCGATTCAGAGCCAAGTGAGTGTTTAATTTTGGTAGAGCTTCAGCTAAGCTGCGTATATGGACAATTAGAGCGCATTTTGTATACGCTGAAGTGCAGTAGCAATGCGCTCTTCAGGTGCGGCAATCGAGATACGAACGTACCCTTCGCCAGCCGGGCCAAAGTTTGTACCGGGTGTTAGCAAGACACCTGTCTCATCGAAGAGCCAGTTCACAAAATCACGTGCAGTAGTGAACCGAGCAGGGATATGTGCCCATACGTAAAGGCTAGCCCGTGGCGTCTGTGTATGCATCCCCAGAGCATTACATCCCTCCACCAGCAAATTTCGGCGATGTTTATATATGGCGTTGCGCTGCTCCAGCCAGGATGATGGCAACTGGAGTGCCTCAATAGCTGCATACTGAATGGGGCGGAACATACCGCTATCAATATTACTTTTTAAACGTCCCACGGCATCAATTAGCTCAGCATTGCCTACAAGCATTCCAATCCTAAAACCTGCCATATTATAGGTTTTGCTTAACGAATGCAGCTCTACCGCAACATCGTATGCTCCAGAGATCTGCAGTATACTCACAGGGCGAAAATCATCAAAATAGACCTCAGCATAGGCCATATCGTGAATAATCACCAGATTATGTTGCCGGGCAAAGGCTACTACACGCTCAAAAAAGTCGAGACCTGCGCAGGCGGCTGTTGGATTATTAGGGTAGTTGAGCCAGAGTAGCCGGGCTTTCGCTAGTACATCCCGTGGAACACTTTCTAGGTCGGGGAGATAGTGGTTCTCTTCTAGCAATGGCAAGAGATACGGCTGAGCACCAAGGCTTGTACAGCCAGTAACATAGACAGGGTAATAAGGATCTGGCACAAGTGCGATATCGTCGGCATTGAGCACTGCTGTAGCCAGATAGACTAGGCCTTCCTTCGAGCCAAGGACAGGTAAAATATCCCGTTCAGGGATCAGGCTTACCCCAAAACGACGCTCGAACCAAGCCGCAATGGCTTCATGAAGGGCACGCATACCCCGATATTCAGGATAATGATGATTTTTCGTGATCTGCATCTCAGCACACAGGCGATCCACAACAGCCTGGGGAGCAGGCAGGTCTGGATCTCCCAGAGAAAGTGAGATCACATCAACGCCCGCAGCTTGGCTATCGGCTATTTTCTTATTTGCATTGGCAAAGTGATAAGGTGGAAGGCTATTTACCAAATTCGATAATTGCACGACTCTACTCCTCTTACAAGATTGCTGAGCCAAATTTTGCTAGCAATCTTTTCTTTCTCAGTTCTCGTATAGCATATATTATCTCTATCTTTGTACTTTTGCAACCGAGTACTTTGCTCTACGGAGTTTGAATATACAAGTATATGCATGAACTAGGGCTCTCCATATCTTCTTTATTAAACTCCTAAGCCCGCTGTCTTCACCGTCTTCGAAGATTACCGCTATTTCGTTGTCGAGAGCCACAAAACTTGAAAGGTTATGTGCCAGAAACGTAGAGTGTGTTGATCCCGTTTAGACATCGAGGGAGCTGACATGGAGATGGTTGTCTAATGTGCTCGCTATAAATGATTTTTGAACATAAATTCGTTGACAGTTTCACCGTGAAACGGTTATCTTTATTTTAGATAAGTAATTTTTGAAGAGAGAAAGGATACTCATGCACACGATCGCGATATCCAACCAGAAAGGTGGGATCGGAAAAAAAAAGACCGTCACCATCAGTGTTCCGGTTGCTACTGAATTGGGAGTCTATTGGGACACATTAGCCCAGTTGCTCATAGGAGAAAAAGAGGTGAAATGATGGCTCCAGCCAAGCGAAATACTGTGGGACTGGCAGGCGGTGCAAAAAAAGAGGCAAAAACGAGCATCTATTTCACTCCAGAAGAAGTAGACAAGCTTGACGATTTAGCCTATGAGCACAAAAAGCGGACGGGCAAGCGCATTAATCGCAATGCTATTGTACGTTACTTAGTAGATCATTGCAATGTCGAAGACTTGCAAAATATAGATTAAACAGAAAGAGGGTAACTACTTGACAAACTATCATGAACAAACGTTATCAAATCTCCGAGTCGAGAAGGACTATTATACCACCAAACAGATCAGTGAGATCTATCATGTCAGTCAAGCAACTGCATGTAATTGGTGCAGAAAAGGATGGTTGCAAGCTGATAGGGAAAAGAACCCAAACAGCAATGGACGAGGCAGAAGTTGGCGTATATTCCCACAACAGCTCGA
>DASYAN010000015.1:0-8465 GCA_036501345.1 Ktedonobacteraceae bacterium
GAAGTGGAGACTGACAAGGCTGTGATCGAAATTCCCTCGCCTGTAGCTGGACGTGTGGCTGAGATTCGTATCCCTGAGGGAAAAAGTGCACACCTTGGCGAGGTACTGATTGCCTTTGCAACCCTTGCTGAGAATACATCACTGCCTGTTCAAGTTCCCAGCAATACGGCAAGTGCAACCAGATCTTCAGGCTCCGCTGCACAAAAAAGTGCTGCTCCTAATGCGGCACAACAGCATGTCCTGGCAGCTCCCGCGGTACGTAAACGAGCTTTTGAGCTGGATATCGATCTGGCAAAAGTCACACCATCTCAGCCACATGGACGCGTCACCATGAATGATCTTATCACTTATACCCAAAAGCCTGTCCAACCCCTTGTCGAGCAACAACCTGAGCCAGTGCATTCATCTTCCAATGGGACAGCTACTCTGGCTCCTCCAAGTGAGTTTGCTATACCCACCACAGAAACACTGGAGGAACGTGCTCCACTGACGGGATTGCGCAAGAAGATTGCTGAGCACATGGAACGGTCATGGCGCACGATTCCCCATGCCAGCTCCTTTGACGAAGTAGATGGGACTGAGTTGGTGGCGCTACGTCAGACTTTACTTCCTCTTGCGAAGAGGCGTGATGTGCCTCTCACCTACTTGCCAATCTTGATCAAGCTCTTGCTGCCACTACTCAAAGAATTTCCCATTTTTAATGCAAGCTTCGATGAAGAGCGGCGTGAGATCATCTATAAACATGCATATCATCTTGGCATTGCAGTTGATACACCTGAAGGGCTCCTTGTCCCAGTTTTGCGCAACGCCGATCAACTGACCATGTATCAGATTGCTCAGCAGCTTAAACATCTGGTTGAAGGAGCTCGTAAACGAACGCTGGTCACCTCAGAATTATCTGGCAGCACTTTTACCCTGAACAACCTCGGCAGTTTTGGTGGCAGTAACGGCACACCGATTATCAACTATCCCGAGGTGGCTATTCTGGTTGTGGGGCGTCTGCAAGAGAAGGCTGTCGTACGCAATGGGGCATTAGTTGCACGGACGATGATGCCACTGACGCTCGCATTCGATCACCGATTGATCAATGGAGCACTCTCGCGCCGCTTCCTGGCACATTTCAAAGAACTGGTGGAGCATCCACAGCAATTAATGTTGGATATGGTTTAGCAAATTTGCTACAGTACTCCATCCTGGCTGCAATGGACCGATTATCGCTAAGAACGCTCCAAGCTCTATAGCTACTACTACTGCTATAGCCAGGATGGGATGGGCACGACTCTTCGCATTGACAGGTTTCATCAGGCGATTCCAGAGCAGTATTCCAATCAGGATCATGCTGAACGAGTAAATGCCTATCCCCCACCAAGTAGCCGTGTCGCTCCCCGCCGTGATTCCATGCACAGCAACAAACACATACACCAACAACGTCAACACGTGCAAGCGTCGCCACCACTTATAACCAATATAAGGGCGTAACCATGTGCTAATGCCAATGACAATACCAATGTAGAATGCAATAATCCCGAACGCCATCCATAATGGCCGATAGGAACTGACAAAGGGAATAAACACCTCGTCCCAACCAAAGCTGGTGAACGGATCAACCCAGACCGCCAATATATGTACACTTGTAAAAATGAGTGCGAGCAGGGTAATAAAGTTATGCAGTTGGCTATTGATGATACGAGGCCAGCGAGGCGACTGCCATTGTAATGTAAGAGCCAGCCCTATTGCTACCGATAATGTAAGCAGAGCAAAGGCGGTAAAGCCACCCGCTCGGGCAACATCCCAGGTTACCGTTTCCCATATACTCATCTTTTAACCTTCTTTCAACATAGCTTCCCTGGGCCAGGAGCCTACACTCATCCAGGTGCCATCTTCCTGGACAAGCAGACCAGCAAGGAAATGACGCCGCAAAAACTCACAGCCCTGCTCCACACCTAAAAGAAAGGCCACTTTTGCCGCTACCTCTGCCTGTTCGCAATTAGCTGCGGCTACTGTGACAGACCAGAGACCACTCTGAGCAGATAATCCCGTTCTGGGATCAATCAGGTGATGGCGCATATACGCTCCTTGCTGCCAGCGGCGGCGAGCCACGCCAGAAGTGGCAAAAGCTCCATGATGTAAGGGAATGACCCACGAACGAGTTTTCCCCTGGACTTCAATAGGCCATTGATTTTCCTGCGGAGGTACGCCCAGCACAGCAAGATCACCACCCGCATTGACAAGAGCAGTATCTATACCTTCCTGGCGAAGACTCTCCAGAGCGGCATCGACAGCCATCCCTTTAGCAATACCTCCAAACTCGACGTTGATTCCAGGAGGTAGCTTCACTAAACGTACCGCTCGCTCTATATGAATGTCCCGCCATCTCCCCCCTGGGGAATTGAGATGCTCACTAGCAGACTGTACTGCAGGTAGCTCATCGAACGATCGGTCATATCCCAATTGCACCAATTGGTTGAGTAAAGTGGGATCATAAAGACCATCTGTTGCCTGAGCCGCAGCAAGTGCACGACACATTACAGTGAAGAGCAACTCACTCACAATAACAGATTTTCCCGATAGTCGGTTGAGATGGGTAAGCTCACTCTCCAGTAAAAAGCGACTCAATGTTTGTTCCCAGTCAGCAAAGAGCGTTCTCACAATCTCCTCTCCACGCCGGAGATATTCGGCAGGCAAGAGTAAAGAGATTGTCGTTCCCATTGCGAGGAACTGTGCACGAGCCATCCCGAATGGAATGTGCAAGGGTTCAGGAAACACGAGATCTGGATACTGGTGCCTGCCAGGAATTACTGTTTCCAAAGCCATATCCCCCATTTTCTCCTCCTTGCGACTGCTGCTGTTGCGGCTGCTGAAAAAATTCTCCATCTGAGGATGACGATGTCGCGGGTGCATTCGATGCCGATGTTGTTTGGTTATTCACGGCTGCTGGTGTTACCTGGGTAGAAGAGGTCGTTCCAACTGCATGACCCGCAACTAGAGCACTCAGTATCCCAAACGAGACGAGAGAACCTCCTATCAGCCATGTTTTGCATCTACGTACGACTGCCAGAGCCTCCGCTTTGGACATGCGCGGGGATGCTGAGGCTTGCGAAGAGCGCATAGTTTTACTCTGTGATGAACCTGCTCGTGGTGTAGTGAACGGGACAGCTTTCTTCTGTTGAGATAGTATTGGATCAGTGCGCTCTATAGGTGGTTGATAATAAGGCAATGTAACTTGCTCATAAGGATCATTTGTATTAATAAAAGACATCAGTAATGACCTCCAATGCGCTAGCCATTTCGCAAGCTCATCCCCCAAACAGGATGAGCCCCAGACAGATCTGTTTGCTATTGATTACTATAGCTTGTTTTCATGAGAGGCCCATGAAAAATGTATCAGAAAGCTGTAAAGTTTATCTCAAAAAAGGATCAAGTGAGACCGTCTTCTACCAAGAAAGATCAGACCTGATTCTTTCTCTATACTGTATACATCAGTATTTTCACTGTAGGACCTGCTATCTGCCCTTTCAAATGGTAGTGATTATCCATCCACTTTTCAGCAGCATTTACATTACCAGCTGCATTTCCACTAGATAAACGCGCTATAATATAGAATATTCGCTTGTGCTTCTTTGCATATGCAGCAATTGCATGAGTATTCGTAGCAGCTTGGTATCCTGCATTGCTTACAGGACCATCTTTCGCCCACGAAAAAGCACCTGGAGAGTCATCAGTGAACTGCGCATTACTGCCATCCACTTGCAAATAGTACTCAACTGCAATCTGGCATCCTTGAACATTATCGTAGCAGATTAACCCATCTCCAGGTTGATAATGCTGTATGAGCCACTGAACCGGAGTGCGCCAGTCTTCTACCTGAGCACTCTGATAATAATAACTCATACCAGCCAATGACGCCCAAAGCAGCAAAGCCGCAAAGTATACTTGCACGATCCTCCACTTCAATGAAGCAACGCCAAACGCTACCAGCAAAAAGAACGGAGGCACAATAACCACAAGATATCTCGATGAAAAAATCCTCGTCGTGCCATGTGAAACAATAAAACTTACAACCAGAGGCACGATACTCCAACAAAGCAATGACCATATAACAGGGATATATGGTATGTATGATCTAGTTTCTTCGTAAATACGGCTGTTTGATATATTCCTGGTTATATATGCAATACACACAATGAACAACCCTAGCCCACAAAATGCGAATAAGATAGATAAATATTGATCTTGATAACCAACGAAAAAGCGAAATACTTGCCAGACATCGCTAGCATGAGGTATTGGCAACCATCCGGTCTTACCGCCTTGCCTGGCAACAATGATCATTGGCACAAGCAATACCAATAATGCTCCTCCACTGGCAAGCATCGATTTCCATTGCTTCCAGGCCTGATCACGCCATGCATTAGGAAGTAGCAGGATACCAAGAATAGCAATACCTTGCGACAAGAGCACTAAGAAGCTGAATAGATGCGCATACACTGATAAGGCAGATGCAATGATATAGATTATCCAACATCTTTTTTGCTGTTTATCATCAATTAAAGCTGTGAATAATGCATACCATGCAATACTGATAAGCAATAATTGCAGTGCGTAGGGCCGCGCTTGCTGTGCATACACTAAGGTTTCGTTGCTCAGTAGGTACAATGCAGAGCCGAGAATGGCTGTGAATATCCCTAGAAAACGTCTAGCAAAGGCAAAGACGACAATGGTACTTAGTGCCGCGAATACTGCTGACGGGGATCGTACGACGATTTCAGTGGCACGGAGACCGATTGAGGAGGTCAAGGCAAGCCAGAAATGGAGAAAGAGATAGTACAGCTCCACATTTGGTTCCGGGCCAAAGATAAGACTCCAGAGATGTGGCAGAGGTTGACGCGCTAGTTCAATTGAAAAGGCTTCATCGAACCAGATGCTAGGCTGTGCAATACGATGAAAGTCAAAGACGAGAGCGATGAGACATAATGACCCTCCTATGAGCCAATGATAGTGCTGTTTGAGACGATAGGATACTTGTTGCAAAATGAGAACATCCTTTCAAGTACAGGTTTTTGCATACCAAAACGAAGTATAGCAGAAGGGCAAATAACTACTAGCATTAAAATTTTATTAAAAATGCCTCGATCTTCGCGCTGGAGACAGCATTCCAACCAAGATCACGTTGAGCCAACCTCAAAAAAGGACCACGTGCGGCACCCTCAGATCCACCAAGCGTCGCCTGAATGGCCTAGCCTCTTGATATTCTTATTGACTTTGTGATATAAATAATGACTAAAGAGTCATTCATTGACTATCTGGTCCTATCATCTACCTAACGATAGAAAAATACCATTGTGCTACAGATGTAGGCATTTCTAAAGGGACCCTCAATCTGCCCTTCTCTGAGAAGACTATACGAAAGGAGTCTTTGCTATGCAACCTTCTGTACCTGCTCCACAACGGGAGGGAGGCGTTCCCTACAAATGGATTGTTGCTGGCGTGGTTATCTTCGGATTATTTATGACGATTCTGGATACCACCATCGTCAACATTGCTATCCCCCGGTTGCAAAATGCATTCGGCGCAAATCTCACTAGCGTGCAATGGGTGTTGACTGGCTATACCCTGGTACAAGGTGTAACGACCCCACTCACCGCCTTTCTATCCCAGCGGCTAGGTCAGAAACGACTTTATCTGTTTGCACTTGCAGGTTTTACCATCGGTTCAGCTTTATGCGGTCTCTCCTTAAATTTACCCATGCTGATTTTCTTTCGCGTTATCCAAGGAGCGACTGGAGCATTTATGGCACCTCTGGCGATTACACTGCTCTACAGTGAGTTTCCACTAGAGGAGCGCGGAGTTGCTCTGGGCGCACTCGGCATTCCGATCCTACTCGCCCCAGCTATTGGACCGACCATGGGTGGATATATCGTTACCTTCATGGGATGGCAATTGATCTTCTACATCAATGTGCCAATCGGGATTCTCGGGATTATCCTGGGAAGTATGTACCTACGTCAGGGCCGTGTTGAAAGACGCACACCCTTTGATATTCCTGGTTTTATATTTTCAGCTCTCGGTTTAGCTCTTCTTCTCTACGGGATATCGGATGCCAGTACCGATGGCTGGGGTTCAGCAAAAGTACTCGGCTGTCTAGTATTCGGCATCCTGTTGCTAGTGATCTTTGTAATCCTTGAGCTGAATATCGCTGCGAATGATGGACAGCCACTCTTGGATATCCGTGTCTTCGCGAGCACTCCCTTCACCACCAGCACCATTGCCACGGTTCTGGTGACATTTGCGTTATATGGTGGTTTGTTCATTCTCCCCATCTACTTGCAGAATTTACGAGGACTCTCTCCCTACCAAGCCGGCCTGCTCTTGCTGCCACAAGCGTTTGCCTCCATGATTGCCTCAGTCGTTAGTGGACGTCTGGTAGATAAGATTGGTGTACGAGCAGTGATCATACCAGGATTGGCGTTCCTGGCCATTGCGCTTTGGCTGTTTTCCTCGCTTGGCACTTCCACTCCCTACGGGACAATCCAAATCTGGCTTATCGTCCGTAGCTTTGCGTTGGGCTTTTGTTTCCAACCATTGTACGTCTCTGCTCTCTCAGAGATCAGACCGGCCCGATTACCTCAGGCAACAGCCGTCAGTACCACCGTACGTTTTGTCGTGAGTTCGCTTGCGGTTGCGATAATGGCCACATTGGTACAAACCGAGACCGCGATCCATTATGCCCATCTGGCAGAACAGGTGACACCGTTTTCTCCACTGGGAAAACTCTTACCTCTCATACAAGCTCTCTTTATGCAGCATAATGCACCAGCAGGCCTAGCATATGCAACAGCACTTCAAGTAGTATCTGAGTATGTGCAGCTGCAGGCAACGATATTGGCGATGCAGGATGCTTTCCGCATTAGCCTGCTATTGACTGTAGTTGCCATCATTGCTGCATTCTTTGTGCGCTCCCGCAAGGCGCAACCTCCCACAGAAGGAGAGACACCACTATCTGAGGAAGAAGCAGCGGCGCAAACTGAGGCTGCATTAGCAGTATAAAAAGTCGTCACGAGTAACGCAAGGCCTCGATGGGAGTAATCCTACCTGCCTGCCACGCGGGTAGTACCGCTCCCAGCAAAGAGGCCAGCAGCGACACACACACGATCACAGCTAACTGCTGCCAGGGGATACTAAAGGTGAGACCTGTCTGGTATTGCTCAAAGAAATTGGCTGCAAAGATATTATGTGCCAGAATTAAGCCAAGCACCATACCAAGGATACTCCCGACTGCTCCAATCAAAAAGGATTCGAGCAAGAATGCACTCTGAACAAGGCGGCGAGAGCAGCCCAGCGCACGCAACATACCAATTTGCTGACGCCGTTCGATGACGGCACGTGTCCCCGTAACAGTCAAGGCCGCCACACCGAGTAATAAAGTCATCCCTACGACACCCAGCAAAACATCACTTAGAAAGATACGGGGGCCGCGTGCTTGCCAGATAGCGTCCTCTAGCACAGTCGTCTCCAAGCCGTAATCGAGAAATGCTGAGCCGAGTTTCAGCGCCAAAGCTCTCTTATCCTGGCCAGGAGCAACTTTGAAGTAGTAGCTCTGGTCTGCACTGGTTACCGCATCTCCTCCCGTTCCAAGGGCTGCAACGGTTACAGGATCTCCTCCCGCTCCAAG
This sequence comes from Ktedonobacteraceae bacterium, assembly GCA_036501345.1. Lineage (GTDB taxonomy): Bacteria > Chloroflexota > Ktedonobacteria > Ktedonobacterales > Ktedonobacteraceae > DASYAN01. The sequence goes on from DASYAN010000015.1 coordinate 7,673, forward strand.
GGTTGCAGTGGACACAGCATCTCCTCCCTCCCCAAGGGCTGCAGTACTGTACCTAGAATGCGGAATGTAAAGACCAAAGTGCGCACTATCGCTGTTATCGACAATACCGATGATCGTCAGTTTCATCGCTGCTCGCCCTTGCATATCGGCCACCCACACAGGCGTTGCTGGAAATTCTTTTTTCCCTGGAGAGACACCACTTATGGCAAAGGTGACGTTAGGATCAAAACCTGGAGGTACAGCTGAATCACTCCCCTGCGGCACAGCGGGATCATAGACAGGTGAATTGCTAGTAGGTTTTTGACTATAGGAAAGTGCACTGCTATCAATAAGTGCATAATCAGGGTGCGACTGCAAAGCTTGCCAGATGGCACTGTCACTATTAAAACCACTGGCCCGTGCCTCCAGATGAAGACCGTATCCCTGCAAGAATCCGCCATCTATGATCTGTGCAGGATAGACATACCATCGAGGTGACGGTACACTCAGTTGGATCACTCCCACCACAGTTGTATCACGTACGCCAATAGCAGAGAATGCATTGGGGTCAATACTGTGCTCAGCCAGACTAGTGTGTAAGTCAGGCAATGATTTGAAATAGGGCGTTGCTTGAATGTCATAGCCACCAGTCTGCGTATTGATATCTACATACGTGTTTTGCATTGCATTCGTGATGATGCTCATCACTGTCATCGCAAATACTACGAGGCTAAACATCACCAGACTCAACCCCGTACGAAAACGCCGATGCAACGGATAGACGGATGCCAGTTTAGCCAATGTATAGAAAAGA
>DASYAN010000016.1:0-29284 GCA_036501345.1 Ktedonobacteraceae bacterium
CGTTTTTCTAACTCCTTTATCAGCTTTAGCGTCTCCGTTGAACCAAGTTTCTCTGGTTCCCTAATGACGACTCTCTCGATATATTTAACGCCCAGACGCTGGTTTTCCATTAGACTTCGATGTACTTGTACTTCTAAGTATAGAATTGGCATGTCATCGATACTCTTGAACTCGAGTGGATTCCAGGTGGTATGCTTAGAGTGATTATCAGGATCTTTTACTGTCAATGGAAAAATGTTGTCAGTTGGATTGTCAATCGGATTTGCCCTTGCATTTAGCTCTTTGGAATTATCAGACTTTATGTGTACGGCTAAAAAAGAGTCACTCCCCATTACAGTCGAATATGCCTTAATAGAATCTTTTTTTAAAGTAAATGGAAATATCACCAAAATAGTCTAGACAATCATTATTATCGCCATAGAGATCATGAGTTGCAATTACATGAATAGGGCGCAATATAGGAGATATTTCTAACGGATACCCAAAAAGCGCATTCTGGACTTTGGCTGTCCGTCTCTGCCAGCTCAAGCTCTTACCCTCCCACGTTGATCCAAAGCCCTCCTCTACCAGAATCTTATGAAGCTCGTCTGGCTTAACTCGCCTACACAACTTCGCATTTGCAAGGTAATCTGAAGCAAGATGTGCAAGCTTATTACGAAGTTTCCTGCACTCTTTATCTATTATTTCTATGGCAACTTCACCTCCAAGACTCTTTTCTGCTCTCTCCTTCCAAATTTCTATGTTCTGCTCGTCCAAAGCCTCTGCTAGCTCTTTTAGCGGATGAAGATCTGCAACAGACTTTGGCTGCCACTGATCTGCCGAGATGGAGCTAGGCTCTCCTTCCTTTGGGAATTTAATCTCTGAAAGCATATCAGAAGAAAATGCACGAGATGATTCCTTGCCAAACATCATCTCATGCGCATGTTCAACAAATCTCTGCCATGGAGCCGATAAGGTGGTGTTTTGCCTTAGAGGCGATAAACCCTTCACATCTTGTTGTTTAAGAGCATCTTGTACTGGAGTTTTTGAATCCTTTGGACTCCCTTGCCAAACAGTTCTTTGTATTGAAGTATCTACAAGCCTGTTGCGACTAAATGTCTCTGGGTTGGGCATTGAGTTTGTGTCTTCGCTGTTTGCATTTTCGGCCTTCATGGCGTTTCTCTGGAGAAAATTAGTAAATGGTGAATGTTTAGCACCATTTCTCATTATTCTCCTTCCAAGTTCTTTACGAAACATACATCCTCTTCTCTTAAGTTATAAAGTATTAAATTAGGGCTTACAGCGGTTCGTAAGAAGATTGAGCCTCTTTCTTTGCAGGACAAGGACGCTTTTTCTCACCTCATAGATGGGATCAAGACTCCCACGAACCGCTGTAGCATTGTAAATTTCGTCGGCGGGCCTAATAGGCCAAGAGACAAGCCATCATTTTGAACTTACGAGATCATTTCCTAACTTGTAGCAAGCTCTGCTACGAGGGAATTTCCTCTGCTAAGAATAACAAATGGGGAGAGACTTTTCCAGGACAGCTAGGGAACAACTTATAGGACAAAGGGAACAACTTCGCTCAGAAAGGCTCTGTTTATCTGAGTTACGAAACACCCTCAGGACATTTCATAACCCAAAAAGAGGGGGGTTCAAAGTTTAAAGAAGTATAGAGCAGATATTAAAAATTAGTATGAGGATTGTAACTATGAATTGGTATGTTCACAAAGTTATGCCTACCATTATGCTGAGCGTTGTACTGACATTGGTCGGATGCACGAGCAGTACGTCATCTGTCGATGTCGCTAGCAAGGCAACTCCTTCGCCATCAGTGGTGCAAATGTGGCTGACAACGCAGGATCGGCAAGATAAGCTCACGGCACAGGCACCAATTACACTTCAGAATGGACCAGCATCTCCTGCAATCGGCACATTGATTACGGTTGATCCTACACAGCACTTTCAGCGTATTACCGGCTTTGGGGCTGCCTTGACCGATAGTTCAGCTTATCTACTAGGTCAGCTTTCTCCTCAGCAACAAAAAGCGGCCATGCAGGCCTTATTTGATCCGCAGCAAGGGATTGGTCTTAGCGAGGTGCGCATTCCTATGGGAGCATCGGATTATACGGCTACTCCACCGGATAATCCTAGTCCGTATTCTTATGATGACTTGGCACCTGGCAGGACAGATCCTTCTCTGGCCCATTTTTCGATTGCTCACGATCGGACATACACGTTACCACTACTGATTGAGGCAAAGCGCATTAACCCGCAGATCACTACCATTGCCGCACCGTGGAGCCCTCCAGCTTGGATGAAGACCAACGACTCGATGGTTAGTGGCAGTATACGCAGTGACTCCTACAATGCACTGGCCCAATACTTTGTGCATTTCCTGCAGCAGTATCATTCAGCCGGAGTCTCGATCGATGAGATCACTCCTCAGAATGAGCCAGGCGAGATCAATCATGGTTATCCTAGTCTGGATATGTCTGGCAGTCAGGAAGCCTCATTTATCACACAATATCTTGGACCAGCACTGGCTAAGGCAGGTCTAGATACAAAGATATTTGGGTGGGACAATGAATGGCTCTACTATCAGCAAGCGGAAGATCTTTTAAGCAATGCATCTGCACGCTCCTATCTTTCAGGGGTAGCTTGGCATTGCTACGGTGGTGATCCAGCAGTCATGGACAAGGTGCATACAGCCTATCCCTCCCTTGAACAAGAGGAGACAGAATGCTCCACTGGCCCTCATGGCATTGCACCTCTGAGTACATTTGAGGTTGCTCTCCAGTCTATCCAGCATTGGGCAAGTTCAGCACTCCTTTGGAATATCGCGCTTGATCCTTCTGGTGGTCCCAAAATCGGACAAGGATGCGCACAATGTGTAGGGCTCATGACCGTCGATGCCAAGCAAAATACAGCACAATTGACTGATGAGGCAATTCAGTTCGGGCATTTTAGTAAGTTTGTACATCCAGGTGCACTCCATATTGCAGCTACCAGCACGAATAACAATGGTATAGAGAATGTTGCCTTTGAGAACCCTGATAAAACCCTGGCTATGGTTGTACGCAATAGCAGTTCTCAAGTGCAAACAATCATTGTGCAAACCTCGAATAAGACAAGCTTTACGAGTATATTACCTGCTGGTGCCATTGCGACATATACCTGGCCATAGGCTTCGGTTTTCATTGCGTACCAGGGTCACCTCTTGTTTCATTCAAAGTGTCCCTGTTTTGCCATGGAAAAAACCTGACTTGTCAGTTATGCTTATTGAAAATGCAAAGCTATCAACTCGGGTGGTAGAACGCCATTAATACCAACTCGTGTTCCAGCAGGCAATTTTCAAATGCGGAAACGCAGTCGTTGGACAGAGTTCCTACTAGCAGAGACAGACCAGTCTAAGGATACAAAACAATCAACAAGCATCAGTACAAGCATACAGGCCCATCCTTATCAGTCCTGATCGATGAAATGGTTCAGCCACTCACCACCGAGCAGATTGATGACTATCTCGAGGCTGCAGGTCCCTCGCTTGCAGCTGTACGTACTGTTTTGCAGCAAAATCAGGTGCTGCGCGAACTTGCAGCCTCTCCTTCGATGCTCAATATACTGACACCAACCTATCGAGATGCTTCAATACAAGCTTTGCCTACCAGTGGATCAGCAGAAGAACAACAGCGTCAGATCTTTGCCAGCTACACTGATCGCATGCTGTCCACAAACGAGACAAATCAGCGTACAAATTCACAACAGATGCTGTCCTGGTTAAGCTGGCTGGCTCGACAAATGCAGCAGCAAGGCCAAACCATCTTTTATGTAGAGCAACTCCAACCAAGCTGGCTTTCTCGTGATCGTCTAATACCAATGTATGAACTATTGGCCATCCGCTTGCCTAGCATACTCATGGGTATGCTTCTCAATACCGCCCTCTATAAACTGTTTTTTGGGGATAGCCTCACTAACCTCATCCTCTGTCTCTTCTTAGGAGCACTATTGGGAGGAATTTCGAGTCGAGGCTGCAAAGTCTGCCAACCCTCAGGACGGGCAAGGAAGACAGAAAATCCTTCCTGGCAGTCGGTTTTGCAACGGCTGGGGGTAGGAACTTTTATAAGCACTTGCATCGCACTGGCCATAGGGCTACACATTGAATCAAGATTTGCGCTGTGCCTTGGAGTCTTTACCTTCCTTCTTCACATACTCCTGAGGACAAGCAGTCCAGCAAATGCATCATCCGCTCTACCGCAAGAGTTGAGCATCTCTCTCCAGCGATGTCTCATGAGGAGAATAAGAATAGCAGGCTATAACGGACTTCTAGCTGCCCTACTAGTTGGGCTAAGCTACGGACTAAGCTACGGACTGGCTACAGGGCTAAGCTACGAACTAAGCTACGGACTGGCCTTCGGACTAGCTGGAGGTTTATTGAGTATGCTCTTAATTGGAAGCAGCCCAGACATCCAGCCGGTGGATCGGCTTGTCTGGTCATGGAAAAGTCTGAAAAAGAGCCTCTCTTTAGAACGGCATAGAGATACAGCTTTACTAGGCTTCCTGCTCATCACACTGGGTGTAGGACTGAGCTACGGACTGAACTATGGGCTGAGCTACGGGCTCATTGGAGGACTGAGCTATTGGCTCCTGGGTGGACTTTTTAAGGGAACATCGAGTGAAGCGGAACACCGACAGCAAGCCATCGCCAATCAAGAGATCCGTTGTTCTCTCTCCAATGGATTCATACTGGGATTTGTCAGCGCTATCATCGTTGGATTGATCTCCTTCTCAAGTATAGGGCTAATGATAGAACTGAGCTATGGACTGAGCCGTGGACTAAGCTACGAACTGAGATACGGACTGCATAACTGGTTGAGCATTGGGCTAATAATGGGACTAAGTATAGGATGGCTGGCAGCACTGCTCAATGGGGGATTAGCCTATCTGCGACATTATATCCTGCGTTTCCTGCTCTGGCGGGAAGGATCAATCCCCTGGCGATTTCCTCAATTTCTGGACGAAGCAACACATCATATGCTGCTGCGCAAAGTCGGGCATGGCTATATGTTCATCAATCAACCGTTCCTCGACTATGTCGCATCTCTTGATCTACTCTCTTCATAATTTACCGCTTAATATTATATTTCCTGATACTTAACATGTTTTGTCTATTTTTGTCCAAAAACAACAGGACTATAAAATAGTATTCCAATTTGTAAAATACCTTAAGATCACTCATTTATTGCCAAGATATACCATTTTTCCCTAGAAAACCTCCCTAGCTGGGTATTCTTATAGCAGTTGACCAAAAGTTGGACTTCCTTTGGGGTATTCTCTTCTCTCGGGGGAGCGTCTTGACTTTGGCATATGCAATTTCAAAAGGCACATCATGTTTTCGTTGTGGGGGAAGTAGTTTCTCAGGACACTGGCTTGAGGACCAGAAAGTGATGTACCTGTATTCATCGTAGCACAAATGCTGCAGCATGGCAAAAAAACGAGATGTTTTTAGAAACGTGTTGTCCATTGCTGAGCACAAAAAGAAGCTCTGTCCCATCAAGCTGTCCACTTTTGGGGGCAAGATGTCCGCTTTGTCCCTTGGAAATGAGTCGTTTGTTGGGTACAGTTGAGAGTGGTACTTGTTTTGAGTAAGGAGAAGAAAATGTCTGGTGATACAAGAGATGTTCCGATAGACCTAACTAAAGAATCAGAGAGAAGTGCCAGTCCCCATATTGACGAGACTAGACGCAGAGCACAGACGTATGAACGAGAGGGACGTCAGCAGCAAGAAAGCAGACAGCCATCAGACAGGGAACGTCTACAACAAATTATAGCTGTTCTGAATGAGCGAGGAAGAAAAGATGAACAGTATGGTAGTGCACAAGCATGCATACCTGAAAATTATGGAGCTACCCCTACCCCTGCAACTGACAGAATATTGAAAGCAGACAGAGATCTTGATGAGCAAAATTATACACCTTCTCAGCGAAACAGGTATTTTGTCCAATTCGTTTCTAGAGAGCAGTTTAGACTCCTCAAAAAAGAGATGCTAATTATGGACCAACTAGCAGACCAACTAAGAGATCATGACGTGTGGAAAGGTGGACAAGAGTTTCAACGTGCTATGAATACAGAAGTTGGTCCGCCGCAAAAAAGACAGAGAGTGGACACACCTGTAGCAGGCCCTTCTCACGAAAAAAAATTGTATAGCGAGGAGCCGATCATGGACCGCAGAGGAAAGCCTCATCCTGAACTTAGTTTCAGGATAGCGCGCACAGCCGAACTAAACGAACCACATAAAAATGAGTCAGGATTTCATTTTACTTTTGGAGAAATTCAGGTACACGCCCCTTGGCGCATCAAGGAGTTAGATACGAACCACTATCATCAGAACAAGCAGCTGGCAGATCTATTAAATAAATACACGTCCGTAGATGTAACAAAAGAAGCCGTAGGGCTTCTTTTGCGCACGCAGAGTGAAACATCAAAACGAGACTTGAGACCGTGGTCTATCGAGGTTATTCCACAAGACCCTTCTTCTCGACCTGTAGAAATAAGGCCCACCGCTCCCCCAAGAAAGCCAAAAGCACCAAGCAGGCGAAAAGAAACAAGCGAGCGAAAAGAAACAAGCGAGTCAAAAGCACCAAGTGCATCACTGATACCTATGCAGCACGAAACACAACTTGGTGAGCCCTCTACGAGCCAGATCATTGATACTCAAAAAGATCTTGATATGGAAACATTTTTAGACAAAACTACCTTAGGTAGCAAAATAACCGCGCCAGGACTACTTGAAGCAAAACAGGCTTATAAACACTTAAATGATGGTAAAGCAAAAGCAAACCATCATCACCTATACAATAATTTAAAAGTACTAAGGAATTACAGCCTACAATATAGCAGCACTACTGAAGAAGCTGAAGCTATTGCAGCATACAAAGAAATTAAACGCGAATATGTAAATGGTGAATACGATGACACGCCCGAGGTCAAGGAGCGATGCAAAAGGCTGGGTTTCCCTTTCGCGCAATAATAACGCTCTTCTTATTTTACTCTTTTCGCTGTTCATGCAAGCTTGGCAACGATATCATCATCGGTGAGTAGAGTGTAAATCATTTTATTGCGTGGGCGGAAATTTGATAATTAAGTGGGCGGCAAAACGAGCAATAGGATAGAAGAACGCTTTTATTCATCATCGGAAGAGAGCTTGTTCCGCTCTGCTGGCCGTTTCTGGCTTCCTGTGAACTCGCCCATTTAATTATCAATTTTCTTCAGAATCCGCCCATTTAATGCCAAAATTTACACTTGGGCTTCCGACTCAAGACCGCAGGTGGTAAAATCAAAAGAAGTCGCTACGGGAAACTTTATGTAAGAGGAAGAAGATGCATGGCAAATATCTCTGAGCAATTTTACACAGAACTGAGTCTCATAGTTGGAAATGATAGCATAGAGTGTCAAGTACAATTTTTCCCACATAATAACTCTGATGCCACATCTCAACACCCTTTAACTAACACCGTCGTTTATCCGCGCACGACTCAACAGGTGAGTGATCTTCTGCGCTTGGCACATCAGCATGCACTGCCAATTGTTGCACGGGGGAGCGGCACGAGCCTCACCGGAAGTAGCACTCCAACTCAAGGAGAACTCGTGCTCAATCTTACACGTATGAATCGCATTCTTGAGATTGATCCGCAGACCTCCACAGCGAGCGTTGAGGCGGGAGTGATCAATGGAGACCTGCAGCATGCCCTTGAACCGTTGGGATTATTTTATCCGCCCGACCCCGCCAGCCTGATGCAGTGTTCACTTGGCGGAAATGTTGCCTGTAATGCTGGTGGGCCACGCTGTCTCAAGTATGGCGTCACCAAGGATTATGTGCTAGGTATGACAGTCGTGCTAGCCGATGGTCGCATCCTCCATCTCGGTGGAAAAGTGCTCAAAAGCGCAGTAGGCTATCAGCTCATGCAACTCTTCATTGGCTCCGAAGGAACGCTTGGAGTAATCACAGAACTTATCTTGCGCTTGCTTCCCCGCCCACAGGCATACGCGACGGCAGCAGTCTTCTTCGCTGATTTGGACCAAGCAAGTCAGACCGTGACTGCGCTCTTTTCCCATGGCCTGCTCCCAGCAGCCGTAGAATTGATGGATGCAGTGACACTCCGTGCGGTTGAATACAATCTGCCGACAGGCCTATCAGCAGAAACAGGGGCCTTGCTTCTCATTGAGCAAGATGGCTATGATCAGACTGCTGTCCAGCGCGAAATACTGACCATTGAGCAGCTATGCCATGAGAATGGAGCAATACAGGTGCAGGTAGCAATCAATCAGGAAGAACGGGAAGGATTATGGAAAACGCGCCGAGCCGCATCCGATGCATTAACCCGCATTCGCCCTAACAAGCTGGGAGAGGATATCGTCGTGCCTCGCAGCCAAATTCCTGAGATGGTACGCCGCATTAACCAGATCTCTAAGCAGTTTTGCCTGCTCATCGCCGTCTTTGGGCATGCCGGAGATGGAAACCTGCACCCCAATATCCTCTTTGATCAGCAACAGGCAGGTCAGCAAGAGCTGGTAGAACAAGCAGCAGCAGCCATCTTTCAAGCAGCCCTCGACCTCGGAGGCACATTGAGTGGCGAGCATGGCATTGGCCTCCTCAAACGGGAGTTCTTGCCTGACGCTTTAGAAGAAGACGTTATAGTAATGATGAAAGGCATCAAGCAACTCTTTGATCCAGCCGGGCTGCTCAATCCAGGCAAGATCTTTCCCACACACGATAGAAAGCAGCAACAAGGGTGGCTTATCCAGTTACCTGCAAAGGATCATCTCGTTACAGGATAGCAGAAAATATTTGCATTACGAATTCGCTCAGAAGTGAAAAAACTTCTCTCAGTTGACTATTATTTGCAAAAACCAGTTCAGCGGGCACGAGCGGCAGCACGCAGATACAAGATGATCGTGACCATCAATACAACCACCATTGCCATTGCGGCCAGCAAGATCGCGTTCCCCCCCACGTGGCTTTGGGCCGCCTGAATAATGGCCCATTGCAGGCCGCACAACGTCCACACGATCTCCAGCATAATCCAGCACATAAGCAAGAGTGCCAGTGCGTACTGGCGTGGCGCATTCTCTTCGGTGATTTGGCAGGGATAGTTGTATCGGTGCGGAAAGCGGCTCAAGACTGCCAGCAGAACAGTCAGGCAGACCGAGAGAATGGGGATGGTCAGTAAGCTTCCTTTGCCTCCGTAGGCATTAGGCGCTCCTGAAAAGCCATAATGGGTGGGAATGATTGCTGGAAGAATCAGCCAGCCCCAAGCAGTCACCGCGATCACAGCGATAAGTCCAAGCACGGTCAGCCCCTCAAGCAGCGTCTCTAACGGAGTGCGAGGAAGATGCAGTACCGGGCGAGATCGGTTCTTCATTCAGCTATTCTCCTTCTTAGAATGTGTCAGCATTTCTAGGGCAACAACATTTATATGTATATATTACACCATTCTTTGAACTGAGGATGAGCCACCAGAATAATTCCAAAATTGACAGGTGATAAAGCTATCATTAAGAATATGAACAATACTTTACTTTCCGCCCGCACTTTTCTCATTGAGCAACACTATCGATCCTTTCTAAGCACTCCTCAAGGGCAAAATCTCGCTCAAGAAGAAGCCGAGTTATAAAACACCCTCTCCCAGCCCAGCCCACACAAGAACGCACAAAAAAGCCAAACCAAGCGTCCCCAACCACATATGCTAACAGCAGAGGTGTGACAAACGCACCTCACTCTGTAGAATTGTCCGGTTTGCTCTAGAGTTGTCCGGTTTTTCTCTAAAATCGTCCGCAAAAAGTCCTCGTCAAACCCTCTGCTATCGGGTATCTTTAGAAAGTAGTACAACACACAAACCGATGAAGGACGTAGATTTTGAACGCACTTTCACAAGGTTTTTTGATCCGACCACTACTTAGATGTGGCTCTCTGGTAAACCAATCTCAAGCAGTAGTGCTTTACCTTCCTCTCTCCTTTTTGAGAGGAAATCTAGAGAATTTAAACAAGGAGAAATTTAATCATGAATACACATCTTCTTGCTAAGACTAAGAGACTAGCAGTCAAGACGGTTGTTAGTATGTGCATCCTTATAGCTCTAACTGGCATGATCACTCCCTTAACGGCTTTTGCTTGCACCCAAGCCGAATTTGCGACAATTTTAAAGGGATTTTGCCAGGCCTTCAAGGCAGATTTGCAGCGTGGCCAAGGTGTAACTAACAGAGAGCTCAAGCGCATAGTCAATGGGAATAGTAGTGTCAAGGACATCCTTGAGAATAGCAAACACAACCTTAGTGACTCCGATGTTCTGACTTTTGAGACAAGCGAGATAAACATTGCAAATAGTGATTTTGATGCTGGTACAACATATGCTCCAGATGCCTGTGGGCTAGGCACGACGCGTGACATAGCAACAGACAAAAATGATTTCCAAATTTACTTCAATGGCTCCGAATACAGTACAATCAAATCAGACATCGACACCATAGACCAGCTGTTTTCGGATGCCGTGCGAGCTGCAGGTGGCACCACAAGCAATACTTTTAACAACAGCAGCACTACGAATAATCGCACTGATAACGTAGTCGAGCCAAAATTCAGTGAACGCCACAATGTCGACCCCCAGCGTTGTACAGATACGTTGGTCAAAGGGGATTTCGATAGCTCAACCAATACCACCTTCTATCTGCTTACGACAGGTAGTGCTCCTGCCTTTTGCCATGATAGGGTGACCTGGAACTTCACAAATCGGACCGTTGGGAAAGACTGCACCTTTTATATCAAGAACCCTGACAATCGGTCATTCACTCTCAACTTTATAGGATCCGATGGGGTAAAGCATCCGTATAGCACCTCTAGTTTTCTTGGTCTTGCCACGTCTACTCAGCAGAACGATATTAAACAGGTACAGTTGGATTTTAGTACGCTGGCAAATGTCACTAATCTACAGATAGGAGGAATATGGTACAACTGTCAGTAGTGAAAAGCATCCACGATAGAATACAGTAACCACTAAGATCTTATAAATCGTCGGATAAGCCATCTTTTGCTAAGCACTGCAAAAGATGGCTTATCCGACAAATTACAACCAACCATTACGATAGGCAACGGCAACAGCCTGGACGCGATCTTTCACACCCAATTTCTGCATAATACGATGCATATGCGTCTTCACAGTATCAACACTGACCTGCAGACGTTGAGCAATCTCTCGATTTGTCAGGCCCTCACTAACCAGATGGAGAATCTGATGCTCACGCTTTGTTAGTTCATTGCTCAGATTTGCCAGAGGGAAGCGTGCTCTGACAGTTGTACCCTCGTCAGGCCTGCTCTGCAGTTCCCAGAACCCACCAGCCTCCTCTATACGCTCTCGCATGATAGATAAACCGAAATGCGGCTCTTCTACGTCATGATGCCTGGATGCTAGCAATACCTGCTCTGGCTGCAAGCCAATGCCATTATCACTCACCTCTACGACTAACCAGCCATCATCAAACCCATGGAGCTGGACACTTATACGCGTGGCACGAGCATGCTTCCACACATTCGTGAGAGCCTCCTGCATATATTGGGAGATAGTCATTTCTAGCTTGGGAGATAGCTGCTGCGACTCATTAAGTCCAGTGATCTGTAATACCAACTCTATCTCTGGGTGACTGTTTTGATACTCATCCACGATTCGCCGTATCATCTCAACCAATGCTCGTTTTTCTACCCGTCTGGAAAGCAATCCACTCATCGTACTGCGCAACTCATGCAGGCTATCATGCAACGTATTCTGGACATGCTGTAATTCGAACAAAATTAGCTGTCCACAGTCCATTTCTAGCACCCGCTGGATATACTCAAGCTTATGAAGCACATGCGTAATTTGCTGCATAATACCATCGTGGAGCCCACGAGCAACACGATTCCGCTCCTGACTGATAGCATCCTGTCGCACTCGGTTAGAGAGATCAGAGCTACGCAGAAGTGAAGCAGCAACTCTGCCCATGAAAGCTAGCAGCAAGCTACGTTCATCCACCAGCGTATTTTTGTCAGTAACCGCAAGCGCTACCACCCCCAGTAGCGTATCGTTATCCGACAGTGTCACCAGTATGATGCACAGGTTATCCAACCGTAGCGTCACTAACGTTTCGCCGGGACCACGCACGGTCTGTTGCTCGATCACCGACCAATCTTCGAGAGTAGCAACTAGCTTTGCCGTAGGCAACCTCTCTCCCAGCGAAGCAACTGGAATAAAGCGTTGCTGAGCTCGATGATAGAGCAAGAGACAGGCTCCCTGAGCACGAATAGCGCGGCTTAGATGTATCAGAATATGTTGGCGCAGTTCCTGCAGCTCAACCTCCGCTCCCAGAACACTGCCCATTTCATAGAGATCAGAGAGGCAAGAAAGACTATATAGTGCCTCCGGCAGCGTACTATAGTACTGTGGATAGTGATGAGCAGACGCAGAATCGGCCTTATAGGCATTTGATGAGGTCATCTTGCCTTCCCCTATAGAATTATAGAATTAAAAACCATGACAATGAACTCTTTTTCATGATCTCTATTTCTATACTACAGAGCAAGAAAAACCAACATCTTGCTAGCTCTATACCTGGAGAAGGTCAAAAGAGCTTATCCAAAAACTGACCTCTTGCCAGTCTCCTCTGAGAAACATATACATTTCAAGCCCTAGAAACATCCTTACCCCTGCCATATAATCTACTGCCATAGCGTTTGGAGATACCGGAATGGATCTCACCTCTACAAGAAAAAAGAGGTATGTCATACTGCTAACTCATCAAATTGTCACTAAGCTGTCTGTTGAAAAAAGGCTTTTTCCAAGCTATACTTAAAGAGACAAAGAGCTCTTTAGCAGCCAACTGGGGCGGTGTGAATAGGTCGAATTGATGGATATATCTTCTATGGCTAAGAGCATCCCAGCGTTAACCAAGTACTAGTAGCAGAGTAAGGTGCGATAAGAGAGTTTTCCCCTTTGGAAGTACTCTCAACAGTAAGAAGAAGAAATTCTCAGAAAGACAAGACTTAAGAACCATGGACCACAACAAGCCGCATCATGAATTACAAACACACACAGCTCATCATGAAGTAAAAGAGACAATATCGCAAGATAAACGTGAACTCTCTGGACCACTTTCTCTGAAACATCTTATGACAGAGATACCAGAGAAACCTGCTTCAACTATTTTTAGCAAAGATCAAAAGAAGCTTGGCACTTCCCTTGAGCACCCCGATGATCATTTTGACACTTCTCATGATAGAAATAGTGATAAAAAGAGCCTCGGTACTAATGAGCATCTCAATGATCATTTTGATACCGCCGATGATACAAAGAATCTCGATACTAATGAGCATCTCAATGATCATTTTGATACCACCAAGTTTGGCACTACTTTCGAGTATTTTGAAGCTTCTCACGAAAAGAGACCCGGCACTACTCATGAGAATATTGATACTCATTTTGATATATATAATGATAAAAATGGACTAATAAATAAAAATGAATTAAATGATCCTAATACCGATAAGAAAAAGCAAAGATCCCTGGAAATCCTGACTACTAAAGCGTCTGAAACCGATAGCAACCAGTACAATAAAGAATTAACGACCACGCATGATGAGCATAAGGATGAGAAAGATTTTGTATCATCAACTCGACATCTGGGAGAAGCGGCAGATCGCAACTATAGTTCTGACCCATCAGACGCTAGCTTTGGCCCATCAGATGTGAACAAAGGGAATCAGAAAAATACCTTTCTAGGCATGTTGAAAGAGCAGCTTTCATACACGAACCTGTTTCCAGACATGTCACCGCAAGACAACGGGACCAACAACCATGAGGCCGAGAACACTCATCACCAACCACACAGCGCTGAGGTCTTAAACGAGGTCCTTCCTAATCACGAAGAGGCAGTCGACAACCATAATGCCACGCACGAGGATGAGATTCCTCCCACTTATGAGAAGGCGCTAGAAGATGCTTCTCCCCCATACGAGGAAGTAGCCAATAATCATGAGGTCCCAAATGAGCCTCCTCCCTCAAAGGAGGTAATCCACAACGATGAGGATCCACACGATACTACTCCCTCACACGAGCGGACAGTCAACCCCCATGAGGTCAAGACTGATGCTCCTCCCGCACATGAGCAAGCCGTCAGGGACAATAATCTCTCCTCACGCCGCGAAACGGATAAGCGGCATACAAATAACTCCACCAGCAAGGTAGTTTCGATAAAGGCAGGAAATAAGGATCGTGGCAGATAAAGAAGGTAAAGTAAACCCAACGAGCGTAAGTGATTTTTTCAAGGCTTATAGGAGCTCAAACCAAGCCGCCTTAGCTCAAGTTGAGAGCAACATGGCCCCTCTCTCGGTAGATGACCGCCCTCCAATATCATCTGATGCCACGTTCACTTCTAAGCTTGCTTCCTCCGGGATATCCTTCCCAGCCGATGCTCAAATAGCACAGCAGGAGCGTATCAAGGGCTTGCTCTACGAGTGCTATGAGTCCCAATTCAAAGAGGTCTACGCCTATCAAGTCAATGATGAATTCTGTTTTGCTGAACATCCAGAGGCCATAGCTAACCAATTTGGTATTCCACAGCAGATACTCGCCAACTTGAGGGATACGGGTGAGGAATACACTAACCAGGATCTCACAATCAAGCTTGTTGGATTGGATGAGATAGAGCAAGTCCTGCAAGAAGACCTCACAAGCCAAAAGCAACTCATCAAAGATCTGGTCAGAGACCTGCGTGGGACCAAACTCCAAGACGTCTATCCTTATCATGTCAATGATGTGCTCTGTCTTGATGAACATCCAGAGGCTATGGCTCACCAATTTGGCATCCCACAGCAGATGCAAGCAGGCCTCAGGAACATGGGTTACCTCTATGATGGCCCCACTACCACAGGCAATCAGATCACCGTTCGGCGTATTGCATTGCAAGCGGCCATCCAAGAGCTGTCAGAACGTATCCTCCCAGGTGTTTGGCACAGTATCAACCAACTCTCTGGAACCCAAATTCAGTCACAAGAGGTCTATGCCTATCAAGTCAACGATGAGCTCCGTATTGTTGAGAGTCCGGAGGCTATGGCACAAGCTCTCGGTCTCCCAGAGACTGAGCTGGCTGCCTTCAAAGATATGGCAGAGGAGTATCGTAGTAGGGATATTCAGGGCAAAGCTATCATCGTCAAGCGCATTGGATTGTATCCAGCCTTCAATCAACTCAACGAACAGCTCGCCAGCCAAAAGCAGTTCATCCAGGACATAACCAAAGACACAGAGCCGCTGGAGTCGCTCGCTCTAGACTCTGGCATAAAGCTGGCAGACAACCAACTCATTCAGCAGCAGGAACCAGACTTCCAATTTGAACTCTTTCTCAGCCACGGGCAAGGCAAACAGACGAAGCATTTTTTGGCAGAGATCCAATATCTGCACAGCAAAATACCCTGGGAGAAAGAATCATGGCAATCATCCAAATATAGTGACTATATGAACCGATTTACCCAATACAAAAGAAAAATTATTGATCACTATTGCAAACTTGATCAATCAAAAGAGCATGACAAAATGGTTGTTGAAGACCTCACCAAGAACATCAACAATACGTTACTTTCCGTCCGCATTTTTCTCATTGAGCAACACTATCGATCCTTTCTAGACACTCCTCAAGGGCAAGATCTCGCTCAACAAGAAGACCATCATACCCACAATAGGGAGCTATTTGAACAAAACTGTCCTCTCAAAGTGCGCCGAGAAGTCAACCGCCTGACGATAGCAACTTATCATTTCTTGCGAGAAGAACTTGTGAAGGCGCTTATCAAGCCACACATGCCAGATGAACAGCTAAAAAAATGCATTGATGCCATGAAAGCTCATCTGGAAGAAACCAATAACCTTATGCATGAACAGATGAAGAGCCTATCCAAAAACTGATATCTTGTCGACTGAAGTTATCCCTTTTTGGCTTCAATTTGTCCCCTTTTTTGCCCAAGATGGCCGATTTGTCCCTAGCAAAAAACTTTCTTATCAGGCATACTTTCTACTGAAGACTCATTGTGAGGCAAGCAACGCCTAACTTCCTTGTGTCCGCCTGGACTGAGCTTCCTACACCCTTGCGCCTGAAAGCAGGACGGCTTTTCCCAGTCTCGCCATGCCCGCTGTCGACCTTTACTCCCTGACTTACCGACTCCATCGGGTTCACATCTTTACTAGGTCAGCAAACTGAGGTTGACAATGGGTGTAGGCTGGAGGGAAGACAGACCACCAGAAGCCGAGCAGCAAGAAGGGAGCCCGCCATGGCCCGACGAAGCCCACGCCCAGAAGCGAGTGCTGAGGCCCTATCAGCAGGTGTATGATGGATGTGGAGAAGCGTTATGGGTAGCGCATCATAAGAAGCGTACAGTAACGACATTGGAGGGAATCTACGACTTACGACTAGTCATCCGCCAGTGTCCCAATAGCCAATGTCAAGAGTATCATCACAGATATCGGCCAGAAGAGGAGGGGAGTTGGGCCTTACCCCATGGCGAATTTGGTCTGGATGTGATTGCTTTGGTAGGAGCACTGCGGTTTCGGGAGCATCGTAGTGTGCACGAAATCCATCAGGAATTACTCCGACGCGGAATCCAGATCGCAGAACGCAGCGTGACGCATCTGATCGCACGCTATGAAGAGCTGGTGACGGTGCATGTGAGGGATCGGGACCGCATCCACAAGATCCTGAGTGAGCAAGGCCGAGTGATCCTGGCGATCGATGGCTTGCAGCCGGATGCCGGACACGAGGTGCTCTGGGTGATTCGTGACTGCCTCTCGCAGGAACTCCTGCTGGCACGTCCTTTACTCAGTAGCGCACAAGAGGACATCGCCACGCTCTTGCGCGAAGTCAAAGACCTGCTTCCTCCTGTTCCGGTCAAGGGGATAATTTCAGATGGACAGAAAGCTATTCGAGCGGCTGTGGCCTTGGTGATGGCCAAGATCCCGCATCAACTCTGTCAGATCCACTATTTGCGGGATGCCGCCAAGCCCATCGTTGAAGCCGACCAGCATGCTGGGACTCAATTGAAAGCCCAAGTCCGAGGCATCCGCCCGGTTGAGCGGGCCTTGGAGACACGCACAGACCCACCTGCTCAGGCCGCTCGTGATTATTGTTTGGCTGTCCGCAGTTCGCTGACGGATGATGGGCATCCACCCTTGGATCTGCCTGGAATCAACCTCCACGCACGTCTCTCACAAATCCATGACTCCCTTGATCCGGTGGCCCAAAAAAGGGGCTTGGGCCCTGTCTGCAAGAACTGCATTCCATTCTTGTACGGGGATTAGCAGCAACTGCCCCGCTGTTTCCGCCACTTGAGCAAGCCTCGACCTTCGTAGAGCAAGCCGCCCGTATCTTGGCCAATCATGAGCATGGCAACGGCCAGCAGGTCCGTGCCAGCTTGCAGGGCCTGCAGCAGCAGAAAGCGCAGCTTGGCCCACAAGTCGCCAAGGCTCTCGAGCATTTTGTGCGGACTACCCGTAGCTTTGCACCAGGGTTATTTCATTGCTATGATGTGCCTAGTTTACCAGCCACCAACAATGACTTGGAACAGTGTTTCGGGTCCGTGCGCTATCACGAACGACGAACCACGGGTCGTAAAGCCGCCATTCCCGCCGTCGTGGTACGCGGATCTGCCCGTCTGGTAGCAACCGTTGCCAGCAAGACTCGTCTCTTCTCCGCTCAAGACTTGCGTCCAAGAGATCCTCACCAATGGCAGCAGCTCCGCCAACAACTCAACTACCGTGAGCACACACGCTGCCAACAACGACGCTTCCGCAAAGACCCTCTTGCCTATTTGACCACCATTGAAGCACGCCTGCTCACCTCTGAGGCTGCTCCCCCATAAACCGATCAGCTTGCCTCACCCCAAGTTTGCCGACGTAGCATCTTTGGCTTTTTTTGGGGCGCTTCTGTTTCTGCTTCCTCTCTCGGCCTCTTGCTTGACCCCTCCTCGCCACCTGCGGTAGCCTCCATTTCCTGGTCAGATTCTTTGAGGACCTTCTCCAAGCCGAAGTGTAGCAGGTCTATTATCGACACAAAGGGTCCGATGAGGATCTCTTCCTCTGCCAACTGTCCTAACGCTGCTTTCTGCAAATCCAATACCACGGATAGCTTTTCATTGCTGCGATGGTCTTTATCATACTTGAAGGCAGCTTCCACTTTCTTATGAATCGTAGCAAATTCACCGGCGGTCTCGAGTCCGCCTGTGGCTTCAACGTGCCGCTGCCGCAGCAACGCCAGCGACGCCAGCATGGATATGTCCATGTCTGGGTCTTCGCTGCGGATTTTTTTCTCTTTATTGATGGAAGCTTCCAGTCCTGGCAGTATCCCGTCAAAGTTCTCGGTGCTGTACACCCATACCAGTTTCTGATTAATGGTGCTCCATTTCACATAGTACTCCCGTAGAGACACCAGCGCGGATAGGTCCATGGATCGGTCTTCGCGGAGGAAGTTTTGCTCACTCTTGATGGAAGCTTCCAGTCTCTGACGCCTCTGGTTAAAGGTAGCGGTGTCGATCCTCCCTCGCCCATAGTGCTTCCGTAGAGACACCAGCGCGGATAGGTCCACGTGTGGTCCTTCGCGGAGAAAGTTTTGCTCACTCTCGATGGAAGCTTCCAGGTTCTGATGTATCTCTTTAAAGCAAGCGGTGTTGATCCTCCCTTCCCCATAGAGGTTCCGTAGAGACACCAGCGCGGATGTGTCCACGCGTGGTCCTTCGCGGAGAAAGTTTTGCTCACTCTCGATGGAAGCTTCCAGGTTCTGATGTATCTCTTTAAAGCGAGCGGTGTTGATCCTCCCTCGCCCATAGTGCTTCCGTAGAGACACCAGCGCGGATAGGTCCACGCGTGGTTCTTCGCGGAGAAAGTTTTGCTCACTCTTGATGGAAGCTTCCAGGTTCTGATGCTTCTCGTCAAAGGTAGCGGTGTCGATCTTCTCTTCCGCATAGGAGTTCCTTAGAAGCGCCAGCGCGGATGGGTCCATGGATTGGCCTTCGCTGAGGAAGTTTTGCTCACTCTCGATGGAAGCTACCAGTTTCTGATGCCTCTCGTCAAAGGCAGCGGCCTTGATCTTCCTTTCCGCGTCCGCGTAGCCACGCCGTAGAGTCGCCAGCGCGGATGGGTCCACGCGTAGTTCTTTGCTGCGGATTTTTTGCTCACTCTTGATGGAAGCTACCAGTCTTTCCTGCATCGCGTCAAAGGCAACGGTGTTGAACTTCAATTTCGCTTCCTGTTGTATCTTGTCCAAGGTAGCGGCCTCGATCTGCGCTTGCGTATAGGATTGCCGTAGAACCTCCAGCTCGAATGTGCGCACGCCTAGTCCTGTTTTGAGGATTTCTTGCTCACTCTTGATGGAAGCTTCCAATTTGCTATGTATCTCGTTGAAGGTTGCGGTCTCGAACTTCCCTTCCGCATAGGATTGCCGTAGAATCTCCAGCTCGAATGTGCGCACGCCTAGTCCTGTTTTGAGGATTTCTTGCTCACTCTCGATGGAAGTTTCCAATTTGCTATGTATCTCGTTGAAGGTTGCGGTCTCGAACTTCCCTTCCGCATAGGATTGTCGCAGAGGCTCTAATCTGGGTAATGACAGAGTTCGTCTGTTGACGCTATACTTTTTCTGCAGCTCTCTGGATTGTTCCAGTGCCGTGCTTATCTCTTTATAGGTATCGTCGTCGATGGCTTTTTTTTCATGCCGTTCTCGCAGGATCTCCTCCGGATCTCGTTGATTTTTGTTATAGTACCACAGCCAAGTGTCTGCAGCGGTATCTTCATAAAATTTACCTATTTTATGTACTCCAGGTGTTTGCTCTGTGAACATCTCGTTTTGGATTTGGCAGAGCCCTGCTACTTCCATCGCTAGAACGTTATATATATCATTGCCAACGGCTGGTTGTAGGTTAGAGAAGTTCACTGCTCCAATATACTTACCTATCTTAGGACCTAGAATGTAGAAATAACGACCCTCCACTTTCTTACTGTCGTATCTGTGAATACCCTCTCTTTCCAGGCGATATGTGTATTGGTCTTCTGGGACCTCATCAATTTCAATGTCTGCAGAGGTCCCTAATACTATGAAACATCCATCTCTTAGTTTTGGATAGTCTCCCGCACGAAGCGATTTATTCCCAGTTGCACAAAAAATGAACTCGGACCTCATAAGAGCCTTATCACGGTCAGCAGAATTACGCACTATCTTATAATGTTGGATCGCGCCCATCTGTCGATCACTGGATATATCATAAATCATGACATTGTCTTTCCTCAAGTTCTCTGCAATTGCACTTCCAACAGGTCCATATCCAATGACCAATATTTGTTGATCTTTGAGATTGACGTTATATGGAGCGATAATTCTTTCTGTAGAACGCACAATAGAATCACCTATCATTACATCATCTGATTTTTTGACCCTGTGACTAATGGATATAACAGGCTTAGAAAGCGATTCCTTCTCCTGTTGCTTCTGGTATTCAATCTCACCATTCAGTGTAGCTTCGCTTATTCCAATGATGCGATTATGCGGTAATTTTTCTTGAATTTTATCAACATTCTTGAAATACGCTCCATGATCAAGAATAATGATTGATTGGCCGGGAACGGTTACTTTCAGTATTTCCTCTGCAATTCTTTCTGGATTTTCAGTTACCTCCCTGCCATCATTAGTGTCAAATTCCACAACAGGAAAGGTTTTATTCTCGTCATTCATATCATTCGGACCTAATACGCTTTTTCCAAGCCTTTGGTGGAGACCATAGTATTGAAAACGTTGTATTGTACTCAGATCACTAGACGCGGTTTTGGGAATTACCATCTTAAGTAATCCCCTCTTCTGAACGGCATCGAGAAAAGGAATATGATGCATGAGAAGATGAGTTACTATGATGAGTGCAGGTAGAAGCGTATCAGCTTTCCCAACCAGCCTTGGCCACGGAAGGTCGTCAAAGAACCGGTCGACTTTTTTGCTATCCTTAGGTAAGAGGTCTTGAAGGTCATGTTTTGGTGTTTGGGTAGGTATCTCTTTATATATAGATTCTGGTTGAATTATGCCTTCTTCTCCATTCATGTACATTTTATACAATTCTGTGACTTGCTGATAATAATTATCTAATGAACGAGCGCGCGTGACATTTGAACCGTCTAAAACCAAAGCATTTGAAACCAAGCGGAATATCTTGGAGAGCTTCTCATAATCCTCTCCAAGAATGTCGCTAATCTCCCTATTCATGTTACGAATCTTAGACAGTGTTTGGTTAGCATCACCATGGGATTCTTCTCTGTGATACGTGCTGTCACCTGAACTGCTTATATCCCAGTGGTGATCTAGAACTCCTTGCCATGCACCATCAGGCCGGGGAGGCTTCGTTGTGATGAAAAAGCCTGCTGGCTCTGAACTTGTATTACGTAACTGAAAACTGGTCTCTCGTGGAATTTTGAAACCCACTCCAGGGGAAATAGGAACTTCATCCTCATGTTCTTGCCCTTTCCGCCAGAGGGTGCAGTGTCCGCTCAGGCAGTACCAGACCTCCTCAATCTCAGGGTGCATTCCAGCATAGGATATCGTTTTCGAGGAAATGGTGTAGTGACGGGAACTGGCTGATCCATCGGGCGCAAGGTAATCCGCTCCTGTATCTTTCGTGAACAGGACATAGTCCGCCTCCTTAAAGGGTAGAAATTTTGGTTCCTCTATGTCTGTTTCATCATTCTTGTACTTTTTATAAAAATAATCATACCATTGGTCTAATCGACGCTCATATGCCGCAAATTGAACAAGATTTGTTTTTGATGGTGGTAAGCTTATTAGATGTCTATGCATTTCCAGCAATTTTGATAACTCCCTCGAAACCTCAATAGGCACTTTTAGTGATTTTTTTTCGGGGTAAATGATTTCAAAAATCTCTGAACACCTTTCAAGAAACCTATCGCTTATTGCGTCTTTGGAATTTCTTTGAGTGTCCTCTCTGCTTTCTTCAACAGAATGTTCTTCTATTTTTTTGCGTTTTCTGCCTATTTCAGAATTTTCTGATCCTGCATCTAATGCTCTTTTTTTGCTTTTTTGAGGTTCTGGGCTAGAAGAAGATGGTCGATCCATTGTCATTGTTAAAGTCTCCTACTATCTTTGCAGTTTCGTTGTAGAACATGCTAAATCTGTTAATAGGGCATGAGTCATTATCAGGAGTGTTATTTGGAGTTCTTTATGCCCTTCTAGCTGTTTGAACATCTTTTTCAAAGAAACTGCAAACATAGAGGTCTCCTTCTATCTTTGCACTTTCTCAACCTGTGAAATTGCAAGCCATAAGAGCATCATTCAAGCGGCAAGCTTTTGAACCCCAGCGAGGGCGTTTCGTCACTCTCAAAAAGCTCTACTGCTTGAGTTCTCTTCTCGACTCAGTATAGCCAATGCAAGAGAGCATTTCTGAACTCAAAAGGCCCTCTCATGAACAGCCTTCTCCTCTAAAGATAGCTGATGAAAGAGGTTTTTTCCAGGGACAAAGCGGACATCTGGTGCAAAAAAGCGGACAGTTTCTGGAACAAAAGAGGACAGGTGAGCAAGAGAACCTCTGTCATTTTCTAGCTATGCAATACTCTCTACCTCACTCTGCCAAATTCAAGCAGGGGATGCAGATCCATGCTCTTCACTGAAGGACTTTTGGGGGTTACGAAACGCCCTCTATTATCTTTAATAGAGCTGTCAAAACACTGACTAATACATCACAACCCCGCATCAGAAACCAATCGCTAAATGGTACAAGATGAAACATTCTATTTGACAGTAAGACTCATCTGATAGTATGATAGCTTCTAATACAGTCCTGAGCGCGAAACTGTGTAACGTTCTAGGTAGGAAGGAGAGCTACCAAGCAACCATCAAGCCAAAGAAAGGGAACGTCATGGCAGCCAAGGACGAGCAGACTCCACCTAAACAGCGTACAAAAAGCCGTGCAGAAACTACCAATATCGGGAAACAAGATCCAGCACCACTGCTCTATCCCCCAGTTGAAGGGAAATCACCATCGTCACGTCAGACAGATGATTTTCGTTTCGACGAGGGTCTGGCAGATGGCCCACGCACTAAGACATCTGTCGTGCCTCACTCACCAGTCTTTCCGATCCGCCGTACCACCCAGGCCGTGACGACGCCAGTCCCCCCACGGCGTCAAAAACTGACGACACAAAACTTACAGGCTCGTCCAACACGAAATTTTGGGCACGAGCCAAAGCCAAGTAAATTGCATAAGCTGAAGAACATGCACTGGCTTTTCCTGGTTGGCCTGGGTATGATGGCCGCCCTGATTTTATGGATTGTTGGTTCTGCCGTACTAGCATGGGGCATACAGCGTTACTACGACTTTCATTATGGTAATCCTCGCACGTCTCAAGTCGACCAAGTAGTCGGTCAAGGCGGAGACAGTCCAGCCCACCCCAGCCACTTCATTGCGATCAACGAAAATCACCAGGCAGTTGTGATCGAATTAAAAGCTGGCGATCCCACACAAGCAATTACCTACACTACGGCGATCTACAATGACAACGGTCAAGCTCCTGTAACACTGGAGTTCCGCGATGTAACCGGTGATGGCAAACCTGATATGATCATCCATATTCATCTTCTCGCCCAGGACGATCAGATTGCCGTATTTATTAACAATGGAACTCAGTTTGTACCAGCAACTAACAACGACCACATTAAACTCTAGGTGTAGGATCTGCTAGGAAATACCTCTTGACTTTTTGTAGCCTATATGCTACAAATAAGTGGTGTATGAAATTGAAGAATACTTTACTGAAGCTGGAGAAAATCCCTTTGCTGAATGGTTAGAAGGGCTGCGAGATATCCGGGCAAAGAAGAGAATCTTAGGACGTCTCGCTCGTGTCCGTCTTGGTAACCTTGGTGACTGGAAGAGCTTGGAAAATGCTCAAGGTATTTTTGAGATGCGAGAGCATTTTGGGGCAGGATACCGCATTTATTTTAGCTTTGTTGGCAAGACAGTTGTTCTGTTATTGGCTGGCTCAAACAAAAGTGATCAAGACAGAATTATTAGAATAGCCAAGCAATATTGGGATGATTACCAAAGGAGAGCAAAACCATGAAGGCAAGCAGGCCATTTAGTGAAACACTTCATAAAATGCTCAAAGATCCAGAACTTGCAGCACTTTATCTAGAAGACTGCTTGGAAGATGGAGATATGGAGCTGTTTACTATGGCACTGAGAGATGTAGCAGATGCTCGCGGAGGTATGGCCTACCTCGCTGAAGTTACTCATCTGAATAGAGAAACGTTGTACCGCACCCTCTCAAAGGATGGGAATCCGCGCCTAGACACTTTATACAAAATTCTTGCAGCAATGGGCTTGCGTATTGGCGTGAGCGTTCAGCATTCCCAGCCTTGTACTTAATTAAAAAGGCGAAAGCAGAAGTAACCTTGCAAAATAGGACATGTGGAATATTAAAAAGTCCATCTCCCCAAAATAGGAAGAGATGGACTCTTTGTAATTCTCCCAAAAGCCTGGGAAAGTAAAGACACGATGGCAATTACATTCCCATGCCGGGCATACCACCCATGCCGGGCATACCACCACCAGCAGGCATAGCCTGAACCTCTTCAGGGCTATCGGTGATCAGCGTATCCGTCGACAGGACCATCGTTGCAACACTGACTGCATTCTGCAGAGCACTGCGAGTGACCTTCACAGGATCGATGATACCTGCCTGGAGCATATCAACATATTCACCTGTAAGCGCGTTAAACCCATAGCCACGGGGACTATTGGCAACTCCAGCTGCCACTACAGCTCCGTCACTGCCAGCATTGTGTGCAATCTGGCGTAGTGGCTCCTCCAGGGCACGGCGCAGGATATTAGCACCAGTAGCCTCTTCACCTGAAAGTTGCAGGCTGTTAAGCGCGGGAATAGCAGCCACCAGTACAGAGCCACCACCAGGGACGATACCCTCTTCAATAGCAGCACGGGTAGCAGAGAGGGCATCCTCAACACGATGCTTCTTCTCTTTCAATTCTACTTCAGTTGCCGCACCAACCTTGATAACGCCAACGCCGCCAGCGATTTTGGCCAAACGCTCTTGCAACTTCTCAAGATCGTACTCGCTCGTGGTCTCATTAATCAAGGCACGGATCTGAGCAACTCGGGCTTTGATGTCTTTCTCGGAGCCTGCGCCCTCAACAATTGTCGTAAAGTCTTTGGTTGCAGTTACTGTGCGAGCACGGCCAAGGTCCTGTAAGGTCGCATTTTCCAGCTTCAGACCCTGCTTCTCAGTGATGATAGACGCACCAGTCAAAATAGCGATGTCTTCGAGCATTGCATCACGGCGATCCCCAAAGCCAGGAGCTTTGACACCCAACACCTTGAAGGCACCACGCATCTGGTTGACTACCAGGGTTGCCAATGCTTCACCGTCGACATCCTCTGCGATAATCACCAGCTCCTTGCGGCCACTCTGCAATACTTTCTCCAGGACGGGCAGAATGTCAGCAATTGCACTGATCTTCTTATCGGTTACAAGGATATAGGGATCATTTAACTCAGCTTCGGTGTGCTCTTGGTTGGTTGTCATATAGGGAGAGATGTAGCCACGATCGAACTGCATACCCTCGGTATACTCCTTCTCCATCGCAATGCCACGGCCCTCTTCAACGGTGATTACGCCGTCTTTGCCGACCTTTTCCATCACTTCGGCAATCAACTCACCGATCTCTTCGGAACCAGCGGAAATAGCGGCAACCTGTGCAATCTGCTCCCGAGTCTCAACGGGTTTGCTCTGTGCACGGATCTCTGCAATGACGACCTCAGCTGCTTTCTCCAAACCACGACGCAGGATCATGGGATTTGCACCAGCTGCCAGATTTCTCAAGCCCTCATTGACGATGGCATGCGCCAGCACTGTCGCTGTTGTAGTTCCATCACCTGCAATATCGTTGGTCTTGGTAGCTGCTTCTTTGAGCAACTGTGCACCCATATTCTCAAATGGATCAGGCAGTTCAATCTCGCGAGCGATAGTCACACCATCGTTCGTGATAGTAGGAGCGCCGAATTTCTTATCCAGCACTACATTGCGTCCCTTGGGTCCAATCGTTACTCGAACTGCACTAGCTAGCGTATCCAATCCCTTCTTGAGGGACTGACGCGCCTGTTCGTCAAACTGTAATCGCTTTGCCACGAATCATACTCCTCTTAAATCGAAACTACTCAGGGTACGGCGGACGCGATAAATCGGGTCCCAGCACTCGGGCAATAAAATTGCCAAGCGGGCACGGTCCACCGCGTTGACGAAGAACCTGAGGAAATACAAACTATTCCACAATTCCTAGAATGTCGCTCTCGCGGAGAATCAAATACTCTTCACCTTCAATTTTGACTTCGGTACCCGAATATTTGGCAAAGAGTATACGCTGGCCAATCTTCACTTCTAAGGTTATACGTTTACCATTGTCCAGCACCTTGCCGGGACCCACTGCTAATATCTCGCCTTGCTGAGGCTTCTCTTTCGCTGTATCTGGCAGAACAATACCGCTTGTAGTAATGGTTTCGCGAGCCAGAGGTCTGATTACTACACGATCACCCAGTGGTCGAAGCGAGGTAATCACTGCTGACATATCCTGTTCCTCCTTTTTCAATCTCTCTATTCAATAGGCGATAGCCTCTTCGCCTTCACATAAATTAGCACTCTAATCATGAGAGTGCGAACTGGCTATATCATACTACATGGCAAGCTCATACGCAAGAGGATGAGTACAAAAAGAGGTGCTGCTCAAATTGTTGCGAGAAGGTGCCAAGGTAGGTGCCCATGATCAACGGACGCGATAAATCGGGTCCCTACACTCGGGCAATGAATTGCCATAGAAAAATGATAAATCTATTATTACCTTCTGAACAACCTATATTCTTTCTATACAATAAATAGTTGACCACAAACAATGAAAACGATAATAATAACAATCACTAATACCATGCTCTTACTACATACTATATGGCAATTCATTGCCCGTGGAGTAGGGACCCGATTTATCGCGTCCGTGGGGGCAGTGGGGACTTACCCAAAAACTTCGAGCTCTTGATTGACTTTCCTAATGATTTTCATAAAAGTAAGCGTATCTTTGACAATTGGGATCACAAAAGGTTGCACAACGCAAAAGGTCAGCGCAATAACCGGAATGATACGGCTGAGAACGCAAAGTTGCCAACCCAATAACGTCGGATCAGGGCCGAGGTAGGGGTCCATGGTCATCGTTTGGGTAGCGTCAAATGGCCCGAGTTTAAAGTGCCAGGAATAGAGCAGATGCAGGAGGAATAAAATATTGGGCAGACTGATAATCGTAATACAAATGCGTGATGAGAGCCGCTGGAACTCTGGCCGCGTGACCAGGCAAACAGCTAGAATGGGAATAAGAGTGCTATAGTGATACTCGAAGGTCAGATCATAGAAGGATAGGTAATAGGCAATCGCCAGAAAGATGCCTGTCTGAAGACTGATTCTTTTAAATGCACTCAAGATGATCAGTAGCACGAGACAGCTCAATTTGATGGCAGTCAGTGCGCTATCCGGCAAAGGCGTACTATATCTGAGCAGAGCATCCAGAGTAAAAATCTGGACTGGGCCAGACGTATTCGGGGTGAAAAAATTGCCCCATAGGTTTTGGACGTAGTAATCGCCTGAATGGTTGTAGAGAAAGATGCTAGTCGCAAACAAAAATAAGCCCAAGCCAATCAGCAGCATTTTCCACTGCCGTTTAAAGAACATGATGGGAATCCATAACAAGCCGATGGGTTTAGCAATCAAGGTCAAAAAGTAAAACAGGCCACTCAGAGGCGATTTTTCGTTTTTGGCCAGCACAATCAACATCAGAAAAAGCATTATATTGAGCACAAATTGAAACTGCGAAATTTCGATTTCGAGGTATTGCGTTGAATTAATCAGCGACAGAAAGGTTGCCAGATAGATATATTTACTTTCTCTGAAACTGATGAAGAAATAGGTCAATACTACGAGATTGACCAACAATTTGAGAAACATCCAGACATAGAAGGACGTTGCTGGAGAAAATAAGATCAGAAATGAACCCAAAAGTACAGTGAGCAGGGGATGATAGACATTGGGGTTGACAGCCGGAAAGCCAATACCATACAAAAACTTAGTTGTGTCCTGGGTGACGCTTAACGAGCCGCCATGCCAGAAGGAGTAAGCGCCATTGGGAACCTGATAGAAATCCAATCCTTTGCAGCAGAGGTGCAAGGAACTACCGGAGAAAAAATAGTTAAACCATTTGGTCCAACTAGCAGAGATGAAAAACGCTATGTGAATAAGTAATCCTATCCCCAGCAGTGCATATTTGCTGATGAGCGACAACCTTTTTTGCATCAAGGTCCCCTTCATTATTCTCTCTTTGGAATAGTATAGCAGAAGATAACAAGCCATAATTTAAAGACCTTATCAAGGACATTTGCGAGCTGAAAAGTTCTCCTGTTAGCAGCCTACTATTAGACCAAAGATAATCGATAAGAGAGATTTTTTCTAGGGCACTACTTACTTTTTTGTGATCGCCTCTGGCTCCAAAGAACGAGTGAGTTACGCATGAAGACCTACAGACAACGGTCTACAAAAAAATTGAGCCGACAGTTTTCAAGAGTCAGCAGTAACTTTGTACCAAGTAAAGTATAGGAGAAATTTGTACGCTTCTCTAGGGGAAAATAGGGACAAAAGTCATCAACGTAACCTGGATAGTTACCTGTTAATACTAGCCCTTCACTTCTGATATGAGAGATGCTATACTGACAGAACACGGAGGAGATATCAAACCTTTTCACAGTGCCTGAATATAGATAATTTTATCTAGTTATTCTATAATTCGTGCAGCTATCAAGAGAAGGGACAGAAAAGAGCTATTTCCCTACCAATGCGCGGGATGATACATATAGATGAAAACGTACTAATAGTAGAAGCAGACCCATGAGAGATCAAAATAGTTTCATAAGAGATCAACACGAACTCATGTTGAGTGAGCAAGATATACAACATTTTGGCAACTATGATCTGGTGCGTCGCATTGCTGTCGGGGGTATGGGCGAGGTATACCTAGCACGCCAGCGCACGGCTTTTGGTAGAGAGGTTGCCATCAAAATCATCCGTTCTGATCTGGTACACGATATGACTGCGCGTCAGCGCTTTCTGCGTGAAGCCGAGGTCAATGCTTACCTCAAACATGACCATATTCTACCCCT
>DASYAN010000017.1:0-4538 GCA_036501345.1 Ktedonobacteraceae bacterium
ACCTGAATCCGGTTTCCTGGAAAAGCTGCGTGAGTTGACCCAGCGCTATAGAGCAGTCCTTATCTTCGATGAAGTAATCACCGGGTTCCGTGTCGCTCTGGGAGGGATGCAAGGACGCATGGGTATTACCCCGGATCTGACATGTTTTGGCAAAATCATTGGCGGTGGCTTACCCGTCGGCGCCTATGGTGGTCGCCGTGATATTATGCAGCATGTCGCTCCTGTTGGACAGATGTACCAAGCAGGTACGTTGTCGGGAAACCCCTTGGCGATGGCTGCAGGTATTGCAGCTTTAACAGAACTACGCAAGCCCGGCCAGTACGCGGCTATCGAGCACAAAACGCAGATCCTGGGCGAGGGTTTGCAGAAAGCTATCCACGACAGCGGCATTCCTGGCCAAATACAGCGTATTGGAGGACTGTTGTGTCTATTCTTTACCAAAGAGCCCGTTAGAGATTATGCCAGCGCCAAACAATCAGACACAGCTCGCTTTGCTCGCTACTTCTGGGCTATGCTGTCGCGTGGCATCTATCTACCACCGTCGCCGTTTGAAGCATGGTTCATCTCGCTTGCTCTTGAAGATACAATGATCGAAGAGACGATACAGGCTGCAGCAGATGTCTTGCAACAAGAGAAGAAAGGCTGGAGCTCATGAGCGACTTTCCGGTTGTACGCCTACGGCGTACACGTCAGAATGAAAGACTCCGTGGACTCGTACGCGAGACCCATTTGCGTATTGATCAACTCGTCTATCCACTGTTTATCGCTGAAGGCATTGACCAACCCAGGGAAATCGCATCCATGCCTGGAATCATGCAATGGCCACTAGAACACCTTGGGCGTGAGGTAGAGCGCATCGCGAACTTAGGCATCCCGGCTGTCTTGCTCTTTGGCATACCCAATGAGAAGGATGACACTGGTTCACAAGCTTATGCCCAACAGGGTATTATTCAGCAAGCGATCCACCGCATTAAGGCCGAAGCGCCTGAAATATTGGTGATAACCGATGTCTGCCTTTGCGAGTATACCAGCCATGGACATTGCGGCGTCATTGCCAACGGCGATGTGCAGAATGATGCGTCGTTGGAACTGCTCTCACGTATGGCTCTTTCCCATGCCGAAGCAGGGGCAGACATCGTGGCGCCTTCCGACATGATGGATGGCCGGGTTGGTGTTATCCGGCGTACGCTGGACGAGCATCGCTTTAGTCAGCTTCCCATCATGTCCTACGCGGCCAAATTTGCCTCTGGCTTTTACGGGCCATTCCGCGAAGCCGCTGGTTCAACTCCACAGTTTGGAGATCGTCGCTCTTACCAGATGGATACTGCTAATGCACGTGAAGCATTGCGTGAGATAGATCAAGATATCGCGGAAGGTGCCGATATCGTAATGGTGAAGCCTGCTCTTGCGTATATGGATGTAATTCGTCAGGTACGTGATCACTGCAATTTGCCCATTGCAGCTTATAATGTCAGTGGTGAATACTCCATGGTTAAAGCTGCTGCTCAAAAAGGCTGGATCGATGAGAAGCGCATTGTTCTAGAAATGCTGACCGGCATCACCCGTGCGGGAGCCGACATCATCATTACCTACTTTGCGCCAGATGTAGCAAAGTGGTTGCGTGAATAAATGTCCTCTGAAATTGAAAAATAGTGAGATATTTCATATACATATCGCTGCGAATATGGTACAATTGTAACAAATAAAGTGGTTTCTTGGACGGACTTGTGGAGCGGCCTGGCTATACGCCGTAGCTAGGTCGCTTAACGCATTCATATGGACCTTATAAAAACTGAAATAGGGCATCAAAGCATTAAGCAATTCCTGTTACTCTAAAGAAGACCCGTACGTTCTTCTCTTTTATAGATAAACAATTTCTGAAGAAGACCCGTACGTTCTTTTTTTTATAGATAAGCAACTAAGGAAATTCCAAGCATCTTAATATAGTTTTAAGCGAAAGAACAGAGGATTTTTTCAGGAGGTTGTCGCTTTACTAAGCAAGACGGTGGCATGCTTGTGGAAAATAGCCGCAGGCCTATTCGACGATTCGTAGTCCTGTGCCGTCTTATTTAGTAAGGGATCTTCGGCAGTTTTTCTTGACATAAAGCTCCTTTGGAGAGATCAAAGGGGCTTTAGGAGTTTTCTAAATGTCGTAGTATTATCAAATTTTTTGAAGAGAGAAGTGAGCACAATGGTTGGGATTAACGAACTTAATCGGACTTATCAGCCGATCAATTCGTATGGCATCATCGGCGATTGTCATTCGGTGGTTTTAATAGCACCGGACGGGTCTGTAGACTGGGGATGTCTACCAGACTTTGATAGCCCTGCCATCTTCTGTCGCTTATTAGATGCAGAGCGCGGTGGTTACTTCCAGATCGGGCCGAGCGATGGCGCAATTCCCGGTTCTCAACGCTATATGCGCGGAAGTAATGTTCTGCAAACGTCTTTCGCCAGTATCATGGGCGAAATTGTACTGACCGACTTTATGCCAGTAAAGACGCTGAGTGCATGGCCATATAAAGGGATGGATAATAATACGTGGACGCATGAGGATGGCTCCTGTCATTGCTTGGTACGTCTCGTAGAGTGTACACATGGCAAAATGTCAGTCACGATGAAACTCAAGGCAAGTCCAGATTATGCGGGTGCACACAGCGAAGTCTCCCTCATGCCCGATAACCTGGGGGCACTGGTCTCGGGCGGGCAGCAACATGTTGGCCTGACGATTGTTGGTGCTGATCTGTTGCCATCATTTTCAATCGATATGATGCAAGAGAATGAAGAGTGGCACCCAACCATTCAGGCACAATTCACGCTGCATGAGGGTGAACACCTGTTCTTTGCCATTGGAATGGGACGCACTGCTCAGGCTGCACGCCGTCTTGTCGAGAACGAATTACGTCAGCATGATTTTAATCAAGAGCTGGCACATACACTGCACTGCTGGCGTGAATGGGTTGCTAGCTGCACCTATCGGGAAGGTCCCTATGCAGAGTGGGTGGAACGCAGTGCTCTGACTCTCAAGTTGATGACCTATGCTCCAACTGGCGCAATTGTGGCTGCCCCGACCACGTCTCTGCCTGAAGGTCTTGGCGGTGTACGTAATTGGGACTATCGTTTTACCTGGTTGCGCGATGCCACTTTTACCCTCTATGCATTGAATGTCCTCGGCTTTACAGAAGAAGCCCGGGCTTTTACCCACTGGTTGCGTCGTCTCTCGTTTGCTAATGGCGAGGACCTACAGATTATGTATGGGATTCGTGGCGAACGTGATCTGACTGAGCAGGAGTTGCCTCACCTGAGTGGCTACTACGGCTCTGCTCCTGTACGTATCGGTAATGATGCTGCAGGACAGAAACAACTGGATGTGTTCGGAGAGATATTGGATTGCATTCATCTCTATCGCCGCCAAGGCTGTTTCGAGCGCTATGGTGAAACCCTAGAAGGCCCACTATGGGCAATGATGCGATCACTGGTTGATCACGTATGCATGCATTGGCACGAGCCTGACTTTGGAATCTGGGAGGTCCGTGGTGGCCCACGCCAATTTGTCTATTCGAAAGTGATGTGCTGGGTGGCTCTGGATCGTGGCATTCGTACTGCTGAGCGGCTGGATCTGGAGGCTGATCTTCCTCGCTGGAGAATTGTCCGTGACCAGATCCGTGCTGATATTCTAGTCCATGGTTATAATACAGCAATTGGAGCCTTTACACAATCATATGACGATACAGCACTAGATGCTGCTAATCTGTTGCTACCGTTGGTCGGTTTTATCCCGCCGGATGATCCTCGTATGCGTTCAACGGTTGATCGCATCATCGAAAGGTTAACGGACGAGAATGGCTTTGTCTATCGTTATCACTCGGACGATGGCCTGGACGGTGGAGAGGGCACATTTACAATTTGCACATTCTGGCTTGTTGATAATCTGGCAATGCAAGGACGTATTGATGAGGCTCGTTCGCTTTTCGAGCGCTTGCTCAAACAAGGCGGTCGTCTGAAACTCTTCTCTGAGGAGGTTGATACGAAGACCGGGATGGCTCTGGGTAATTATCCACAAGCATTTACCCATATTGCCTTAATCAATAGTGCTTGCAACTTACGTAAAGCCGAAATTCGTATGGCGGAGCGCCACACCGATCCCGTTATTGCAGCTATCCGATTACGTAAAAAATAATGATCAGCTTGTCAATTTATCCCAAAATAATCTGTTAATGAAAAAAGACCGAAGAGCCTATAATCACCAAGCCCTTCGGTCTTTTGAAAACTACTTCATCCCTGCTAGTGCGCCTCTGGCACATAAGGAAACTATGAGCTTTTTTTGATTTGATATGGAATGCTACTCATTTAAGAGAATTTGCGCTTGTTCCAATATCTCAACGGCCAATTCAGTTACATTAGCACGGAGAGATGCAGCGGGTTTCTGGCTTGCACTTTCATATACTGAGGCTAAATGAAGGGCAATATCAAAAGCCTTGGCCCATATCTCTGGGGCTATTTCCTGGTTTGTCCCTGCTCGCGACTGAAGGGAGACT
>DASYAN010000018.1:0-10795 GCA_036501345.1 Ktedonobacteraceae bacterium
TTGTTCGCGATGCCACGGCAGCGACGGAAGCGGGACCACTGCCTTAAGACGTTCATAAAGTTCAGTGCAGATAGCAGGCGAATGTTCTTCGAAAGGACAGTGGCAAAAGACGTAGAGTGTGATACCTTGTTGTAGCCACTGTCCTAGCTGTTGTGTCCAGCTTTTAAGGAATGACTCGTTGACGTCCATTTGGGGATGACCAATGTATCGTACGAAGGAGAAGTCAGTAGTGGCTGTTACCTGGAGGGGAAGATTTGGTTTGCGCTCGCGGGCCTGAAGGATCTGTTGTTCCTGCTCCGATCCTGTACGAATAGGCCTAGTATCCATTATCACATATGCCATGTTGTGCTGTCTGAGTAGCATATTCAAGGTTGAGGCGTGCGGCTCTGTGTAAAAATCCGGATGGCGTACTTCTACTGCTAGGCGGACGTCAGAGGGCCAGGAATCGAGAAATATCTTGAGTTGTGGAAATTGCGAAGGTCCAAAGGAGGGTGGAAGTTGAAGAAACACTGGGCCTAGCCGTTCCCCAAAGCCGCGTACGCGTTCTATGAAGGCTGATGTCTCTTCTTTTTGGGCTGTCAAGTCCTGCGCGTGGCTAATGCTGCGCAGGACTTTGGGACAGAAGCGAAAGGTTGGTGGAGTGTCATGTACCCAACGTGCAATTGTTTCTACAGATGGTAATGCATAAAATATAGTATTTCCTTCAACAGTGGACAATTTTCTACTGTAGAGACGGAGAAAATCGTTTGCAGGAGTACGCGGAGGGAAAAGTTTTCCGCTACCAACCCACTCTTTGTATCCCCACATTGGACAGCCGATATAGAACATATTTTCCCCTTTCAAGTGTGGTTCTTCCGAATTTAAGATCTTACTCGTTTTCTTACAGGCTGGCCTCTGCTCTTCTTATGTACCCGGCTAAATATTTGGCTTACTATGTTCATGTTGCTCCACATCGGCACGGCTCTTGAGCGGAACGTCCTTGAGAAAAAGTGCTGATAGCAAGACTCCTCCGCAGAATACCAGCACTGTCACGAAACCATGCTGGATTGCTACTGATAGCGACTGTTTGAGCGCCTCGAAAACTTGTTGCAATAGATGTGTTACCTGTACCGTAACCTGAGCTGATACCTGAGCTGATACCTGCTGGCTGATAGCATCTACAGTGGCTTTATAGTGTGGACCTGGAGGAACTTGTGCTTGTTGTACTGCCTGTGCTACGGCCTTGGGCACTGTTTGTGTTTTCGCGAAATTCACTGCCGTCTTTACGACTGTATCCCGATAGGTTGCATCGACCAAGATCTGTGGATCGGTTGCAAATTTGATTCCCTGCGGCGTGAGTTGTTGCACCTCTTTGCTGGTCAGGCGCGTAGCGAGGTTGCTGGCGATTACACTATTGACCACTGTTCCCACAATCGCTAGACCGAGCGTTTGACCGAGTGCTTGCAGATATCTAACTGCGCCTGTTCCTATCCCTAGGCGTGTACGAGGTAATGCATTCTGCACTGCCAGGGTACTCACTGAAAAGAATGCACCTAGTCCGATACCAACGATTACCATATTGCGTCCTGCTACTAGCAGGCTCGTCGTAGCGGTCATCTGCGTCATCAGGAACATACCAAATCCCAGTAAAAGTGCGCTGAGAATTGTGATCATTTGATAGCGTTTGAGCATCGCGATCACGAAACCAGACATGGAGGCTCCAATCACGATACTTACAGTCAATGGTGTGATGACCGCACCAGAGTCCGTAGCGGTTTGCCCCAGAACGACTTGTAGGTACAATGGCAGGTAGATTATCAGTGGTAGTAGTACGCTTCCTTGCATCATTGCCAGTCCTGTGCCTGCTGAGAAGACTTGGTTGCGGAAGAGATCGAGTGGCAAGAGTGGCTCGGTAGCAAAGCGTTCGGCGATGAAGAAGACTATCAAGAGTACTCCTGCTGCAATTAATACTCCAATGACCTGTGGTGAATTCCAATTGTAGGTTTGATCGCTACCCCAGGTGAGACCTAACAGTAGGCAGATTGTAGCACCTGAAGATAATACAGCTCCTAGAAAGTCGATTCGACGTAGAGCAGCCCAACCGGTGTACCTACTGCTGCGTATGGAAATATTGGTGGGTAGGTAAGCAAGCAAGGCGATCAGAGCGATGAGGCCCAATGGTAGATTGATGTAGAATACCCAGCGCCAGCGGGTAGTATCAGTCACTAGGTTGCCCAGTAGGGGGCCATGATCGGTCAGCCAGCCACCAGCAGTAGGGCCAACCACGCTGGAGAAGCCGTAGACACCGGAAAATATACCTTGCCAACGTGCTCGCTCTGCAGGCGGAAAGATGTCGCCTACGACCGTAAAAACGAGGGCAATACCTGTCCCGGCTCCAAGTCCTTGTAAAGCACGGAAGATAATAAGTTGGTCCATTGTCTGTGACAAGCCTGAGAGTACAGAACCAACAAGAAAGGTAATCACGCCCACGATAAAGAACCATTTGCGCCCGAACTGATCTGAGAGTTTTCCGATAATGGGGATCATCGCAGTTGATGCAAGCAGATAAGCCGTCACAACCCAGGTATAGCGGTCGAAACCTTGTAGTTCGCCGATGATCCTGGGCAGTGCAGTGCCAACAATCGTTTGATCTAGCGCTTCTAGTAGCAATGTTAGCATCAGCGATATAAGTACGCTAATGAGTGCGAACCCGCGCAGGCGGGAGCTTGCATTCGAGGTTGTCGTTGATGGTCGAGGAGATGTCGAAGATATGGTATCCATAGATAGATAATGCCCTCCTGCATCTTATTCGTTACTATAGATTAAATTCTGTGTTGTATTGGTTGATAGAGCTATCGATTGTGTCTTCTCAAACTCTATATCAGTGATGGCTTGTTCATGCAATTGCTTTGCCCATTCTAGTTCCAATCGCCACTGAGCGTCTATATGCTGCATCACGCCCAGTGTTGCCTTAAGTTGCGATGGGCTTAGATGATTGCAGGTTGCTAGGTCCTCTTGCTCGGCGGCCATATGCAATACATGGGTCTGGCAGTAGTTGATATAATGCTCAATCAAGTAAAGGCGCTCAGTGGGTTTGAGAAACTCCAATACTGATGCTTTGTGCAAAAAAATGCGTTGGTATTCTCCTGGATTTGAAGTGGTGTCCATCATGAGCTTGTGAAACCGTTTGCGCCCTTCCTCTGATATCTTATAACTGCGGAGATGTCGTTCGTACTTCTCCGTGTTGGTTAGATGGGCGTTTTCGACATGTCGAGCGATAAGCCCATCCTTTTCCAGTTCTGCTAGCAGGGGATACAATCGTCCATTGCTAATCTTTGTATAAGGGCCAAACATGTCATTGATGATCTTGGCGATCAGGTATCCATGTGCTGGCGAACGCATCAGAAGAGAGAGAATAATCAATTCGTACATGAAGCCCCCTTTTCTAGCAAAACTCAATGATAATCACTAGTGGTGAACAGGTCATAAAGATATGTTTGTCTAACCTGTCAGAGTGACATAGTATGCTAGAAGAGAGATTTTTGTCAAGAGGGGGATGGAAAATGTAAGGCGATATACACTGGAATAAATTTTATGGATGGTAGATAATAATAACAATCTGACCATTCGTAATCACACATTTCTATTCTATGGGTTTAGCTCATAGTATAGCTATTGAAAGCCTCATAGCTTTGGTAATCTTCCCTTCTCGTAGGAAGGGTTGGCATTCTCCACTTGCATAATTGTTCTGTTTCGGCTATATAATAGTTTCTAAAAAACAAATGTATATTAATCTCGTGTTAACTGTGGCTAGTAACGCTGTATTGATTGGAGATTATCATGGTTATGCTGTCAGGCTAGCGGAAAAATGGAGAAGATGTATGGGATATGAACTCGGGAATTTGCTTCCAGAAGTCATTGTCATCCTGGAGGCGTTACTTGCTCAAGCCGAGCAACTAGGGCGCAAGCAGGTTGTTAGGGTACGCTTAAATAAGCGTGATCACTACTGGTACTTCTCGGATGAAGAGATTGGTCTGCGTAGGAAGGTGAATGAGCAACTC
Organism: Ktedonobacteraceae bacterium; assembly: GCA_036501345.1. Lineage (GTDB taxonomy): Bacteria > Chloroflexota > Ktedonobacteria > Ktedonobacterales > Ktedonobacteraceae > DASYAN01. The sequence goes on from DASYAN010000018.1 coordinate 4,041, forward strand.
CAATGGCTCGCTGCAAAGAGCTGGCTGCGGTTGCATTGGCAGAAACATGAAGAGGGCAATCTCCTTGATGCGGTAGATCTGGTCACGGAGGTTGCCGCTAACCTTTATGAACTCTTAGGCAGAGTTCCTTTGAGCACAAAGAAAGATGCTTTATATAGGCTGCTGCTCTCTCAAAAAGCTCATGATGGTTGGTTCCTTTCATTTCTGGCAGCAGCCATGACACAGTTAGACAACAACAAATCGCCAGCCCCATTGAGTCTCTCAGATCTGCAGGAGAGTCGCGATTTACTGTATGCACTTTCAGCGATCGCCAAGTTAAATGAGCCAAGATTGGAACGTACATTAAGTGTACAACTCTTTGGAAACAGCAAAAGGCTTGAAGAGCTTAGACCAGGAGTACTTTCCGCGCTGCGTGCATATTCCCCTACTGCATTGTTGTATGGAGACAATGATTGGGCAGTATTGCAGGCTCATAATATCTATCGGCCAGCAAAGTACATCCCTCTTACAGGGCCACTTTCGTTACAGCTCAAAGGAGCGGAGCAGGGAGAAATTGCTCAGCTTCATCTTGAGCCCCATCTACCCAGTATAAGTCTACCAGATAATGCTCTGCGAACTGCCGATATTGTCTCTTGTGCGGCGACAGCTCTAGTTACTGTGGAGAATATGACAAGTTTTAACGAACTTCTTTTCGTTCGACCTCTTTCGGTGATAGTTATCTTCACTAGTGGTTTTGCCTGTTCTGGTCTTATCATATTTCTCTCCAAAATTCGTGCGTTTCGGCCAGATTTGCCTTTTCTCCACTGGGGAAACGTAGATGCAAGAGGTCTCCATATCCTTGCACATCTCCGTAGCCATATACGGAATGTTCAGTCTCTGGGAATGGATATTGAGACATTTGAAGCAAGTCGTGCATACGCACAGCCATTGACTGCTGGTGATCAAACTAATCTTAGATCCCTCATTGCCAATCCTCAGCTTGCTGATTGTGTTCCATTAATGGACTATCTTATAGAGCATGATCTCAAGCTTGAACAAGAGGCGGTTAGCGTGATGCGTATGATAGACCGAGTGAAGATGCGCATGAAAGACTAGGTAAGTAACTGACAAGACCTTCCCTCTTTCTGGCTAATAGTTTTCAGTTCTTTCAATTGCTGTTAAGCATAAGCTTTGTGTCAAAGTGTATTCGTTTTTGATGCGCGATAGCGAAAACTGTCCCTGTTTCCCCCTATTAGGACCATGTAAGCTTCTACTATAATATAGTCAACAGAAGGCCGCTCCTGAGTGTGATTAGCTGAAGCAGTCCTGGCGGTCGCTCTTTCAAGCAAGGTTGGTGGCTGAATTTTGAAAGACTGTGAGGTATACGATGATCCACAAAGTATCCTCCATTTTAAGGGGGAGTTCCTAAATGAAAGTGTCTCTAAAGCGGCGTCTGAATGTATTTCCGAAGCTGTGTTCCTGGCTAGCATCTATCAAGTGGATTTTGTTGTTAACAATAACTGCCACGCTTTTTCTCAGCGCATGCGATCCTCAGCAAACATTGTCTCAAATAATACAAGACTTGGCAGGATCAAGCTCGCCACCTACATCAATAGTAGCGCCGCCTCTAGCCGTTGCGCCGCCTCCAGCCGTTACACCACCAGTAACTGGTGGTGCCCCTAGTCCAGTAGTTAACAGCAGTCCTGTCTCAACAAGTCCGCCAGGCATAACCAGGATCGTTCTCCCGGGATCTGGTAGTCCAGCAGCTAATGGTTTGGGAGGAGGCAGTCCGATTGCCCAGCCGAATAAGAATGGCAACAAGCAAGCCAACAAGCAAGCCAATAAGAAAGCCAACAAGAATGGCAACAATCAAGGGAACAATCAAGGGAACAATCAAGGGAACAATCAAGGTGGCTAATAATAGAAATAACAGCGGTAGATAATACCTAGAATCCCAAATAGTGGTAACAAGGTCACATAGGTGATGAGTGTCACTTCCGACGACAAAAAGCAATGTTTGTTGGGATTTGCCTTTAAGTTCTCAGGATCGGTGGTTCCGACTTGGTTGTCGATAGAGGGTTGAGGAGCAAAAAGGATCGATAGCAAGGGGAAGCAAAGAAATGGATAAGATGAAAATGGTCTGGGGTATTCTATTGGTAGACAGAGCATCCAGATGATAGGAAAGCGGGACGAAGAAATGTGTGTACAAGTAGTCAGATAGACAAAGGAACTCTTTGGCCACCCTGACCTGTATCGCCGCTTCCCTTTTGCATTGGTTACAGGGACCTAACGGGTTTGATATGGTTGGCTGGCGATCGCACTTTCAAGCGAGGTTGGTGGCTGATTTTTGAAAGGCAGTGAGGTATACGGATGACACACAAAGTATCCTTCTTTTTAAGGGGGCTCTCCTGGTGAAAGAGTTTCTAAAGCGGCATCTGAAAGTATTTTCGAAGCTGCGTTGCCGACTATCATCTGTCAAGTGGACTTTGCTGCTGGTAGCGACAGCCATGTTTTTTCTTAGCGCAGCAGCTCCCAATGGCTGTAACTTCACTATATCGCTCGGGGGTGGAGGATCTAGTATAACGGGACCTAATCCACAAGGCAGTCCAACCTCAACAACTACCGGACCACCACCTAGCGGATCGCCGTCAGTGGCACCACCAGTGGGAACTGGATCGCCGTCAGTGGGAACTGGATCGCCGTCAGTGGCACCACCAATGGGAACTGGATCGCCGTCAGTTCCTTCGAATGGTAAGTCCGGTAAAACTGGTAAAGTTAGTAAAGCTGGTGGTAGCTGATAATACCTAGAAGTCCAAATAGTGACAAAAAGAGCGCATAGGTGGTGAGTATCGTTTCCAACGGCAAAAAGCAATGTCCGTTGGGATTTGCCTTTAACTCTCAGGATCGGCGGTCTCCCGCTTGGCTGTTGATAGAGAATTAAGAAAAAGGCATTGACAGAAAATTATAGCAAGAAATGAATAAGACAAAAGTATCCCCATATCTGGGGTATTTCGTCAGAACATCCAAATGGTAGAAAAGCGGGACAAGGAAATGTACGTACAATCGGCCAGACAGACAAAGGAACTCTTGAATACCGTGACCTGTATCGCCGCTTCCATTTAGCATTGGCACAGGGACTCAACGGGTTTGCTATAGCAGCCTTAGTGGTCGCACTTTCAAGCGAGGTTGGTGGCTGACTTTTAAAAGACAGTGAAGTATACGATGATCCACAAAGTATTCTTCATTTTAAGGAGGTTCTCCTGATGAAAGTATTTCTAAAGCGGCGTCTGAAAGTATTTTCGAAGCTGCGTTGCCGACTATCATCTGTCAAGTGGACTTTGCTGCTGGTAGCGACGGCCATGTTTTTTCTCAGCGCAGCAGCCCCCAATGGCTGTAACTTCACAATATCGTTCGGAGGTGGAGGAACTAGTATAACGGGACCTAATCCACAAGGTAGTCCAACCTCAACAACTACCGGACCACCACCTAGTGGATCGCCATCGGTAGGAGCGGGATCGCCATCGGTGGGAGCGGGATCGCCGCCGCCAAGTGGATCGCCATCGGTAGGAGCGGGATCGCCATCGGTGGGAGCGGGATCGCCGCCGCCAAGTAGTCCGGTAGTAGCTCCCCCAACGCCGTCGACTACAGCTCCAACGAAGCCAGCTACTACAACAGCTCCACCTCCAACCGGAGGTGCGGTCCATATGGTGTCGATAGCTCTAGGCAAGCCCACTGCGACGGATTCATCTGGATTTATGTTTGTGGACTCTGTGTCTAAGACTAGTGTGACGACTATTAAAAAGGGCACAATGGTGACATGGACGAATCCTACTAAAGCCCCCCACACAGTCACGGCTGATGACGGGAGTTTCGATTCCGGTACCTTTGATCCTGGCAAGACCTTTTCTATGACATTCACTGCAGTCGGGAAGTTCAAATATAGCTGTGACGTTCACCCGGGGCAAGTGGGTGAAGTTGATGTTACAGCATGAAATAAAGAGGAGCATCTTGCTCCTCTCTTTATTTTGTATATAGCTACAATATTATAATTATTAGTAGAGCATTTTTGCAAAAAAAGATCCATTTGCTATTTTGTCTGCATTTTACTGTATATGCTGCAATTGGATCAATACACGTGCCACAAGAACAGTGATATTGTCCATACCTCCGTGAGCATTAGCCTGTTCGATCAGGCGGTGCACACACTCCTGCGGGGAATATCGTTCGACTATCTGTGCGATCTCGTTGTCATTGATCATTCCCGACAGTCCATCGCTGCAAAGTACCAGGGTATCTCCCTCTTGCACCTGTTCTATGAAAATATCGACTTCTACCTCAGGTAATGAGCCCAGAGAGCGCGTGATCATATTGCGCAATTGATGCATGCGTGCTTCTGCCTCTGTCATAGCTCCAGCGCGTACCTGTTCGGCGACCCACGAATGATCCTGCGATATTTGTCGTACCCAGCCACGGCGTACAAGATAGGCCCGGCTATCTCCTACATTGGCGATATAAGCCCTGTCGTCCAGCAAGACAGCGGCGACACAGGTCGTTCCCATCCCATTGTGTTCAGCCTGCTCTCTAGCTCGCTGATAAATGATGGCATTTGTATATTTAATAGAGCGTAATAAACTGGCAGCGACATCACTATCATGATCGTAGTAGTACAACGTCGAGACGGTACTCACAGCCATCTCACTGGCTACTTCGCCTGCTGCATGCCCTCCCATTCCATCAGCAACGATGAAGAGCGCACCTTTTTTGGCTTGCAACATGGCATCCTTCGGAACGATATAGGCCACATTGTCCTCGTTATGAGGGCGCTGGCGGCCTACATCGGTGCGTTGGGCTATGTTGAGACGAAAGTGTTGAAATGGCTGGGACCTACTACTAGTATTTGTGCTTCTGTCAGCCTGTTTCATAAAGGCCTGCTTTAATCTGGTGAATACACTGCCTTGCAAAATATGTTCAAACGTGTTCACATGTTGATTTTTGCACTCTCACAGCTTGAGCGGTGGATAGATTCATCACTCTCCTGATTTTGAGCAATGATAGCACTGCCTAACCTGATGTGTCAAGATACTGGTTTTCCGGCTTCACAGCCCTCAACAATTGAGGAAAATGGTGGATGAAAGTAAGAGCTAAAGCGAACCGTTGCTTTGCTAGTAGACGAGGTTCTCAAATTGTTCGGCTTGACTGTTGCTTCATTCTAACAATAGAATTATGGAGTGTTCATGAACATTGGCTAGTTTTTCCAGGATTGTCATCACATTTTTCTGAAGAAGCACTGAAGCTAGATGAAGTGGAGTAAAGATATTTGGTAGCGGCGCTGTAGAGCTAAGAGTACAAGTGAGTTATATTTTATGAATTCGGCTGAGCATCTGCCAGTTGAGGAGGGGTGTACAGAACTCCTTACCAATGAGCGGACAATCCACGCTGGAGCTATAGATCGGGCACACCAGCTTGATGTCGTTTTTGCAGCCATGACCGATGCTGTGCTTGTCTTTGATCAGGCAAGAAATGTTGTGCAGTTGAATACTGCTGCACGAGATCTCTTCCAAGTTGATGAGTGTCCCAATTTCTTTGGGAGGCCTCTAGAACAGCGTCTTGATTTGCTACATATAGAGGATAAATATGGCCAATTGTGTCATAAGGAAGAATTGCCTCTCGAACGCATTTTTCGAGGCGAAGCGTTGCAGGGAAAACAGGCTGTGGATGTGGTTTTATACCTGCCAGTGGGAAGGATTATGCGTGCGAGTGTTACTGGTGGTCCAGTGCGGGATAGGCATGGTAGTGTAATTGGAGCAGTGCTTGTTCTGCGCGACATAACTGACCATCGGCAATTCGAGCTGCGTGTGCAAAAATCGTTTGATGCTCTCCTCACATTGGTAGAGGAATTAGTGCGTGTAATCGGACAGAGAGATAATCAAATCTTTCAGCAGAGTTCAACTCCCTCGGATATTGTTAAAACTGTTGGACAACATCTGGCAGAATTGACTAATCAGCTATTGGAATGTCGATTTGTAGAAATTTCCTTATTAGATGCCAGGAGTGAAAAAGTACAGCCGATTGCTCTTGCTGGCTTGCCTGCCGAGACTCTAGAACTCGTCCAACATCAAGAAGCCAGTATATTACTGGCTGGCAATGTTGATGAAGAAACTATGAAGCGGTTGCAGGCTAATGAGGTTATTGTGTGTAATCTCCTAGATCCAGTTCCACAGCGCTTTGCCTATGGCCTAGGTAGTTTGCTTGTTGCTCCCATGTTATTGTGTAATGAACTTGTTGGCGTATTTTATGTAGAAAAAGAATCTTGTGATCAGGGATATACGCCGGAAGAAGTTGCTCTCGTCAAAGCTGTTGCCAAACTGATTCTGCTTGTCATTGAACGCGAGCGCCTGCAGCAAGAGTGGGTTCTGTCACATGCCAATGAGCTCGCTTTGCAGGAATCAAATCGTCGCTTTGATGAATTTTTGAGCATTGCTAGCCATGAACTACGTACTCCCCTTACAACGATCAAAGGTAATATTCAATTGGTGATACGTCGTCTAGGTCAGCTAGAACGACTAGTGTCTACGGGAGAAAAGGTGCCTGCTAGCCAGCTGGAAAGAATACGGGCTCCTTTACTCTATGCGGAGCACCGGGTAAATGTCCAGAATAGGATGATTAGTGATTTGCTAGATGTGTCCCGTATCCAAGCCAATGAGCTGTCATTGGTTATACAACCCTGTAGCTTGGCTGTAATTGTGCGTGATGCTGTCGAGGATCAGCGATATGTT
>DASYAN010000019.1:0-9757 GCA_036501345.1 Ktedonobacteraceae bacterium
GCCATATCCTTTCGGTTGCCGATGTTGGTATGCTCTTTCATCTTCCTCAGTCGGCTGACCTGACCGATCTTCCATTGGTTGAGCGTGGTCGCGCACGAACCTTTCTGGCACCGCAATCGCTGACGATCGGCCAAGGCTGGAACATCGGGATATCCACCCATGCCGGACATGTCGTTCCTGTGTCCCTGCCTCTCGCGGAACTGCGCCGGAATTTCCTGGCTCTGGCAAGCACTGGCAAAGGGAAAAGCACGCTCTTTCAGCATGTCGCTCAAGCACTGCTCTGCACACCCACTCCCGGCGATGGGCCGTCTGCCCTGCAGAGGTCTGTTGAGGAGATGGACGGCTTGTTTGTCTTAGAGCCTCATCGGGAAATGATCGAAGCGATCCTTGGCCTCACGCCTACCTGGAAACGAGAGAGCGTGATCTTGGTCGATCTGGCCAATCGTGACTACCCTGTCGGCATTAACCCGATTGACGCGACGCTCGGGCGTGACCGTGACAAGGCAATCGACAATCTGCTCGTGATTTTTGAGCACATCTGGGCAAACAGCTGGGGACCACGCACCGAAAATGTCATGGAGTACTCTCTCAAGACGCTAGCCGATGCCAACGACACGTTGGTTCGGCAAGACCCGCAGAACGGTCCTGATGCACAGTATACCCTGCTTGATGTGATCGCTCTTCTACGCCAGCAGAGCTTCCGTCACACCGTGATGGATCAGGTCCGCGACCCGGTGCTCAAAACCTGGTGGCAGCGCTACTATGAGCCGATGGACCTGCGCTTCCAACTGGAGGTCATTTCCTCGGTGATCAACAAGCTCTCCAAGTTTGCCAGCTCACGTGTCTCGCGCCGCATTCTGGGACAACCTCGTTCGACCCTCAATCTCTCACAGATCGTCGGGCAGGGACAGATCCTGCTCATCAGCACCGCAGCAGGCATCGTTGGCTCGGATATCTCAACGTTGATTGGCTCGTTCTTGCTCGGCCTGTTCCATATGACTCTGGCTGAGCAGGCAGAGATGCATCAGGCACAGCGTCGGCATTACCTCGCGCTTATTGATGAGTTCCAGGTCTATCAGGGAGTGGATTGGAATAGTATGCTTGCCGAGCTACGCAAAGTGGGAGGCAGTTTTGGCTTGGCAACGCAGTCTCTGGCCTATCTGGACAAGATGGACAAGACCCTGCGTGCCACGGTGATGGCCAATATCGACCATCTGTTCGCCTTCGCCATGGCCGCCGAGGATGCTCGCCTCCTGCGTGAATTGGAGGGCGTTGAGGTTGAGGACATCACCAACCTCGACAACTATATGTGCTACGTCCGAGCCTCACTGGGCACGAGGCGGCTCCCTGTCTTCTCCCTCACGATCGATCCGCCTACCGCTCCCGACCATGAGGGAGCACAGTGGATTCGCAGGCGCAGTCAGCAGCGCGATGCTCGTCCAGTCGCAGTAGTCGATGAGATGCTCGCTGCCTCATCTCGACGTGGCTCCTCTCCCGATCCTTCATCGCAGGGCAACACAGGCGAAAAGACGAGGGGACTAGGTGCCACGCCAGCAGACCAGACGGACGAGAAGCCCAAAGCTTCCCATGGCACTCGCGGCAAACGTCGTTCATCCAAAGCCAAAACAGCCCCAACACGAGAGCAGAGAGAAGCGGAGATCTCTAGAGAGCGACAGGAAGATCCACCCGAGGAGGGATGGAGCCATCCGCTGCTCTATGAAGGGATCGGACCCGATGGATGGGGCAAAGAGGAGCAATACCATGAGCATTGAATCACGAGGCAAACCCAGGCGCTTTCGACGGGCTGAGGTGGATGAGGCACTCGCCGCCCTCAAGCACGAAGATCTCCAACTTCTGCGATGGGTATTGCGCTATCCCTTCTGCCGCGCAGAGGATCTCTCCCAGGCGCGGTCGATGAGACGCTCCACCATCTATCGGCATCTGACCTTCCTGCAGGATCTCGGTGTGGTGGAGTGCATCACCCCTGCGACCCTGGGACCAACAGGCTGCTCGCTCTACCATCTTTCCAATCTGGGCATTCACGTGGTGGCAACCCATATGCACCGATCAGCAACAGCGCTCTCGCGATACTGCCACACAGACGAAGAGAGCCTGCTAGCGTACCTGCCCCGTCTTTACGCACTCGGCACGCTGCAGGACCTCATTAACGGCATCCATGCGCTGGCTCCTCAAAAACTGGGGCTGTTTGGGCGTCCTGCATCGGTCTGGTGGGCCTGTGTTCGTGACTACCGCCATCGCTTTTCCTATCGAGAGCGCCCGTGTGCGGTCCAAGCATCTGGAGGACTGGTGCTGCAGGTGCGTCCTACCACCACACAGGGCGAGGCGGCTCCTGACCGCTGGTATAGCCTGTTTATGGTGCTCGATAACGGCATCGGGAGTGTCGACCTGATCACCGAGCAAATCCGAGGGCTGCTCTCTTACCGCGAGAGTCCCGGGCGTTGGTCGGGAGAGCACTCCTATTACCACGCCTTTCCCACCATCCTGGTTGTGGCAACGACGGCTCACCGCAAGGAACACTGGGTACGCAAAGCACGAGAGGTCGCAGCTCACATGCAGGCCGATCCACTGGAGGGGATGATTACGTCATTAGAAGAGATAGAGCGTCAGGAGAACCTCGCCCAGTTTCCCTGGCTGCTCCCGTGGCGCAGTCTCTCTGATCATACCCCCTGTCATTTACAGGACCTGCTTGATCCGATGCCACAGGAAGCCATTCCTCCCGGCCTCTTGCTCCCCCACGAATGGCAGGATCTCGACTTCAAAGATCTGCCTGCTGCTACGACACCAAGACAAATGGGACGCCCTCTTGCGACGGTGATTGGGGGTCATTTCACCTTGCGGGCCCAGCAGATGCGCCCAGAACCATCAGAGAGCCTCACGACCAGCGAGCAGACAGCGCTCCTGAGCTTGTTACTCACACGCCGTCTGCTTGACCTGCTGACATTCATCCTGGACCATCCGATGATCTCGATCAAAGAACTGGCCGCATTGCACGGGGTGCAGGTGACAAGTATGGAACGCTACATCTGTGAATTACGCAGGCTCGGCTGCTTGGAACTGGTTGATACCAGACGCTACCAGCAAGAAATCGGCAAGCGAGCACCACACAAGCTCCGAGACAACCTGATCGTCAAAGCTGATATCGGGCAACGCTGGCAACTCTCTGTGTGCGGGATGCGTTTGCTGGCGAGTGCCTACCACTTCAGCCTTCACACGATGGCATTGGAGGAGGAAACACAACACCAAGGGCCGGAACACGAAGGAGAGCCAGTCCCCCCAAATGGCAAGAGGGAGGATAGCCGAGAGTTGATCCAGCGAAGCTCAGCGGGCCTCTTTGGGCAACGACGCGTGGAGCACAATACTGGCGTGTACGGTTTTTTTGCTCAGCTCAACCAGGCAGCACAACACGAGCGTGAGCAGGGGCGCAGACACCAGTTGCTCTGGTGGGAGACCGGCATCTTCATCGGGCGGCGCTATCGCGGCCAGGACCAGATGCACAACCTGCGGCCAGATGCTCTGGCAGCCTATCAGGTAGGCGAACGGACCATCCGCTTTTGGCTGGAATGGGATCGCAATACGATGGGCACGAAGGATCTCATGGAGAAGTTTGCGTCCTACCAGTATTATATCCGCGCACGAGAATGGTCACGCGAACACCTGCTCCTGCCTTGGTTACTCATCGTGGTCCCTGATTACGACCAGGAGCGACGCATCACAAGCATTCTCACCCAGCATTTCGGAGCGATCAGTGGACTCACCCTGCGTATCACGACAGAGAGCCGCATCGCTGACCGAGGCCCACTTGCAGAGATCTGGCTGCCGGTCTTGCCAGTGCAAGAGGCTCTGCAGGACCACCACCAAGCAGCCGTGCGCTGTCGCTTCTTCGAGGTCGATCCAAAAAAGCGGTTCTGAATCCTGCTCGTGAGAAAGAAAGCAGACCACAAGAAGAACACGTGTTTCTTGAAAAAAAAGAGCGTGAGAGATCGATGGAACGTGAGTCTCACTGAGTGCATGATGAATACAAACAAGGAGCAAAGCATGCAAGACCATTTAGAAGCAGAAGCACCGCCAGGGCTGCTGACGATCCCGCAAGTTGCCGAGTACCTTGGCGTGTGTCGAGCCCATGTCTACAAACTCATCAACAACGGCCTGCCCATGATCCGACTTGGACTCTCTGTGCGCATTCAGATGACGTCATTACAGCGGTGGTTGCAAGACCAGGAGGAGATCACTCCTCTTTGATCGCGCATAGTGGTCTCTCAGTCGAGCGGCTCGGTCATACCCATGACCCACTAGTACCACTACTTGATAAGAGACCATTTTTCTGTACTATAAGAAATGTCTGATTGATGGTCAATGAGACAAAGAAGAAGAAAGGACATCCGTTATGGCACAACATGGACATGGCGATTGTTCCATCTTCAAACGCAGTGACGGAAGATGGCCCGCCAGAATGACGCTAGAAGGAAGCAAAAGAAATGGGAAAACAAGAAAGGAGGCTCAAGAAAGATTAAACGTTGCCCTCTCTGAACATCAACAAGGCATGGGAGTCACAGGGCCACAGCAAAAATATGAACAGTTTTTCGTCCATTGGTTGGAGTCTGTTCATAAGCAGAGTATTCGAGAGCGAACGTATGAGCGGTATGAGCACATGAGACGGCTTCACCTTCTCCCAGATCTTGGACATCATCCCCTTGAGAAACTGTCGGCTCACCACCTTCAATGGTTCTCTACAAGCAAAAGAGAAGAAGGTCTCTCTGCCACAACAATCATTCGTTTACAGGTTCATGAAAACGCATAGGAGGTGCTTTTATGGCAAAACGGAAGCGTCGTGCTCATGGTGAAGGTGGGTTGGTTCGGCGAAAAGATGGCCGATGGGCTGGGAGTTTCTATAACATTGAGGGCAAACGTGTCTATGTCTATGGGAATACTCAGCAGGAAGCTTTAGAGAAGCTGCGTAGTGTCCAAGAATAGGAGGTGTTCTATGCCCAGACCACGTAAGACTCAAGAGCAGACAAATAAGCTATTGTCCCTTCCTGGTGCTACACCATCAGGGCTACTAGATACTGCTGGGGCTGCTAAATGGCTTGGTATAAGTAGAACGAAGCTTTTTGAATTTATGCAACAAAAAGACTTCCCAGTTATGCGTCTAGCTGACCGAACCGTTCGCTTTGATCCAAATAGCCTGTACCAATGGGCTCTTAAACGACAGCACTTTCTATAGTGCATTGGTTGATACACTACGCGATTCATAGCACATTGCATTTTTATACAAGGAGATCACGTCATGCCAAAAGAGGAAAGCTCAGAAGATACACGGAAGCAACCTCGTAGAGTTAGAGGTGAGGGTAGCGTTTTCCAACGTCAAGATGGACGCTGGGTTGCTAGTATCCCATTGGGAAACGGCAAGAAAAAGATACTTTACTTTGAGACGCGTAAGGAAGCTGAGCAAGCCAAACGTAGAGCATTGAATGAGCTAGAGCAAAGAAGACTAGTCACAGGACCAGACCAGACATTCAATGACTACCTAGAGTACTGGCTAGACATTCAGCAGATTGCATTAAAAGAGGGAACATACTCCATGTATCATCGATATCTCACGCGCTGCATTGTACCAGAGCTTGGATATATGAAGCTGCAGAAATTAACAGGTGATATGTTCCAATCTGTGTACACCAAGTGGCTAAAAGAGGGAATGTCGCCTAACACAATTCGTCTCATTCATTCCATTGTTGCAAAAGCTCTCGGTGATGCCGTGAAATGGAAAAAGCTTCCTTTCAATCCTGCTAAGGATGCCACTCCACCAAGAGAAGAAAAGCGTAATATGACGGTTTTAGATCTGGAGCAAGCAAAAGCGCTGTTAGAATATGCTCGGTTTACGAAGTTTGATTGCTTACTCCATGTCGCTTTGCTCGGCTTGCGTCGTGGAGAACTGCTTGGTCTGAAATGGCAAGATATCGATTTCAACAGGGCTGAGTTAAAGATTCAGCGCTCCCTCTCCTACATTCATAATCCTGATACAGGCCATTATGAGTTTGTTGAGGGCAAACCTAAAACTGCTACAAGTTGTCGCATTATCAGTTTACCTCGGTTTGTCATTGATGCCTTACTGCTCCATCGAGAAGGGCAATTGTTCAGACAATCACACTCCTATCACTGGCAACATAAGGACTTGGTATTCTGTACAGAGCATGGCGGATATATCAACCCTGGGAACCTATGGGTTGAGTTTAAAGAGCTACTCAAAAATGCAGGATTACCGTCGATAAGATTTCATGATTTACGGCATAGCGCTGCTTCCATATGGCTAGCGTTAGGTATCAACCCCAAGATTATTCAAGAACTGCTTGGACATAGTAACATTAGTATAACACTGGATACTTATTCTCACGTCCTACCAACAATGCATAAGGAGGTAATGAACACCTTGGATGCTTCTTTCAAGAAAACGCAAGAGTAGCCTCACCATTAAAACTAGTCTCTGGTCGGTCGGTATTCATTTTTTCTGAATGCCGACTCTTTTTGTTCTCGAGTAGATGGCCTCAATCCGCTTGTCAAGCCAATTGAAGCCGCTAAAATTTTTGTGAATTTTGACACCTTATTTGACACCTTATCACCTGTATTTACCCCTTCTAGGGTGGACTCTACCGGACTTTATTGAAAAGCTTTTGAGCTCAGAAGGTGGTCAATCAGCTTGCCAAAAAGCTGGACTTGACAAGAATACGATATATCGGTTATCCTATCAATAACGATATATCGTATTGGTGTATCTTATCAAAAGGAGGCAGATATCAACATGTTTAACCAATGTAACCAAGGTTTTGCATTTCAATCTTGCAGTGGTAACCCCGAAGGTGGTCCTCCTCCTTGGAGGCAACATGAAGGGCACGGCTTCTGGCACGGGCCACGCTTTTTCGGCATGCGTATGGGGCGAGGCCTCTTTGGCTCCAGAGGACCTTTTGGGCCTGGAGGACCTTTTGGACCAGAAGGTCCCTTTGGGGGTGGGCAACGCTTCTTCGGACGTGGGGATGTCAAGTATGCCCTACTGGAACTCCTGCAAGAGCGTCCCATGCATGGCTATGAGATGATGAAAGCACTGGAAGAGCGGTCCGGTGGGTTCTATGTAGCTAGTGCAGGCACCATCTACCCCACACTACAAATGTTGGAGGACCGAGGACTGATCACATCCAGCCAAGCCGAGGGTAAGAAAATCTATAGTATCACTGACGTGGGAAGAGCATTTCTTGGCGAACGAAACAAAGAGGAGGAGACAGCACAATCTTCTAGATGGCATGGCTTCGGTCCTGGCAAACACTGGAATGATCCAGAGATGCAAGCTCTGCGCAGTGAAGCTATGGAAGTTACACGGCTCTTTGTCATATCTGGCCGCATGTCTCTCCACAATCCAGAGAAAACAGCCCAGTTGCGCACAATCATTGAACGCACTCGTAAAGAGTTGTCAGATATGATCTACAGTAGTGGTGAAAAGCCAGAGCAGGACGTTCCACCACCACCTGCAAATCCCTCAAGCATTTAGTCGTCGAGAAGTTTCTCTCGTTTACAGGACTTGAGAATATTAAAACTAGAGACAGGCCTATGAAACTTCGTAGGCCTGTCTCTAGTTTTAATACCCCACACATCACATTTTGAGCCATAAAATTAATACAATGGTCACAATATGTAACAACTGATCAAGCCAGATTGGACCAATGAGCTTGTAGCGAGCTTTTAAAGGATCGACTACCACATGTGCACCAAATAAAACAGCTGTTGCTAATACGGAAGAATGAGCAAAGAGCACGAATACAGCCGTATAGGTTGCAGCGTGATAGAAATTGACCTCCCAGCTCTTGCCTTTCTCTATAGTCATCCAGGTACTCTGAAAGGCAAAATCTCCTACAAAATGGCAAGCCAACCAGATTAATAGCGTTGAAATGGAGATACCAATTACCATAACCATTTCTCCCTGTTTCTCTAATACGCCTACTATAGCCCATCAGCGAAAAAAAAACTATTAACTAGTTGGCTCTAGAGATATGATCCTGTTCACAGTCTATGTAAGACTACGTCCGCAATCTTGCAGGCAATAGCATTCGCCAAGGCATTCCTACAAGCATGCGAAGAAGCAGGATTGTCGCTATCAACGTCCAGAAGCAGAAAGACAGGTCTTGCTCCAGAAAAGCGCTATCGATCTGGCCTTGTAACAATGCCGCTAGTATAGCAGCTCCCACACCTACCAGCATCCAGCGCATCTGCTCAAACCCTGGCGGCTGTGTTTTATGCAAGTAGAGTAGCATACATGCAAAGAGTTGGTAGAATAGTACAAGCACAGCGATAAAAGCCAGGAGGCCAAAGATTCCCATACTCACCCACACATGCAAAAAGATATTATGCGGATGCGAAAGGGTTGGCTCATCACTTAATCCAGTAGACTCATGGGTAACAGGATCAGCAGTAATCCAATAGGCAGGAATTTTTGGATGGTCAGGGACGATCTGTTGAGGCCAGGGAAGGTTAGAGGGCCTCCCACCAGGGTACAGACAGAAATTTTTCCAGCTATTGCTATAGTGGCAGATCCAATTGTCCATACCATAACCTAACCAAGGACTATCATGAATCATATCGATAGCGGTAAGCCAGAGATACGGGCGTTTCATCACTGTATTATGACCTGCACTATTGGAATGCTCATTGAGCAAAGCATCCGTAATTTGTGAAGAAAATAGCATGAAAATAACTATGGCAAGCGTGGCAAGTACAGTGCTTCCAATAAGCAGTATCTTGCGATTGCGAATAGCGAAGGCCAAGACAAAGAGAAAAGCTGCGGGAAGAGCAATGTACAAAGCTCCGCGCGAAGCACTCTCGTAGAGTACAAAGATGAAAGGCAAACACAGTACCAAAGTAGCAACTCGCCACTTCCAAGATATGCGAGACAAGACCACAGCCAAGCCAATCGGCAATGCATAGTCAAAGAGCAACCCAATATTATTACCGCTACCATAAACGGTTGTAATACGAACCAGCCCTTCGGCATCTGCCTTGATCAGATTTCTCAAAAAGAGATCCTGGACAATACCAAGCAAGGCAATCACAAACCCTGTCCCAAATAGAGCTATGAGTAGCCGCTTCACATCCTGGTAGGAACGCAAACAGGCGAGAACCAGCATAAGATACAGAAGGGGACCAACGACTTCCTCACGAAAAGCTCGCAGAGCATTAGCACGTGAGTATGCAATGAAATTTGCAAGCAGTGCTGCCACAAAAAATATGAGTACAGGGAATACAAATGGCCCAATGCGGTCGCGTAGCTCTCTTGGGGAGAGCCAATAAGGCCATCGTCGTCGCAAAAATACTGCATAAAATAGGATTTGCAAACAAGCAACTGCTATACACGTCCATAAAGTGATTTCGACCAGACTAAAAGCAATTACGTGCGTTTTTCCATGTATAGTCGTCTGGTAGACAGTCTTTTGGATATAGTAATACGGCAAAGACAGTGGGAGCAGGGCAATCGCAAAAGGCAAACGATACCAACTCAGGAGAACAAAAATAAACAGGAAAGGAAGAGAATAGAGTGGATTGACATGCTGTGCAAGGGAAGCCAGGAGCTGAGCCGCCTGACTATGACCGGGCACATCAATATTGGGATTGCCAACAAGATAGTACAAAGCCATCGAGAGAATTAAACCTCCCTCAATCAAACGATGCTGCCAGAAGGAGGAAGTTCTCGTACCGGGCA
>DASYAN010000020.1:0-16114 GCA_036501345.1 Ktedonobacteraceae bacterium
GCTGGGAGTGACTACATCAGGGCATATCACGATGGGTCGAGAAACGTTCTCCGGCTGTGTTACCCATGGAGATGCCAGCCATGTGCTAAACTCGATTAATCATCATGCAGATACCCACAATGGCCAACTGGTGTTATTCACTCCAGCTCTAGGAGTTTCTCTGTCCGGCCTGAGTGATACGATTGTGATGCTACGGCCAGTTAAAACTTCTGTTGGCCTCTATACCGTCCAGACCATCCAGTCCAAAGCAACTACGCTACCTGTACTATCAGATCAGGATGCATTAGTAGGAAGCGGTGAAGCAGGCAAATGGCTAGCTAGCAATCTTCATCCTGGTAACAAAATCAATATCTCCGAGCATACTGCACCCAATGATGATCTGGTTCAAGCCATAGGTGGTGGTCCTGTGCTGATCAAGAATGGAGCTCTTTATAAAGATCCCAATCCCCCCGCACCCGCTGAAGCCAGCACGCGAAATCCACTTACAGCTATCGCTACGAGCAAGGATGGAACACATGCCTTTTTCGTAGTCTTTGATGGACGCCTATCCGGTCCCAGTCGGAGCAGAGGATTAACACGTGCAAAAATGGCCAATTATCTTCTGGCACACGGTGCCTACCAAGCAATGTTATTTGACAGCGGCGGCTCGTCTGAGATGATCGCTCGTCACGCCGGACAGCGGACAGTATCGGTGATTAATCATCCATCCGATGGGCATGAGCGCCAGATAGCAAATGGTCTGTTTGTCTACAAATAGTCACTATCAAGCCAGAACATTCGTGTCTACTATGGGAAGCTAAAGATTATGTGAAAATGGGACGAGATAGTTAAGTAGGAAACTTGTTATGTTAAAAGGAGGAAACATTATTATGGCTCATGCTAATCCAGTAGAGGTTGAGAAAAGCCTCAAGGGAGTTAATTATCCCGCAAAGAAGAAAGATCTCATCACACATGCTCAACAGCACGGGGCGAATCCGGAAGTGCTTGAGACACTCAGGGATCTGCGTGAAGAAAACTTTAATAGTCCAGTTGATGTAAGTAAAGCTGTTGGTGAGATTGATCGCCAGCAAAAGCAAAAATAGTAGGCCCTCGGCCCGTAAAGATCAACACGTGCAACCAAACGCCGAGTATCGACTGTGATACTCGGCGTTTGCAAAAAAAGTTCCTGGAGCCCAGATCAAGAACCGAAGGGCATATCTCGACTTTTAGCTGCGAATGAATGCGAGTAGTTCATCGCGTTTCTGTTCTAGTAAAGTCCGGTCTTTGGCTTCGACGTTCAAGCGCAGTAGTGGCTCAGTATTAGATGCGCGAACATTAAACCACCAGTTGCCGTAATCTACAGTGAGACCATCCAGTTTATCAACAGAGCGTGCTCCCTCGCTGAAATGTGCTTCCAGTGCTTGGAGCTTAGCATTTGCATCCGTCACAGTGCTATTGATTTCACCGCTACGGATCCAAGTATCAAGAGGTTTGATGATCTCTGAAAGGGACTTGCCTTCAACAGAAATCAATTCTAGCATAATCAGGAGGGCAATCAGGCCGGAGTCTGCATACCAATTGTCACGGAAGAAGAAGTGGCCGGAATGCTCACCAGCAAAGATGCCATTGACTCTGCGCATGTCGGCCTTGATTAATGAGTGACCGACACGTGTACGCACCGCTTTGCCACCCAGTTTGGTGACGAGTTCTGGTACACTCTTTGAGACAATCAGGTTATGAAGCACGGTTGCACCTGGATGCTTATGAAGTAGGCTGTTGGCAACCATCGCCGTGACCTGAGAACCATCAACAAGATTGCCATGCTCATCAACAGGGAACATCCGGTCCGCATCACCATCGAAAGCCGCACCGACATCAGCTCCGGTCTCACGCACCTTTCTTTGCACATCTACCATATTCTCTGGTTCAATAGGACTAGCAGGGTGATTGGGGAAGCTGCCATCCAACTCAAAATACAGAGGAATAAGCTCACAGGGCAGATGCTTGAAGACACGTGCCATGATCAAACCAGCCATGCCATTACCAGCATCAATCACAACTTTGAGCGGCTTGATCTTCTTAACGTCAATAAATGAGAGAGCATGATTGACAAAATCGTCAGTTATATCACGATGTGTCACTTCTCCCTTATGGGGCAGTTCGACAAAGTCGCCGCTGATAGCAAGGTCACGGATCTCGGCCAAGCCAGTATCCAGACTGATTGGGAATGCCTGGGCCCGACAGAATTTCATGCCATTATATTTGCCCGGATTGTGGGAGGCGGTAACCATGACGCCAGCCGGATAGTTAAACTTGCCGACCGCAAAGTAAAGACCGTCAGTAGTGGCCAGGCCAAGATCAACCGCGTTGACACCTTGATCGGTAATCCCGCGAATAAGAGCAGCAGTAATCTGCGGCGAGGATAGGCGCATGTCATGACCAACAGCGATATCCGAGACATTGAGATACTGAGCGGCAGCTCGCCCGATACGGTAAGCCACATCTTCATTCAAGGTCTCCCCATAAATTCCACGAACATCATAGGCCTTGAAGATAGATGGATCGACGGTCCCAGGAGATGTACTCATAATATATTATCAAAAGACATTTTTGCACATATTACTCTTATTTACGGCAAAAATATCTGGCTCCTTTCTTAAGTCTGCAAAGATTATTTCGCATTTGATCTGTATATTTCCAACAATAACCATGGTTGACCAGAGCTGCGAGGATCGAAAATTTGACCAACTTCGGCAAAACCAGCTTTGGCAAAGGCACGTCGGGCTGGACGATTGGCGACAGCCGTCTCTGCATAGACACGTACAATATGTGGAAATGTAAACAAATAGCGAACTAGCGTACCGATAGCATCGGGACCATATCCTTGTCCCCAGCGAGTTTTATCGCCCAAGCCCAATCCGATCTCAACCTGACCCAAGCGTGTATCAACGTTAAAATAGGTTATTGTTCCGATAGGAACATGTTCCTCGTCTTCGATGATAAACCAACATTGGTGTCCACCACCGTGTACATAGTTACGCTTAAAAACCGGCAGGAACTCAGCCATGCTGTGTGAGTATGGACGATGAGGATCGTAGCGCCATACCTCGTCATCGCGTTCCCAGCGAAAGACGTTTGGAGCATCATCTATCCTCGGGCGATGGAGATAAACGCGTTCGCCATGAAGCAGCAGACCTGTAGCTTGTTTCATCCTGATCTCTCGTTGTACATCAGCCATAGCAACCCCACTACATGCGCAAATTTTATATCAGCCTCAAGTGTTCTATGCATCGTAAACACCTACCTAATCACATTCTATCAGATTGAGCCAACCTTTACATGAGCGAGAAACCTTAATGCACATTATTGTAGCAGAAATCTCTAAGAAACTGACACTCCCTGGCATAAATGCGCAGGGGTTCTTCCTTCATCCAGGAGGCTTGCCATCTGCCCTTGCGAACAAACAGTAGAGGTCCCCTGTCCAGAAGCGTTTCACGGGGCAAGCCCGTCTGTTTCCGTATGCCCTACGGTACAGCCTCGAATGGACGAAAGAGCTTTTTCCAAAATGTTACGAGCCGCGTTCTGATCCCGGTCCATCACCAATCCGCACGTCGGGCAAATATGCGTACGGATACTCAACGACTTTTTGACGATAGTACCACAGTCGGAGCATTTCTGGCTGGTGTAGTGGGGTGGCACAGCAACAACTTCAATGTCATGCAGCAAGCCGTATCTGGCAACCCATTGCAGGAATATCCCCCATCCAGCATCATGAATACTCTTGGCGAGTTTGCGGTTACGGACCATATTGCAAATCTGAAGGTTCTCATAGGCAATCAAGTCGCAAGACGAGACGAACGCGTTTGCCCGCTTGCGGGCAAAATCCTCGCGCTGCCTTTGCACTTTCAGATGCTGCTTGGCCAATCGCTTTCGCGCTTTCTTGCGATTGGCAGATTGCTTTTGTTTGCGAGAGAGTCTTCTCTGGAGACGCCCCAGCTTCGACTCCGCTTTGCGGTAGTGCCGTGGGTTCTCTACCGTGGTTCCCTCAGAGTCGGTGAGGAAGCTCCCCAGACCGACATCTATACCCAGCTGCTTCCCAGATGGAACGTGCTCGACTTTGCGCTCAGTTTTGACGCAGAACTGCGCATAATAGCCATCTGCACGGCGCACAATGCGTACACGCTTGATGACACTGCTGGGGAAGGTTCCGATCTTCTGTTTCTTGTTTCCAACCAAGCGGAGGCGACCAATGCCGCAGCCATCAGTGAAGGTGAGATGACGGCCATCATCATCCAATTTCCAACCAGTCGCCTTGTACTCAACCGAGCGGTTGTGGTGTTGGAACTGAGGATAGCCCTTCTTTCCAGACTTCTTTTCCTTGCAGTTCTCGTAGAAGCGGGAGATAGCGAACCAAGCACGGTCGGCACTGGCCTGTCTCGCTTGGGAGTTGAGGCGACGGGCGAAGGGGAAAGCTTTCGCCAGAACAGCACAGAAGGTCTGCAAGTCGTTTTTCGAGACACGATCGCCATCCATCCACAAACGGATACATTTGTTGCGGATGAATTGCACCGTGCGTATCGCTTCTTCAATGGCTGCAAATTGCTTTTGATTGCCATCAAGCTTGTACTCGTAGACCAACATGCTCATTCCTTTATCCTTTCTGATATGCTACTCTCTATCACTCTATCAGTGCTTGTCAAGAAAAGATAGGACAAATGTCCAAGGAACGGATCACCATCTCTCTCACCCAGCGACAAAAGAAACCGTTGGAAAAGCCCAGAAAGGCGGGAACATGTACCAATGGCGGAGATTATTAGACGAGCAATTGACGCATATATGCCTTGAGATGATCCAACCTCTTCCCCTGTGCCCAAGCCCCAAGAAAGGAACGCCCATTCATCCCCGCCTTCAAAGGACGGGGCTTTCTGGGCCATCAATTGTAACCTCTGGGGATGCGCAACGCCTATAATATTAGGCTGCCATGCGCCAGAGGTCCGCTGCATTGCGCCAAGATCACAGCCTTGCCTTTGTGATATCGAGCCGGGTATGGTGCGTGAGTGGTCCACCAATCAAAGGCAGAGCATACTCGTAGAATGCAGATGTAACCATTGTCTTGTCCTGGTTCAAATAGCTATCCGGTAATAGACGTTGTACATTTGCTACCTTATCAAGCTCTGTCAATCCTGTAATGCAATGATAAGTCGGCTCGTCATGGCGGATCAGCGTCACCATTTTATCGCTTTCACCATCGAGTAATGCATGTACACCCATCTTGCCGACCAAGTAGGCTTCATCGCGATCGGTAACAGAGACATGCGCAGAGGACATGCGTTGCAAATCTCCAGGCTTATCAAAGCGGGCACGCAGCCTCAGCTCCCTTTTAACAAGATCAACCAGATATTGAGCTGCTCCGCTTAATAAAGGATGCTGAAAGGCGTCAACACCAATCTGCCCCACAGAGCCAAGCGTCTGTCCTTTGTCATCCTTGATGGTCTCTGCCGCAACAACAATGACATAGCCAAGCTTCCTGTAGACCTCTTCAACTTGGGCCAGGAAGCGATTGGCAACAAAAGGCTGCTCAGGAATAAGGAGAATATGCGGAGGATCACTCTCATCACGCTTCCCCAGAGCTGAAGAGGCAGTTAACCAACCAGCATCACGTCCCATAGTTTCGATGATTTTCACCGGATAGTGCCAGGGAATAGAGATTGTGTTCAAGGCAGAATCCTGGGTAGCTTGAGCAATGAAGCGGGCAGCACTCCCGTAGCCGGGACAATGATCGGTGAAAGGCAGGTCGTTATCAATAGTTTTGGGTATGCTAAGAATAGAGAGATCATAACCCAACTGCTGGGCCGCCCCAGCCAAACGATGGGCAGTATCCGCAGAATCATTGCCGCCGATATAGAGCATAAAGCGTATATCGTAGCGCTTCAGGATCTCGATTGTACGCTCAAGATCATGGTCATGTAACTTATATCGACAGGAACCTAAAGCAGCCGATGGAGTATGGAGAAGTTGCGACCATATACCTGCTGGTTGTTGACGCAGATCGATCAGTTCTTCTTTGAGCAGTCCTTCGATGCCATGGAGCATCCCATAGACGGCTCCAATGCGTTGATCTGCAAATGCTGCTTCGACAGCCCCAACCAAGCTGGCATTGATGACTGCAGTAGCCCCGCCAGATTGTCCGATAATGAGATTTCCGGATATTTTTGATAACAATGAAATAACTCCCAACTAAGTAATACCCATCCTACCAGCCAAGAAGCATGGGAGGGAACATATTGTCCAAAAGGACATATAACAACTAGATTTGATAGTCCATTTCCCAAGGATCAGTTCCATTCCAGCCTTGGGTCAATTCCTGATGTGTTTCAAGCGGTTCTCCACCCTTAACCAGCAATTCAGCAGGTTTGGAGGCTACTACCGAGTTAGGGGGAACTGACTCAAATACTAGTGCCATCGCGCCAATTCTACTGCCTTTGCCAATGGTAATCGGTCCCAAAATAGCAGCTCCAACGCCGACAGTCACATCATCTTCAAGCGTAGGATGGCGCTTCTGCTTACGTCCAGGGCTGGAACGCCACCAGCCAGTTGCCCCAAGTGTGACCTGATGATAGAGCATCACATTATTTCCAATCACCGTGGTTTCGCCGATTAACACACCAGCACCATGATCGATGAAAAAACGTTTACCAATCTGAGCACCTGGATGAATCTCGATGCCACCAGTTACGAAACGGGCAAATTGCGAGATCAGGCGAGGCAGGAAAGGTATATGTGCTTTATAAACGGCATGAGCAACACGATGATAGAAAATAGCCCATAGTCCTTGATAGATGAGAGCCTCGAAAATATTTTTGCATGCTGGATCTTTCTCGAAAATCACATCGATGGCATCCGGCCAGCGTGTCCTACGGCGTGGAGTCTTACTAGGGGCAGGCATCGAGACGCCTGGGGGTAATTCAGGAAGAGTTGACAAATCTGCTTCGTTACTGTGCCCTTGCTCCTCTTGCCCAGTACCATCTACATTCCGTATGCTTCCTCGCTCTTCTGAAATAGCTCGTGATTTTTGTGACATACCTGTATCTTCTCCTTGGCTAGGATCGGCCATTTCTAAAAATGCTCCTTTATGAAGTGTAGGACAGGAGATTCTGCTTGTCAAGGGTAGCGATGGAGACCCAAACATACTACTCTTCTTGCCTTTTATCCCTTCTATACTCTACAATCTATTTGGTCTACGACAACAGTAACAAGGAGTGGGTCTATGGCAGCCAGAGCATCTCGCATTGGACAACAATTGGGCCACTATCAGCTAGCTCAGTTGCTAGGAACAGGAGGCTTTGCTGAGGTATACCTCGGGGAGCATGTTCATCTTCATACACAAGTCGCTATGAAGTTGCTGCATACCCAAATTGCCGACGATGATAGAGAGAACTTCAAGCACGAAGCACAAACCATCGCTCGTCTACTCCACCCACATATTGTACGTGTTCTTGATTTCGGAGTAGAGGGAAATACACCTTACCTAGTGATGGATTATGCCCCTAATGGGACTCTGCGCCATCGCCATCCTCGTGGCACTCCTCTTCCACTAGCAACGGTGATAAGCTATACGAAGCAGGTGGCAGAGGCGTTACAGTACGCACATGATCAACGGTTGATTCATCGCGATGTCAAGCCAGAAAATATGTTGCTTGGTCGCAATCAGGAAGTATTGCTGAGCGATTTTGGCATCGCTCTGGTCACACAGAGCTCCCAGTACCAGAGTACACAGAATATTGCAGGCACAATTGCATACATGGCACCAGAGCAGATCCAGGCTCATCCTCGCCCTGCCAGCGATCAATATTCGCTTGGCATCATTGTATACGAATGGCTCAGTGGACAGCGTCCCTTCCAGGGCTCATATACAGAGATCGCCGTCAAACACAGTGTGGCACATCCTCCTCCATTGCACGACCTACTTCCAGCTCTCCCTTCAGCCGTCGAGCAAGTTGTGATGATAGCATTGAATAAAGACCCGCACCAGCGCTTTGCTAATGTCCGCGCCTTTGCCCAAGCGCTGGAACAAGCTAGCCAGCAATTAAGCACTACCTTTATCAGGCCACCTGTCACTCCCCAGCCATCCATAGCACCAATGACATCTCTATCTGGTAGACCTGTCATTTCCACACCACCCGTCCTGCCAATTGGACCTGCATCTGGCATATCGGGGATGTCTACAATGACGCCACCTCAAATACCCGCTAATATTCTTCCACAGAACTCATCAGGCTCTGATGTACACTCGACCCCCTTGCAACATCCACAGGTAGCATCACCCTACTTCCCTCCGACTGCGATGCCAACGCCCGCTCCGTCATACTTGCCACCGCCAAATGCCTCTACAGCAGTGCCGCCTTACGTAAGGCCTCAACATTCTCAGCGTTCTATTTCCCGTCGTACTTTTGTAATTGGTACCGTTGGTCTAGCAGCAGCCAGTAGTGCAGCTACCTAGTTCGTGCTCTCTGCAAAGCCATTTTCTTCCTCACCAACCACTAGTAATCCGTTGGGAGTTCATTTAGCAGCGGGATCGTCAGATAATTCTTCAGATCCACAGTCTTCATCTGCTCTCGTTACATACTCAGGCCATACTGATTATGTCTACGGGGTTGCCTGGTCTTCTGATGGGAAATATATCGCCTCTAGCTCGCAAGATGGGACAGCCCACGTCTGGAATGCAGATAATGGGCAACGTCAATTCTCCTACCGGAGCAGTATTCAGCCTGCGCAGTCAGATGATTGGGCCAACAAAGTTACATGGTCACCCGATAACAAATTGATCGCCATCGCTTTTAATGATGGAACAGTACAGGTTGTGGAGGTGTCCAATGATAAAGCACTCTATAGATACGCTAATAGCGATGGCACCATCCTCAATACTGGTTTTGCTGCTGTAAGCTGGTCACCTGATGGAAAATATGTTGCCGCAGGTAATATGAACGATAAAATCTATGTGTATGAGGTTGCAAGCGGCAATATCGTTACAACCTATGCAGAGCATACCGACTTCATCGCTGCTGTAGCATGGTCACACGACGGAAAACATATAGTATCGGGAGCGTGGGATAGTCTGGTGAAAGTCTGGGACCCAATGAGTGGGCAGACACTTCTCAACTATAAGGGCCATCACGATAATTTACGCTCTGTTGCCTGGTCACCGGATGACACACGTATCGTTTCCGGTGGCTGGGATGGTACAGCCCAAGTCTGGGACTCTATTTCAGGCCACACACTCATCACTTATACAAAGCATGTCGGTGGGATGGTGAATGCTGTTGCTTGGTCATACCATGGCCGCTATATTGCCTCGGGAGGAAACGATGTCCAAACTCACGTATGGGAGGCAGACACAGGTAACCTTGTCTATACCTACGCTTCAGCTCAGATATATGGTGTTGCATGGTCGCCGGATGATACACGCATCGTAACAGCTGGCTACAACAAACTCGCACAGGTATGGAATGTCAAATAAATAAATGAAGCATATAGAGGAGAAAGCTTGAAGAGTATACCATAGAATCCAGCTGGGAAGGGTGGGAAAGGCTGATAGAGCTTCTTTAGCATCCATAAACAAGAGAAATTGCCTATTGACAATCTATTAGAGGTCCGCTATACTGACGTCAGTGTTGAGAAACACACTTTGCATGGTGACCGTAGCTCAATAGGCAGAGCTCTGGATTGTGGCTCCAGCGGTTGTGGGTTCGAGCCCCATCGGTCACCCTTTTACCACAATGATACCTCTCCTCTCTATTGAGCCAATCTGTCCCTATTTCCCTCTCGTTAATTCTTCCTGCTTCGATTATCTTTTTAGGAGAGGAATAAGCTCCTTTACTGCCAGTCATTGATAACAAAATAGGTAAGAAGCAAGATACAATGGTTTCAGCAATTAAGGATTTACCTGAGAATAAAACCACATCAATGGAAAAGAGAAATAAAAAAGGTCTCCTTGTGTTTTCACTCGCCTTCTTCCTTTTCATTATTACCAAAGATGCATGGCTATGTGATGACGCCTATATCACCTTTCGGGTAGTTGACAACTTTATTCATGGCTATGGTTTAACATGGAATACTGATGAACGCGTTCAAACGTATACTCACCCCCTCTGGATGCTTTTGCTCTCCCTAGTCTATTTTTTCACACACGAGATCTATTACTCTAGTCTTGTCTTATCTATAACCGTGTCTTTCATTGCTGTAGGTATCTTTAGCTTGTACTTAGCCAGATCTCCACTTTTGGCCACATTAGGGATCACGGTACTAGCCGCATCCAAATCCTTTGTAGATTTTTCTACTTCCGGTCTAGAGAATCCATTAACCTATCTACTGATTGTTATTTTCATGCTAGTTTTCTACCGTTCCCAACATAAAGACCATTATGTATTCTTTCTAGGACTGGTAGCTGGACTAGCGACTTTGAACCGAATGGATACGCTATTACTCTTTTTACCCACGCTCATTGTTGTCTTTTACCAGTTTCCAGGATGGAAAAGTGCGAAGGCACTGCTGCTAGGATTTTTGCCTTTCTTGTGCTGGGAAGCGTTTTCATTGTGCTATTATGGATTTCTCTTTCCTAATACTGCCTATGCAAAGTTAGATACAGGCATTGATAGGGCTCAATTGCTCTCCCACGGGATTGGCTATTTTGTCAGTTCCTTTACCTTTGATCCTCTTCCTTTTGTCATCATCGCTGTCAGTGTGCTTTTTCTCTTCGAGCGGAGCGCATGGCAAGATCTACCTTTTCTGATCGGAATAGGGCTCTATCTGCTCTATACGCTCGTAATTGGTGGGGATTTTATGGCCGGACGCTTTCTCACAGAACCTTTTTTGATCGCCGTTATTTTACTTGCACACACTTCCTTCCCATCATTAAAATCGAAATCAAAGTGGATCATGGCTTTTGCGATAATTCTGCTCTTTGAAATTGTTGTACCCAATTCGCGCTGGTATCCCCTTAGTAAGAGCAATATTCTCACTGATCAGAGAGGGGTTACAGATGAACGTGCTTTCTATGCAGACGCAACTGCTCTTGTTAAGGTAGAACATATCACCCTATGGCCAAATTCTGTATGGTTACGAGAGGGATTACAGGCTAGACTATCTGGCCAGCACGTGGTAGTGCGATCTACCATCGGTTTATTTGGTTTTGGAGCTGGACCGCACGTTCATATTGTCGACATCTGGGCATTAGGTGATCCTCTTTTGGCAAGATTACCTGAGGGAGAAGGACGAGACAGCGAAAGCATCCAACGGTGGGCAGAAGACGATTCTTCCTTGGCAAATTTGCCTGCATTGCCACCCTGGCGTATCGGACACTTTACACGCAGTATTCCTGCAGGATATCTAGAAACACTAGCAAGTGGGACAAATGTTATTCATGATAAACAGCTAGCTCTCTACTATAGTAAATTGCAGGAGATCACGCGAGGCCCGTTGTTCAGCATTCAAAGATGGATTGATATATGGAAGTTCAGCATAGGCAGCTATGATTATCTTCTCAAGCACTATTCATCAGGGATAAACCAAATAGGAGGCTTCTTGCCACACAGTTGAAACCAACTGATATCGTAATCCGTTCTAGTGACCAGGGCTTACCTGAAAGTTGCGATGTTAAAGCTCTCCTTATCTTGCACAAAACCAATATGTAGGTACCTAAGCTGTTATAGCTGCCCTTATTTTTTCCTGTGCTGTATGCTATACTGGCACAATTACAAGCATAGAGCGTTTGCTTGCAAACAGGCTCGATACTCTACTCTATATGTATCACTTTCGTCGTTTTCGAGGTATATGATGTACACTGGGCTTGATAGCACTGCTAAGGATAAAGAAGATCTTTCGACAACAATTGTCCAGACACGTAGGCAGTCGGGCGTCTCTTTCATAGATATCGCCATTCTATTAGGGCTGGCCATCGCCGCCCTGTTACCACGCATCATTCTTGCATTTCAACTTGACATGGTTACTGACGAAGCTGTCTATATTGGGGCAGGCAAAGCTGCTTTCCCACTCTTAGAACATTTACAGATAGGTGCAAGCGGATGGAACTACGTTTACGAAGCACCGCCGCTGGTCAAACTGCTCATCGGTCTATTTATCACGCTTAACAGCAAACTCGCTCATCCCTTAGCAGAACTTATAGCAGCACGCATACCCAGTATTATAATGGGCACCTTGCTTATACTTGCAATCTACTGGCTAGGGCGTGCTCCTCTCGGTCGTGTCGTTGCTCTCCTTGCCGCCCTCTGTCTTGCCTTCAGCCCCTGGCTAGCCTATTTTAGCGCCCTCGCCTACCTTGATACGACGATGACAGCGTTGATTACTATAGCTTATCTTTTGTTTTGGCATGCTCCTCAACGGCCAAAGCTCTACCCACTTGCTGCAGTTCTAGTGGGCTTAGGAGCTGATAGTAAATATACAGCGGTGCTGCTTGTTCCAGGTATGATTGCTTTCACCGCCTACTACTTTTTTGTGCTTTGCCGACGACTTCCTGTCGAGCAGCGACCCAGGCTGCCTTGGGGCTGGTGGATTAGTGCTATCATTGTGGCTCCTCTAACTTTTCTCGTGGCAGATCCGGCAATCTGGCCTTCCCCTTACAACCTACTTATGCATAGCTTTCTCTTTGAGTGGAATCACGCTGCAGGTGGACATTTGACCTTTATCGCTGGACGAGCCAACTTGCATGCTCCCCATTGGACCATCCCCTTTATCCTGCTTGCTAAGATGAGTCTGTTCGTTACAGTACCTGCCGCATTTTTTGCATGCTATGCCTTAATTCAGTTGGTCCGGTTCCACTTGCACGCCTCAGGAATCGAAATATCAGATGTCACCAATCTCTCGTTTATTCTTATCTGGCTCATTGCCTCAATAGGAATGTCTAGCCTCCTCACTATTGTCGTAGGAACCCACTATGCGCTTCCAGCGGCCCCTCCGGTGGCCCTAGCAGGAGCTTATGCACTGACGAAGTTCCTGGGCTATCGCCGAGGGAATTTGTTCTCATTACCCACTTCAGAGACACCACCCACAGAGGCGTCACAAGCACAGATCGCACTTCCGCCTCAGAAAGCGAAGCTGAACCCTCGTGCAGTTGCAGCAATTGCTTTACTTACCATAGCCCTGGCTGGTCCGCACCTCGTTGGGCTCATAAGCATCCCTGATGCAGAAGGATATAGCAGCGAACTCTTCCACGGTGAGAATACTGCAGTACAGGTAGCCTATCCTGGTTATCGTGATGCTTTGCAATGGCTGGAAGAGAATACCCATGGTTCAGCAAGTGTGGGGATTGTTACAATTTCGTATCTGGGAATAGGTTCCCAATCTACTTTTTGGTATTATTTTAATAAGGGTTTCGCTACTCGATATCAGTTGGTTGCAGTCTACCCTGGTGCTCACATCCCTATTTATGACTATATGATATTCCCAATGAACCTGATACAGCGTGGCATGACCATTCCTGCCCCTTGGAAATACCATATCATCCATACTATTTCTGGAGGTAACACGACTTACTGCTACATCACTGCACGCACCTCACCTAATCTCATAGGAAGAGGACAGCCTAAGTGAAACGTGCACCTGTTCGAGAAATTGTCTGGCTTTTCATTGCTACTCGACTGCTTCTAATATTTATTGCATATATTTCCTATATTTTGTTTACAGCGCCAAAATACTCTAATACACCAGTGGATATTTTTGCACTGCTCACTAGTTGGAATCACCAGGAAGTCACAAGCTATCTCCGCATTGCCCAGTACGGATATCGGACACCTGCTGACCTAGCCTTCTTCCCACTGTTTCCATGGCTTATCGCGAGTATCAGCCACTTCTTGGGAAGCTGGAGTTATTTATTAGTTGGGACATTGATCAGCAATACCTCACTCTTGGGCGTGCTGCTGATTATCTATTACTTGATAGTTGATGCATTAGGAGACGATACTGCCCAGCAAGCCTTGCTATATCTGTGTATCTTCCCAACGGCTTTTTCTTTCTTTGTCTCCTACAATGAAGCACTCTATTTACTCCTAGTTACAGGAACCTTTCTTGCCACCCAACGGCAGAACTGGTGGGCTGCTGGCTTTGTGGGATTGCTGGCAGCACTTACTCGTCTCGATGGTATCTTCCTGGTTATCCCATATCTGTATGAACTATGGATGCTGCGAACACATTCTGGCCCCCATATTCGTGCTTTATTGAATACCTTGCTGCCTATCATTCTGATCCCCCTAGGAAGCACCATTTACGCTGTCTACTGTTGGCAAGCATTCGGAAATCCTTTAGCCTTTGTTCAGACGTCAGCTTCCTGGTCACATGCTCTCATGCAGCCCTGGCAAGATATCTGGCAGGCTCTATCTGAGCTGTTCTGCCCCCATCCCCAGCCCTTTGGCTCTCCCACTCAAGCCTACCTATTCCTCAATCTCAGCGCGATACTAGGCTTTACCTTCCTGCTTATCCTGGGATGGCATAAGATTCGCGCCAGTTATAGCATCTGGCAGGGCTGTCTCTTACTCTTTATGCTTGAAACATTTACGATAGGAAATAGAGACTCTCTTCTGTCTAATCAATATTTCGTCCTTACCTTGTTTCCCAGCTTCATTACGCTGGCTCTTCTCAGTAAGCAATATCCACGCCTGCACTATGCACTTATGTCAATCTTTCCAGCCTTGCAGGCTGTATTGGGAATCGCACTCCTCTTGAACCGCTAGACTATGTAGGAGCTACCATGATCACGAAATGTTCGTCCAAATGGGATATTTTCTGGATCTTTCTCGCCACACGCTTGATTTTAATCCTGGTCACCTATTTCGGTTCTATTCTCCTCACGCAGGATCTCCATGGGAGCACGCCAGTCAATCTCACTACAATGTTCACATCGTGGAATCGTTGGGATGCGCTCGTGTATATCCGCATTGCACAATCCGGCTATCACCCACCCCTTGATCTTGCTTTCTTTCCTCTTTATCCACTACTGATCGCAGCTATCGCTCATTTTTTAGGAAATTGGAGCTATTTTGCAGTTGGCATGCTATTGAGCAATGGAATGCTTTTAGGTGCAATGTTTATTCTCTACCAGCTCGCCAAAGAGATGGGAGGTGATCAGGTTGCACGCCGAACACTGCTCTATTTATGCATTTTCCCCACAGCTTTCTTCTTTTTTACTGCATACAATGAATCGCTTTTTATCCTTCTAACAGCCGCTACATTTCTGGCCCTACGTCGCCAGCGCTGGTGGCTAGCTGGCATACTCGGTTTCTTCGGTATATTGACCCGCTCAACAGGAGCACTCATCATCGCACCTTTTCTTTACGAGCTATGGCTCAACCGCGAAAGACTTATTGCACCATGGCGCAGTCTTCTCTCAGGACTTATACCCATCGTGTTGATTCTCTTCGGTCTGCTGCTCTATTGCATTTACTGCTGGAAATTAGCGGGCGATCCAATTGCTTTTGCCACTGTCCAGCTACGCTGGTCGCGCCAGACTTCCTGGCCATGGCGAGGGATCTGGCAGAATATCTTCGAACTCTTCTGGAACCAACCTTTTGGCTCTTTCAATGAGGTCCATGTATTACTCGATCTTAGCGCTACCCTTGCATTCATTGCACTTGTGATTGCAGGCAGGCAACAGATCCGCGCCAGTTATACTCTTTGGACAGGTTTGTTACTCTTCTACTATCTTCTCAGCCCTAGTGTATGGCAGCATGATGCACTGATCTCGAATCAACGCTTTGTTCTTGAGATGTTCCCAGCTTTCATTACTTTAGCCATTCTTGGCCTACGCTATCCACGCCTCCATCAGGCTCTACTATGGATTTTTCCCGCCTTGCTGGCCACACTCAGTCTGCTCTTTATGATGGGAAAATGGATGGTGTAAAAACAGGCGATGGCCGTTCAACACGCTTGCGCGATACTACAATCAGCACAGAGAGAATAAATCCGAGCAGTAGGAAGTTACGCGCTGCAGTTACCGGATAGAACAATGAAGTATACAAATGAGGAATCATATGAAAGATATAGGGGTAAATCCAGCTAGTCAAGAGTCCAATCAGTGTCCAGAAGAGCAACCACCAACGGTTGCTCTGTCCCACATACGCAACTAGAG
>DASYAN010000021.1:0-5480 GCA_036501345.1 Ktedonobacteraceae bacterium
GCTATAGCGATCAGCCAGACGACGAGCAATCTGGGCTGATGTGAAATTGATTTCGTGGGTCAAGTGACCAATCCCGTATTCATCCAGCTTGAGTCGGCTGGCAGTAAAAGAATCGGTCTCCAGTACATCACAGCCGACCTCTAGGAAACCCGTATGGATCTCCTCCATGACAGAGGGTTTCGTAAGGACAAGATATTCATTGCAACCCTCGGTGCCCTGGCCTCCGTAATCTTCGGCAGTTAGTTTGTAACGTTGTATATTTGTGCCTGTCGCGCCATCGTATATTAAGACGCGCTGGGCCAATGTATCAAGAAATCGGCTCAAGGTTCCCTCTCCTCTTTACTGCTCATCGAAATTAGTTGCTAAGAGCTGCGACAAGTTCCCGGCAGAATGCGGGTATATCTTCGACAACACGACCCCAGACTAGGTTCCCATCGCGAAAAGCCGCTTCATCGACCCAGATACCGCCAGCGTTGGTGATATCGTCTTTGATGCCAGTTGAGCCAGTTGCTTTACGTCCTTGTATGATCCCTGCGGAGATGGGGACCCAACCGCCGTGGCAGATAGTCCCAATAATTTTCCCCTGTGCATTAATTGCGCGAACGAGATCGAGCACGCCTTGATTGCGGCGTAGTTTATCAGGTGCCCAACCGCCTGGAATGACCAGTGCATCTAAATCCTCTGCTCTAGGGGCCTCATCAATGCTAACATCAGGCTCCATCTCCAGGCCATGTTTTCCACGAATGGTTTGTTTGGTGAGACCAATAGTAATAACCCTGGCCCCTTCTTCGCGGAGTCGCATCACCGGGACCCAGTACTCTAGATCTTCGACCTCGGGGGCAATAAAAAATCCAATAGTCTTTCCCTGTAGACGCATAGCAAGCCCTTCCTCAGTATGTGTGTTCTTGAAGTATTATAACATGACCTACCGAAAAGTAGTGAAAGCTGTATGGATTTTTGGGTCTCCCGCAATAATGTGATCATTCAGGCACTCTGGGGTTGTGGCATTTGGCTTTGGGTGATGATAGCGAGGATGACTCGTGGGATGAGGTAAGGAGTTGTGAGGAATCAGATAGTAGCTTAGTAGTTGCCTACTAGGCTACGCAACATACTGAATAAATTCTTCCTTTGGTCCCTTTTGGGCTTTCTCTTTAACTGTGCGGAGCAGGCGGTCAGTAACGTCTTCATCAGTATAAGCTTCGCCACATACGGGACATACATCAGCTGGTACATCCTTAAAAACAATAATAGTTCCATCCTTTTGCAGGGTAACTGTTGCTGTCCCTGGCTGCGTTTCTCCAATTTCACATATGATACATATCATTCCTTTTTTCCTTTCGCATAAGCAGTAACCACAATCTTTATTTTACTGGCGTGATTTATGCCAACTACGACATGAATAAAGCATGATCCAACCTGGCAAGAGACCTCCTCCTTTGGGAAGCGTCCAGCTTCTTTGTTTTTCTGAATCGATACACCAAGGGAAAGAGTATGAGCCACTTCCTCTTTGCTAATATCTCGTTCGGCCATACGAGCTCGTGCGTGCTCAGTGTATACAATCCGGTAGACATCCATGTGCACCAACCCTATCTATTCCATGCAATCTTCACCTGTTAAGTATACCTTTAAAATGCTAAAAAGTAAAGACTATCACCGTGCCAGGACTTTCTCTATATATTCAGTGAATTGCGAAAACTCTTCTTCTGTATTGTAATAGTGAATTGAGGCTCGTACCATGCTGGTCAATCCCCGTGCCTCCATGTCGAGGTGGGTCGAAGAGCGTATGCTAACCGAAACATTGGTATGCTGGTTAGCTAATTGCCGTTGGATCTCCTCGGGATCTAAGCCCTCGACAGTAAAGGTAACGATGCCGCATTGTGTAATACCGCGATCTCGTATAATGACGCCTGGGAGTATAGTGAGTTGTGTGCGCAGTTGATAGGCCAGGTTTTTGGTGCGACGCCAAATGTTGTCTAGTCCCCATTGCATGGCATAATCGATCGCTGTGGCAAGGCCAATCTTCCCAGCATAGTTGGTCTCCCAGTTCTCAAAGCGGCGTGCATCTGGGCGGATTTCGTAGTGGTCGCGAGCAGTCCAGGTTGCTGCGTGCAGATCGAGAAAAGGAGGTTCGAGGTGTTCAAGAACCTCGCGCCGAACGTACAAAAAGCCAGTGCCTCGTGGGCCACGTAGATATTTGCGTCCCGTAGCTGAGAGCATATCGCAGCCGATCTCCTGGACATCGATAGGCATTTGCCCAACGGATTGGCAGGCATCTACCAGATAGAGGATGCCTGCTGCACGTGCAATCTTGCCTATGGCAGCCACTGGATTGACCAGTCCCCCGCTCGTGGGAACATGGGTGATGGAGATTAGTTTGACGCGTTCATCAATAGCATTACTGAGTGCTTCGAGAGAGATTTGTCCATGAGCATCATCAGGAATGGGCTCGACAATCGCCCCCGTTTTTTGTGCAATCTGTAGATAAGCAATGTAGTTTGCCGGCGTATTCCGACATGGCAGTCAGGATGCGGTCTCCGGAATGAAACGGAATGCTATAGAAGGCCATATCCCAGGCACGGGTAGCATTTTCTACAAATGCAATTTCATCGCGTGAGCAGTTGATAAGTGCAGCAGCGGCGTCGTAGGCATGTTCAAGAGTGTTGAGCTGGCGTTCAACGGCCTCATAGCCACCGATTTGTGCCTCAAGTTGTAGATGACCGATAGTGGCATCAAGAACTGGCTGAGGCATGAGGGATGAGCCTGCGTTATTGAAATGTATGACATTGGTGCAACCAGGAGTTTCCTGACGTGCACGCTGGATATCGAAAGCCATGTGAATCTCCTCTTGGGAAGCTTATGGTAGGCCAATGACTTTGAGGCCCTGGGGATGCTCGACGACAAACCGATACTCGATCTTCTGCTCGCCATCCGCTGGCAACGTGAATTTCCAGGTCAGTATTTCCAGTTTGGTATGTTCGGCTGGCTGTGGCTGAATTTGCAAGACCTTAACTTTGATGCGCTCATGTTGTGGTACTGGCAGATGATCCAGGATCTCGATTTTCCTGGGTGCGGCAGCGTAGTTATGGACAGTGATCAGATAAGCATAAGTGCTACGTCGCAGATCATTCTGCAAGAGATTACCTTTATCTACTGCACGCTCGATTGGCTCACGCTTGATCTTAATTGCGTCATCGATGCCGAGGAAAATCTGAAACTGCTCACTAGGAGCCTTCATCTTTATTGTGGTTGTACCAACATATTCACTGCCCAGGAAGATGCTGGCATCGCCTTTGAGCAGGACACGTTGTGTTGTATTGGTGACGGTTGCACGTAGATGGGCATTCTCTTCCAGATCTGGTGCGCTCACGTAATCAAACTCGCAGGGGATCTGGTCCCTGGCAATAGTGGTTTTATGCGGCGAATTATCGGATGGGATATCGACTGCATGACCGACGCGGAAAACTAATGCCGTTCCTGTATGCTCGACAGTTGTCGTCGCAATTTCGGCTACAACGGGTTCTGGTACCATCGCTTCTATAGAGCCAAGTGTGTCTTCGCCGATCTGATCATTAGACGCTGTTTTGGCCATGGCCCTCATAGCTCCGAAGTTGGGCATACTTGCAGGTGCTGCTGCCTGATAAGGTACCATAGGCGGTGGTAGTGGTGTTGTATAAGCCTTGAGATACCACGGTTTCAGTTCTGGAACTACAGCGGCAAGGCTAGGACGGGCTGTCGAGAGTGCCAGAGCAACATTTTTCCAGCGCTCACCTGTAGCCTGCTGTACCATCCCCATGTACGTAAGCTCTACCTCTCCTTGGCTCTGCTCATTGTTCATCTGGACATGTACATCGTACTGAGGATGCCAGGAAGCCTTGTCGACACGGTAGGAAATTTCCACCGTCACTTCGCCATCTGTTAGCAATTCGAGTGTAATCGTAGCTGCTAGCCGATCGGTTGGCGCGGTTCCTTGTTTGGCATTGAATTCGCGTTGTTTAGCATCCATCTCCGATTGCAACTGACGAATTTGTTTCTCCAGCTCTAGCGATGCCTTGGCATCCTGCAGAGACTGGTCGGCCATGAAGCTAAAAAAGTCAGCGCAATCCTGTGGCTTCATTTGTCCTTGTGCCAAACCTTTGGCGAAATCGCGGGATTGTTCGCCGAGAGTATGCAGCCATTGACGACGCTCTTTGAGAGCATCTTGTCTCGCTTGAAGCAGGTGTCGCTGTTGCTGTAACTGTTCCAGTTCGTCCTGAAGAGTTTGCAGCTCAACTTCGGGAGCGCGATTGTAGAATGCTGTGGTAATATCGACATTCAGGATACGTGTGCCCTGAGGGCCTTGTCCGGCAGCTCGCAGGGAGTCGCGAAAAAACTGGGGCAGGTTGTTGATACGCAGTTCATGTTCACCAGCCTCAAGCTGGATACAGCCTCTACGAGTGACCAGAGCACAGTCGGCATAGACAGTGACTTCTTTGATGGGAGCTTCGAGATCAATCATTATTTACCTCTATTACATTTGTTATGGGATTATCTGGTGCAATTTCGTCGTGACATGTGGAGTAATAGCACTGTGTTAGAAATATCCTTTATTGTATAACATTTGCTCTAATCGTTCAGTCATTTTTGGGTGGGTTTGGGAAATGAAACCCCAGGTGATAAGCAATAATTGAACTTGTAGACCCATGCCACCTAGTATGCTAAGGCCGTCTCTTAGCATACTCCTCTGAAAAGCTCTGGAGCTCAGGTGAAAAGACGGCCTTGATCAGCTTTTTTGTTGTTTAAGGCTGTTCATCAGGGTGTCCGTGAACTCTTCCATCTGAAATGAGATTCGTGCTCAGATCTTGGTTTAGATAAGCAGGGATTCCCGCTTTCCTTGACTCCCTGTTCATATGAAATCATTTTATGCTTGCCAACAATGTGTCAGGGAGAGAGCACTTGGCTAGCTCCTTAAATGTTGTATGTACTAGCTCACTGTTTATACAACGTGAGCACGGCTGGTAACCTGTTGAGCATCATTAATCCTAGTGGCAGCCCTAGAACCGTCAAACATAACCCATAGCCGATGAATGCCCAAATACCGCCTAACCACCAGCCGAGGCAGATAAAATACACAACCCGTACCAGAAAGTTCACCTGCTGTACACCACCAATATTGACTGTAACATTGCCTCCATTCACCGTTACACTCGTCTGTCGATTTACAGGCCGCAATGTGAGCACTCTAGGAAGCCGATTGAGTACTACTAGACCGAGCGGAATACCTATGCCAGTCAAGCAACACAAATAGCCGAATGCAAGCCACCAACCACCAAGCCACCAACCAATGAATATATACCAGACGACACGCAACAGAAAGCTGGGTGGTTGCTGATTGATATTTACCGTAATGTTTGGTGCTTGCGGTTGATACTGAGGTGGATATGGCTGCTGTGCATACTGCTGTTGATATTGAGGTGGATATGGCTGCTGCTGTTGATATTGAG
>DASYAN010000022.1:0-3539 GCA_036501345.1 Ktedonobacteraceae bacterium
GTCAAAAAGGGACGATTCTGCCTAATAGTGTTGACTTCGTACAAGCCCAAAACTGTCAAGTTGATTTGACGCATGCCCTCATCAAAAAGTGGCTTTTTTCTGGTCTTTGCTGACCTTATTCAAGTGTACTTTCCCATCTACTGAAGAGCTTTTTAGGGGTTACGAAACGCCCTCTATAATAGACTTTATCCCGGTTCAGAGAGAGTGAGCTGAAAACCAAGACAAAGATAATTGGTCTTACCTCATCATAGCACCAATCGGAATAGAGTCTTTTAGTTGAACTCGAGGGCCAACCCATGACTGGCAGCAGCTGCGTCCGCTGCTCAAAGATCCAACGCAAGTGACCTATGAGATCATTCGTCCGGTGATCCTGGGGTGGGAGACCCCGAAAGAGCGTGCGAGCACCACTGGCATGCCACAACGAACGATCTACTACAAGGCGAGTCTTTTTGATCAGGCTGGGATGGCAAGCCTGCAGCCACCAACTCCACCGCCAAAGGTGCCAAAGCTGGACAAACGGAACTTGCCGCCGCCGATGCGGCAAGCCATTGTTGATTTGAAGAAGGATGAGATGAAAAATGAAAAACAACAGTGTACAGAACATGTCTCAGCAAGAAATAATTTCAGCAATCGAAGAGAACTTTACTGGATTCTTTCGTGCCTGTGTTCAGATAGGCCAGGGAGATATTTACGAAGAGCCAGAACTGACATGGATCTTTACTGGAACACCGCTCACTCTTTTCAATGGGGTTTTTCATACATCGTTGACTCTTTCTGATCCTGAGGTGACCATTGAGAAAGTTCTCAACTTCTATCAATCGCGTCAGCAGTCCATGGTCTGGTGCGTTAGTCCACTTACACATCCAAGCGATCTTTCTCACCGCCTTACAGCACATGGGCTAACACCCTGGAGGACGGTGGGCATGGCCATTGATCTGCACAAAATTAATGAATCTCTCCCTTTCCCAGAAGGCTTGGTGATTGAGCGAGTACAGAATGAACAAACCATGCGAGAGTGGGTTTGCACAATGGCTCGTGGGTTCCCCATGGATGAGGCAGGTTCCCTGAAACTGATGGCAAACGTGCCACCTCTTGAGCATCCAGCCGGGCCATTTTATCTCGCTCGTCTCAATGGGGAGCCAGTGGCAACTTCTGCTTTGTATTGTGCTGAAGAAGTAGCTGGTATCTATTATATGGTTTGTACGGGTCCATCCGCTAGGCAACAGGGGATCAGATCTGCTATGACCATGACCTCGCTTCTAGATGCTCGAGCAATGGGATATCGAATGGCTATCCTACAGGCAACACCAATAGGGCAACCGATCTACCAACGCCTTGGATTTACGAGCTATTATACCCTCGATCGCTATTGCTGGGAACCCTCTAACTAGGGGGAGTGCTACCACAGATCTGGCTCTTGGAGCCTGCAAATTCACAGGTGGTATACTATCAGCATAACTCTTTCTGTCAAGAGCATGAACTGAGATCCACTCATAACTCATACTAACCTGCGTTCAGAGAGGCAACTTCTCAATGAGGGGTGATGAGGTCAGATCACCTGTCCCAGATTTGTACCACGGATTGCAGATTGGTATCAGTATCCCATAAGACCCAAGCTAATCCAGAAGCGAGATCGACTTTGAAAACGATCTTTTCTCCAACGACTCCGATGCCTAGTTCAAGAGTAGTTATAGCAGAGGTATAATACAGAATGTACGGAAGAATGAAGGCGGCCATTAAAGCAGAAGCGGCACCTGGTGCAACTATTGCTCTGGTTGATATTCCCCAAATTGGACCATCTGATGTGCTAGTAGAGGTAAAAGCAGCTTCCATCTGTGGTACAGATATGCATATCTATGAGTGGGATGAGTGGGCACAGAACCGCGTGAAAACTCCGCGCATCTTTGGTCATGAGTTCGCAGGAGAAATCGTCGAGGTGGGACAGAAAGTAGCCGAACTTGCCCCCGGGGATTTTATTGCAGCCGAGACCCATATTACATGTGGTCGCTGTCAACAGTGTCGTACAGGACAGGCACATGTGTGCCGCAACGTGCAGATATTAGGCGTAGACCGTGATGGCGCATTTGCCCAATATATCGCCATTCCTGAGAGTGTCGCGTGGCAGACAGGCAAAGAAATTGATCATAGTATAGCCTCTATTCAAGAGCCGTTCGGCAATGCGGTACACGCAGTATTTACAGGCGAAATAGCTAACATGACAGTAGCAGTCTTCGGCTGTGGTCCAATTGGCCTGTGGGCTGTGGGCCTAGCTCGCACCTCTGGCTCCAGTACCATCTTTGCAATAGAACCCAACCATAAGCGCTTCGAGATTGCCACAAACATGGGTGCACATTACGTGATTGATCCACGTGAAGTTGATCCTGTGCAGAAGATTCTGGATGTCACAGACGGTTTGGGCGTTGACGTAGTGCTAGAAATGTCTGGTCATCCACTCGCCATCCGACAAAGTTTCAAAGTACTGCGCAATGGTGGACGTGTGTCGCTGCTTGGCATTCCTTCAAATATGGTCGAACTGGACCTGACGAATGATATCATCTTCAAGGGTGCAACCGTGCAGGGCATCTCTGGCCGCCGTATCTTCGATACTTGGTATCGTACGCGCCGAATCCTTGAAGCAGGTCAACTCGATCTCAAGCAGGTAATTACACATAGCCTCCCCTTTGAACAGATTCATGATGCGATAAACATCATGAAAGCTGGCGATTGCGGTAAAATAGTTTTGACATTCTAAAAAGGAGAAATACATGAGTAAATTACAGAAATATTTAAATGCAGAGATAGAGGCTATTCGTGCTAATGGGATATTTAATAGACCTCGTGTGCTTGAAACAGAACAGAAGGCGACAGTAATCATTGATGGTCACGAAGTCATCACGCTTTCCTCCAATAACTACCTGGGAACTGACCGTTCACCCACGGCTGTGCGAAGCAAACCTCGCCAAGAGGCTTTGGATCTTCCCAACTTTTGATGAATCAAGGATGAGTTGACAGAGAGAGCTTTTTCCCAAGTGCACAAAGGAGACCCGTTTTCAGAGAAAACCCGACGTTCTCTTGGTTCTCATACCCGACATCATAGTCTCTCATGGCCTCGCTTTTTCGGCGAGAAACGACTCACCGAGGAAAAGAAAGGCCGCAAGGCAAGCAAAGAACGCAGAGACGATCGTTGTCATCCTTTTTGCCGTCTTCCCATCGAGTTCATCGGCTGTCTGGCTTTGTGTGCAGGCTCAGGAAGCCATTTTCAAAGCGCGGTGTTGAAGCCTTTTGGTCTGAGCCCGATGCAGAACGCGCTTGCGTAAAAGCTTGAAGTCACCCCTGCCATACATTTGCCTCTTGATTAGCTTCAATCGATGTACTTGCCCCTCTGTTTGACCATTGCTCCATTTAAGCGTCAAGCCAGCTTTCACTGCATCATAGTCTTTTTTTAGTCCTTGCGCGAAGCTCTGGAGTTCGGGCACTCCCTGCTTTTCTACCTGATCGAGCCACTGATCCAAGCGTTCACCCTCTCGCTCCCGTAGCAT
>DASYAN010000023.1:0-19941 GCA_036501345.1 Ktedonobacteraceae bacterium
CCACTGGGGCACTATTCTGGCCGTTCTTGCTTTGCTGTTCCCTGGCTTTCTGCTCGGCTCTGAGTTTCGCACTCGCCGTGTTAGGCAATAGATCCAGCTTCACCAGGGCGTAGAGGAAGAGAATCAGTGTGGCAATATTCAAAAACAGTGCAGAGCTAAGCGGTATGGTAAAGTTGAAAATCGTGACTGGGTAAGCGTGGTCAATGCCTAACTGATGTGCTAGAGCGAACTCGTAGGGTAGGATAAACTCTGCTCCAATGAGATAGATCATCATGCCGACGAAGTGACGTATCTTAAAGAGAGGTTCCCTACGCTCTGTTGCCTTACTCTGTGGTTTTGCATCGTTGTTCGTATTTGTCTTGGCTGTTGATGCTTTGCTGTCCTTGCTAACTTTGTCATGATTGGCGCGAGCAAGGCGTGCTTTGACGACATCTTCCTCTTTTTGTTCACTCTTATCGACTCTAGAGAAAAACTTGGGGAGATGCGATAGAGAGAGAGCTTTTGTTTCGGGAGCAGACTCGGTCGTTGCTGTGGCTTCTGTCTCCTGCTCGCTATCGGTGTCTGTGTCTATCGTCAGTTGATCTGTCTGCAGCGACGAGTTCTCGATCTCAGCGGTAGTAACCAATACTGGCTGGTTACGACGCTGGCGTGTTCGTCGCTGTTTCCTGATAGCGGTTGACGGTGTAATAGGGTCATGTTCTTGGCTCATGCTTAGCCTCCTGAACGGCCTGTATTTGGCGTTGTTGAGTTTTTAGTACTAAATGCTTCATATGGATCATTATCTGGTAAATGGATTGTGCTGGTTGTCTGCTGTGCTTCTAATATTTCATTAGGAGCAACTGCTGCACCTGAAGGAGCTGCTATGCCGTTGACAATTGGCATAGGTTGCTCTGCTCCCTGTGGTGGAGGAACTGGCTGGGGGGCTATGCCCTGGTACTGCATAGGTTGTACTGCTGGGATTGGTGGTTGTGCCCATGGCGGAGGATATTGAGCTGGCATAGGCTGAGCGGGTGGTCCTTGGAAGGGGGGAGCTATAGCCCCCAGGATCGCGAGCCCTGCGCCTGCAATTTCCTCATCTCTACCTACAGCATTGCCTCCACTGATGCCGAGGCCACCTACGGTAATCCCATTAACGCGAATTGGCCAGCCCCCGGCGGCCATGATAAATTTTCCTCCAGTCATTGTTGCCAAACTAGCGGCAAAACCTGGAATTGCTGAAGCCCATTGTGCCACCGAGTCCGTCGATTGATTGAACATAACGGATGTATGAGCTTTGGCGATGCTGATATCGCCTGTGGCCCAACCGTAGGGGGCCATCATACGTTCAAACAGGACCAAGTGTCCTCCTGCATCAACAATAGCAATACTGACAGAGCTGCTTAGCTCTCGGGCACGTTGTTTACACGCTTCCAAAATTCTGCGTGCCAAGTCAATGGATATGCTCATGCCTGCCCACCAATCTCTTTGCTCGATGCTGTCTTTCTTTATTGTACAGCCAAAATAGCCTGATTTGGTCTGTATATGTACGAATGTACCCCCTGATAGGTTGGATAGGCATGTTTGCTATACCTGTGTAACACGCTCTTGGCGCCATGTGAGCTTGCTATACTTCTCCTGTACCAGTTGGTGTGCGAGTTCCCATTCGGAGGAACTTAGCTCGCTTGGCTCAAATGTTTTCTGGAAGAAGGTGCTAAAACCGTTCTTAAAAGCCTGGGCTATATTGTCCCATGATGCTGTAGGTTTAAGCGTATGCAATGGCGTCATTTTTTGACAATAGAGAGTCAGTGCCTGTTGGCGAGCATCTGAGTTAGAATAGCGTAGCATGTCAAAAAACTCGGCTGCGCGGTCATCAAGCGGTAACGATCCCTGTTGTAGCAATGCATCCTCTTTCCATACCTGGGCGCTGCCTACCAGTTTAAAGCCTCCGCTGGTGAGATCTGCCTGGGTTGAGGAAGCAAAGCAGGCGGCTGAAGGATGTTTGTTGACGCGTTCGTCGCTGATTTCGGCCTCGACTCCAAGCAGATGAAGTGCGGTGAGCAATCCCTGGGCAAGGTAGGCATAGGCCGCAACAATGCCCGAAGGCACACCATATCTTTTGCTGGCAACGATGCTATAAGTGAACTCATCGCGATGATAAACTGCACGCCCACCTGTTGGACGGCGTACTAGCGCAACACCTCGCTGCTGGCAGATCTCTAGCTCCAACTCCCGCTCAACATTCTGGAAGCGCCCCAGCGAAATTGCTGGCTGTGACCAGCGGAAGACGCGCAATGTTGGAGCAACCTTTTCTTTGAGATGATGAATGAGAATAGCCTCGTCGATTGCCATGTTCAGTGTAGCATCCAGGATGTCGGTATTGATAAAACGATAGGGTGCTGTCTGCATATCTGCTTCCTGATATTAGTAGGAGTATAGTGAGCGCGATAGCCAAAGGGCACACGGTAAATCGCGTTGAATAGTTACTCCTGTTCTAGGGTTTCAATAATGCCTATTGTCCCTGTTGTGTTCTTGCTGCTTGCTTCCATTTCTCGCGCTGCTGTTCACGCACCTTTTCGGAGGCAGGAACGTAGCGGGCAAGAAATTCGTCGCGGAAGGTAGGATAGGTACCCGCAAT
This sequence comes from Ktedonobacteraceae bacterium, assembly GCA_036501345.1. GTDB lineage: Bacteria > Chloroflexota > Ktedonobacteria > Ktedonobacterales > Ktedonobacteraceae > DASYAN01. Next base: position 2,615 of record DASYAN010000023.1, read on the forward strand.
GATTGACTCGCGTAACTGGTTGGCAAGGCGCAACATAAACCGGATGTTATGGATAGAGCCCAGGCGATAATAGAGCTGCTCCTCGGCACGCGCAAGATGATGGACATAGGCTACGTTATAATGCTGACATGTGTAGCAATCACAACCTTCCTCGATTGGTCCACGTGCGTTGCGGAATCGTGAGGTTTTGATGCTCACGCGCCCAGTACTGGTGAAAAGGCCTCCATGACGTGCAACGCGGGTTGGCAAAACGCAATCAAACATATCCATACCCAGTCCAACACCAATGACCAGATCCTCGGGTGAACCTACTCCTAGAAAGTGCCGAGGCTTATTGCGTGGTAATTCGGGTGTTACATAGTTTAGCATCTCCCACATCTTCGCCTTAGGCTCACCAACAGATAGTCCGCCAATTGAGAGACCCGGAAAAGGCATGTTCCCGATGACACGAGCGCTCTCCTTACGCAATTCAGGCTCAAAAGCTCCCTGCACGATACCGAAAAGAGCTTGCTCTGGACGATACTGCTCTTTGGCAATCAATGCGCGTTCCTCCCAACTATGGGTCCATTCCATAGCCTTCTTAGCCTCCTCAGGGGCACAAGGGTATGGCGCACAAATATCGAGAGGCAAAATAATGTCTGCGCCCAATTCGGCTTCAATCTCCATCACACGTTCAGGGGTGAGTGTATGAAAAGAACCGTCGAGATGTGATTTGAAGGTGACACCATCTTCATTCAGTTTGCGCAAATGACCCAGGCTCCAGACCTGGAAGCCGCCACTATCAGTTAGAATAGGCTTATCCCAGTGCATAAAAGAGTGTAGGCCACCAAAAGAATCAATGAGTTGTGAGCCTGGCCGGAGCATAAGGTGATAGGTATTGGCAAGAATGATCTGTGCTCCTACCGCATGCAGCTCTTCAGGCGAGACACTTTTAACTGTGGCCTGTGTACCGACAGGCATAAAAATGGGTGTGTGAATGGTTCCATGAGGCGTCTGGATAGTGCCTGCACGTGCCCACGTTTCTGGGCATTCAGCCTCGATGGTAAATGTAAATGATGTCATGAATTTCCCAATAAAAAAGGTCTCGAAGACTCTACTAGTTTCCTGTCCGAAAGGTCTAGCTTTTTTTCATTGTCTCATAACCGGTCAAGTAGCAAACTGATGAGTTTTATATGTCTCAATGCGACTATAATGCTGCTTGAAGGCATAGCCAATGATCTCTTTTTCTTCTTCAAAACAGTCCCTCTGTTCCCCTAGATTAATTATGCACCGATCAGGTACCCTTGTTAGGGATGAGAAATACGTAAGTATTCTCAGCTTTTGTAAGAGGGACTTTTGCTAAGTCGATAATGTCAGTGGATGAAAGCAGAAAGATCTTTTCTTCATCCTTGTTCAGATTGGGAAAAGTGCAAAAATAGAGATTAAAAGCAAAAGGGAGATGGTGGAAACAAAACACAAGCGCCTTACGAAATATCTACAAGATACTCTCGTCCTTCTCATCTTGGGGGGGCTGCTCTACAGTGGGGCCTCCTGGCAGATGTTCTCTGTGGGCTCGGATGCTACATACTATCAATGTTATGCTGTAGCTTTCTGGCAAGGTTGGTCGGGACTAAAAAAGCTACCGCCGGAGCAATGCACATTTCTGGTCCATCCAGACAAGGATGTCATGCTTATCTCTCAGGATGGGTTAGTGCATGCTATGCAACATTGGAGACTGCCACCAAGCCTGATACAGATTATTGCTTCGCAAGAGCCAGAAAAACCATATCATACCTTGCCACATGAATACCCATGGGTAACGCTGCTGTCTTTTTCTCTTGCATTGATAGCTCCAGCCTACTGGTATCAGGTTGCTTTTGCAATAGAGATGTTCTTGTTTATCGGATGTATCTATTTTGTGTTGCAACGTTGGCGGTCCCGACCAGCAGCTGTTACTTTTGCCCTGTGTTTGCTGGTCGGGAATGCCTCAACCGCACTGGCACGCATAGATATTATTCCTGCTGGGCTGACCCTCTTTGCCGTGATTTGTGCAGCACAGAAGCGCTGGAACTGGGCCTTTGTGTTATTAGCATTGGCGACGCTATCGAAGGTTTATCCGGTAGCCTTGCTGATCCCGTTTATATTGGCTCTCCAACGGGATACACAGGAAAAGTGGTATGCATGGTGCAAGTGGCGGCCTGTGGCACTGTTTGTGGGGATTTGTATCCTTGTTACTGCAATATCGCTGGTGCTGAGTGTGGTAGGGACATTAGCGCCGCTGGGGTACTTTGCCCACCGACCTGTACAGATAGAGTCACTCTTGGCTTCCCTCCTCTGGCTATGCAGTTTACTGGGGAAGACTTCGCTGACATACGTGTTCACGTTTGATGCACTGAATGTTTTGAGCTCTTGGTCTGCTGGAGTCACCTTCCTGCTAATAGGGTTACTGGTAGTTGGTCTGCTCTCTACTTGGTGGTTACAATGGCGAGGGCATATGGACTTAGCGATGGCTTGTCTGCTAACGTTGCTCATTGTAATCATTACGGCAAAGGTATTCAGCCCACAGTATCTTATCTGGGTGATCCCTCTGGTCGCGTACGTGGGACAGGGTAACCGCTGGTGGCTGATCTTCTGGGCATTGGTTGGATACTTGACCAGTTTGATCTATCCCTATATGTATCCTGTGGCTTACTCCCACGTTCTCCTAGCAGCCTATCTGCCACGGTTTTATCTGCTAGCAGTGGCACGTAACTTCCTGCTGCTAGGATTTATTATTGGTGTGCTAATCTCGAGATCTTGTCTATATCATCAGCTTTCCCAGCACAAAGAGCAGGCTGAGTATGGCAAGCAGAGCGAGGAAAATCCACAGCAGGACCTCGTGGAGGTTGAATGACGCTGGTCGAGAATCGCTAAAGGCAAGAGAGAGTATTGTTCCACTTGCAACAGATACATCTGCTTGCCTGGGAAAATACTCAAAAGTAAGGAGAATGATGGCTAGTTGCCAGCAAAAAACTCTTGCAAATCGCTAGAAGATAGTGTATGCTTTAATGCGGTATCCCATCTCGGTCTCGCATACAGTGCTTGTCCAGGGTTAAGAGTCCCACGCTGGTAGGGGAAATAAAAGACTGGTGACATCTGCTGCGTTGGATATGGACCTGGAGGATTACCAACATATCACACAGGAGGTCCCTAGTTGAGCTTCGAAGACAAAACCCTAAAGTGCCGTGAATGCGGAAATGATTTCGTATTCACATCCGGAGAACAAGAGTTCTACCAGCAGAAGGGCTTGATGAATCAGCCCAGTCGCTGTCCTGATTGCCGTACAGCTCGCCGCAACGCGGGTGGTGGTTCAGGCGGTCGTGAGCGTGCCCCACGACAGATGTATACAGTGACTTGTGCTGAATGCGGTACAGAGACGCAGGTTCCATTCTTGCCCAAGAATGATCGCCCCGTCTATTGCAGCCCTTGCTACGATAAGGTCCGCGTTGCCCGCGATTAATTGAAACTGTCAGTCCGCTGGCTTTTCCCGTCAAAACAAGAGAGGCTAAGCCGAGGTGTGTTCTTGGCTTTGCCTTTATCTCGTTTCTCAATAAGCACACTTCTCTGGGAATATTCGCTTGACACCAAAAACCCGCGTGCTTTGTCACGGGGATTTTTAACCAAGCGAAAGGTTCTTCCTACCTCCGGGGTAGTAACATTTGTTTTGCATTATTCGTCTATTGTATATAGACTATAGGATGGATTTCTTATAGACATGTCGCTGATGAATTACTGTCAGCCATAGGACGAATGCTATGCGGCTAATAGACTCCACCTAAATAGAATCACGGGGGGTTGTTCCAAGGCAATTTGAGCAAGCTGATTGGCGAACTTAGCTCAGGAAAATGGAGCAGCAGGTTATGCATGATGGCTACCAACTTTGATAAGGTTGCTGATAATGCCGGGCAATTTCAGGCAGTGTTACCTTTGGTCAGGACCACAACAAATCTAGGGGTGGGGATAATCCCTTCCCAACTGACTTTAGAAGATTTACTGTCAGAAACAAGGCAATATCTTGCCGAGCAGGATATTGAGCAGCTTCAGCGTGCTTATGATCTTGCCTTCCAAGCCCACAAAGGTGCTGTGCGGCGTTCTGGTGAGCCTTACATCCAGCATCCCTTAGAGGTTGCTCTGTTGCTAGCAGCAATGCGTATTGATGCTGCTGGTATTGTAGCTGCTCTCCTGCACGATGTTGTTGAAGATACCCATTATTCAGTGGATGATCTGCGTGACCACTTTGGCCCGGCAGTGGCCAATATTGTCGATGGCGTCACAAAGTTCAATGCCTTGGCGTTGTCTAGCAAGCCGATGTCTACATTGTCCATAAGTGATGACCAAGACGTCCCTATTGCTCCTCCTTCGCTAGTTGATAAACGCCGTTTGCGCATAGAGACTGTACGCAAGATGTTATTGGCGATGGCTGAAGATCCACGCGTGGTTGTGCTTAAGCTCGCTGACCGCTTGCATAATATGCGTACACTTGCTGTGATGTCTCCCGCTCAACAACAGAATACGGCGCGTGAGACCAACGAAATTTATGCTCCGTTGGCTCGTCGCCTGGGAATGTCTCTGGTGCAGGCTGACCTAGAGGATTTAGCTTTCAGCTACCTGGAACCAGAGAAATATAAGCGCCTTGCTCGTCAGGTTGAAGAAGATGTGAAAAGGCGTCTCCCTTTTATTAATGAAGTTTATCGCATCTTACATACAGAGATGAAGCGGGCGGGAATCAATGCAGAGGTAATGGCTTGGCAGAAACATCTGGCCAGCATTAATCGTAAACTGGAGGATCTTCCCCAGCAGCAGAACAGCAATGAGCTTAGTCAGATCCATGATCTGGTCTCCTTTCGCATCCTCGTCGATACAGACTATGAATGCTACCTTGCCCTGGGGCATATTCATGCACTCTGGCGGCCTAAAGATGGTTGTATCAAGGATTTTATTGCCATCCCTAAGGTGAATGGCTACCAATCATTACATACAACGGTCTTTTGCCTGGATAACCGCTTGGCTGAAATTCAAATTCGCACTCATGATATGGAGCGAACGGCTGACTATGGCATTGCTAGTTACTGGTACCTGAAGGATCGTTTGGGCCAAGAAGAAGATGATGTGCCCGACGAGGATGCGATTCCGGCGAGTTGGCGGTTGTCATATCGCGAGATGGTTACCTGGATCGAGCAGTTGCGCGAATGGCAGCATTCCTTACCGCAAGAGGGAGCTGATGAATTTGTCGAAGCGGTCAAAGGAGATATTTTTCAGGAGCAGATCTTTGTCTTTACGCCCAAAGGCGAGGTAAAGGATTTGCCACTTGGTTCAACTCCTCTTGATATGGCTTATCGGATTCATACGGATCTTGGTGATCATTGCGCAGGTGCACGTATTATCACGAACATGGATGATAGCGGTCGCCTGGTAACACGTCTTGTGCCGCTCGATTATAAGCTCAAGGGCGGCGAGATCGTTGACATCATGATTAACCATGCTGTGCACCCAACACGAGACTGGCTCTCGTTTGCACGTACTGCCGCAGCACGTAATAAGATTCGACGCTACCTCAAAACATATGAACGTGAGATCAATCTGCAATTGGGCCGTGAGCGCTTGTCCTTGGCCCTAAAAGCTTCCGGAACTGACGGTGTTAATGACATGGTCGAGGAATTCCTTACCCGCTTGTGTTCTGAAGAGGTTGCAGCCGATTCAATCTTCAGCCAATATGCAACCCTTGAAGATATCTATGTGGAGCTTGGTCGTGAGGATCTGCAGGTAGAGCCCGTTCTGGAGCACCTATTGCCTCTCTTACCCAAGCGCTTCGGCAATGAATGTGGCATGCAAGAGGATGAAGGCAATAGAGTGGATGGTAGTGAGGGTAACCTTGCTAAAAAAGATGGTGAGAGTGCCATCTTGGTCCAGCTAGCCCAATGCTGTTGCCCTATCCCTGGAGACGCGATTGTGGGTTTTCTCACTCCTGACCGAGGAATGGTTGTACACCGCTGTGATTGTCAAATGTTACGTCGTAATCGGGATAATACACGTTCGCTGGTAGAAGTTAACTGGTTGCAAATCAAACCGGAATATTATCTGGCTCAGATCACTATTGTAGCCTATGATCGTGCTGGCTTATTACGTGATGTGGCATCAGTGGTGGCTGATGCAGGTGTTAACATGACATCAGTAACTTCTACGAGTACTGCTGCAGCACAAAAAGCAGTGATCACAGCTACCCTCGAGATAGCCTCTGAGACTGGAGTTCTTGATCAAATCGAGCGGATCTTACGCCGCTTGCGCCAAGTAAAAAGTGTGGTCGATGTGGTGCGCACTTCGAGCAAGTAAGATTTAAATCCCCTTTTTTCCTACTCGTCAGTCGGTAGTATCTAACAAGAGACGATTTGAAACGTATACTAATAGGTATACATAGTCTCGGCTGTCACCGTGTCCCTAAAGGTATGCACCTTTAGGTGTTGAAAAGATATTTTTTGGGCGTTGTGTTTGTATATGGATCAGTGACCCATAGGTCAGGTATTCTATCCCCAGAAACGGGATATGTTTCCATACCCAAGAAGTCTATGATAGATAGATCAATAGAACAATACACTGCAGAGGATCCCTACCAGGATGCAATGGAGCAAGTTCTGGCATTGGTATCTCCATATATGAATTCCCAGGAAATAGATATGGTGATCAGAGCTTTCCAACTGGTGCTAGAGGGTTGTTGTCAAGGGGTCGAAGAGATGCAGCTCCTACCTCGGTTGGAGCGTGGTCTGGCTGTAACGACCATTCTGGCTCAAATGATGCATGTCGATGCGATAGGTATTTCTGCTGGCTTGGTCTTTGAGACCGTAGATGCCGAAGTCTTGACTATCGAGCAGGTCGAGCGTAGCCTGGGAGCAGCTACGGCACGTGTGATTGGCAGTATGGCTCGACTCAACATATTGGAGCGTAAAAAGCAAAATGTGGCAACGGGTGCACTGACAGCAATTAAGAATACACAGTCTGCCAGTACTAAAAAAAGTTATGATGAACAAGAAGAGACTAGTCTGGCTCTAAGTGTGGAAAGCAAGAAACCGCGTATTCGTGAAGCGATGCGCCGCCAACAGGCCGAGGCTGTCCGCAAGATGTTTGTGGCAATGGCCGATGACCCACGGGTTGTGCTGCTCAAGCTTGCCTATCGTTTGTATACTATGCGCCTTATACATGAAAAGACGTATTATGGTGATCAACAGCAGATGATCGCGATGGCGCAAGGAGCACGCGAGATATATGCTCCGCTGGCTGGGCGACTAGGTATGTCACGCGTAGAAAGTGAACTGGAGGATCTAGCTTTTGAGATTCTAGAGCCTGAGAAGTATAACTGGGTACGCGATATCGTCGAGGTAGAGAGCAAGCAGTGGCGTTCGTATGTTGAACGCGTCTGTGGTATCTTGCGCTCGGAGATGGCTTCGATCGCAGTCAAAGCAGAAGTCTCGGGACGTGTGAAACATGCTTATAGTTTCTATCGAAAAATTGCACGCGATGTCAGTGAGACTGAGGATTTTGAACAGCTCAAGGCGGCAGCAGACATCAGCAAGATTCACGATCTCATCGCTTTCCGTATTCTGGTTGATACGACGACTGATTGCTATATTGCACTGAGTCATGTACATAGTCTATGGAAGCCAAAAGAGGGGCGTATCAAAGACTTTATCGCCAATCCCAAGCCCAATGGGTATAGCGCACTGCACACGACCATTTTTTGCCTGGATGACCAACTTGTAGAAATTCAGATCCGTACCCATGCCATGCATGAAATGGCGGAATACGGTGTTGCCATGCACTGGCACTATAAAGATGTTGGAGACCACGCCTCTGCCTCGGCGAGAGAGTTACTATCTTGGCTGCGGCAACTCGCCGAATGGCAGCAAGAACTGCGTGCTTCCAGTACCAGTGATACCGAATTTGCAGATGCAGTCAGGGACGACACTTTTCAGGAGCAGATCTTTGTATTTACGCCCAAAGGTGAAGTGAAAGATCTGCCAGTTGGCTCGACTCCGCTTGACTTTGCCTATCGCATTCATACTGGAGTTGGTGATAAATGTGCTGGGGCCCGTATTATTACGCCGATGGATGGTGAGAATTGGGAACGGTCGGTGACGCGCATGGTGCCGCTTGATTATGAGCTGAAGAGCGGAGAGATCGTCGATATTGTCACCAATCGTACTGCACACCCAACGCGAGACTGGCTGAACCTTGCCCATACGCCTGCTGCCAAGAGCAAAATTCGCCGCTATATCAAGATTCACGAACGTCCGATAAATATCCAAATCGGGCGTGAACGGTTAGATCGTGAACTCAAAGCGGCGGGACCGCGTGGGTTGGAGGTTGTCACAGAAGATGCCGAGAACACGCTATGTAGCGTGTTACATGTTGAGTCATTTGAAGACATACTGGCGAGCATCGGTTCGGATGATATGCGTCCTCATGCTGTCGTAGTGAAACTACTTGCATACTGGCAACAGCGTGAAGGGAAAGAGACAAAAGAGCTTAAGGATGATGCAGACACTCGTTCACTTCCTAGTGTGGCCACCAGACCGACCGCCGCTCAGTTGGAAATAGCGGGAGTCAGTGGTCTCTTATCTAAGCTAGCAAATTGTTGTTGTCCTCTTCCTGGTGACTCCATCATTGGTTTTGTCAGTCGTGGTAAAGGGGTGATTGTACATCGGACGGATTGCCGTAATATATCTCGCATCCGGACGCAGGATGGTGAACGACTAATTAACGTGAGCTGGTCGGGAATAAGCCAGCAGCGCTATCATGCCCCTATTATACTTGTTGCGCGGAATCGAGGAAGTCTGATGCGCGATATCACAATCGTCGTCGGTGATATTGGAGCTGATTTGCTGTCCCTCAATTGCCGAGTCAATCGTGAGGTTGCAGTTGTGACTATGACTGTGCAGATTACCGAACTAGAGGTATTGAATCGGCTTTTCACGCGCCTGGAGAGAATCAAAGGTGTGACTTCCGTTGCACGCGACCTAGGCGGGAAAAAGTAAAGCCAGCAATGATTGACATGCTACAATCCGATAATGTAATCTTCTAGAGAGGAGGTGCTAACCATGGTTGACAACCAGTATATCAGTATTGATCCCAACATCGCATTTGGCAAACCTTGTATAGCAGGAACGCGAATCAGCGTGGAGTTTATCCTTGAACAGCTTGCTCTAGGCTCTACCATCGATAATTTGCTGGATGACTATCCCCAACTGACACGAGAGCAGATTTATGCATCACTCAATTTTGCACGTGAGCGTATTCATAATGAGTATAGCCAAAAACCGGCGCCCTCCTTAGATCAAATCATAAAGCAAATCCTCCCGGTGCTTAAGCAGGCAGAAGTGAAAAAAGCAGCGCTTTTTGGATCATATGTAAGGGGAGATAACAACGAAAATAGTGATGTTGATATTCTTGTTGATCTTCCCCGAGGAAAAACGCTTCTTGACTTAGTTGGGTTAAAGCAAGATCTTGAAGAAATACTACAAAGAAAGGTCGATGTAGTTGGATACGGGGCTATCCATCCGCTTTTGAGGGACTCTATCCTGGCATCGCAGTATCCAATTTTATGAAAAAAGAGCCGATAGTTTTTCTCACCCATAGTTTGGAATCGATTAATCTCATAGAAATGTATGTGCGAGGTGTAACGGAAGAGTACTTTCATACATCCATAGAGAAGCAAGATCTTGTTGTCAGAAGGCTTGAAATTATCGGAGAGGCAACGAAAAATCTTCCCGACGAATTCAGGAAGAAGCACTCGGATATTCCGTGGAAAAGAATGGCAGGTTTGAGAGATGTTATCATTCATCAGTATTTTGGCATAGAATACAATATAATTTGGGATACAGTAGTGAGTTTGTTACCAATACTTAAAAAACAGATAGAACAGCTTATTCAGGACTACTCTTCTAAAGAAAACTGAGGTGTGCTAATCATGAAGAAGAGCAACACAATACAGCCTATTATTGACAAGCTGGTAGAGCACATCAGTGCGTTTCCAAGTGTGCAGAAAGTCATTCTTTACGGTTCGCGAGCAAAGGGTACGCATAATCCTATTTCTGACATTGATATCGCAGTGGCAGGGGTCAAAGATCGCAGGGAATGGCTATGCATCCATCGTCTAGCAGATGTGGAAGATAACCAAGTGCCTACTCTCCTGAAAATTGACCTAGTACAGCTTGAGCATGTTGACCCATCGGTACAACAAAGCATTAGGGAAGAAGGACAGATACTGTATGAGCGATACTAGGCCAGCCCAGGCTTTTGTGAAGTTTACGCATGCATTGGCTAATCTTGAACGTACTATGACGTTACCAGAAGATAAAGAGGATTACCGTAACTCTGCAATCCTAGCGTTCCGGTAGAGCCACCTTAAACGGTGGAGGCACTATCATTTGAGCTCAATTCGGCCACGTTTCTGAGCTCGACCACCAGATAATGTGGCGATACCAGCGTTCCTGCTTGCACAGGAAACGGCATGGAAAGCCATCAAATGGGTATTGAAGGATAAAATAGCCATTGAAGTAGCCGGACCTAAGCCAGTGCTCCAGGAAGCTTTTTTACAAGGCTGGCTTGGCAATGATGATATGGTATGGCTTGGTATGGCAGAAGATCGTAATCTTGTGGCACATACCTATAGTGCAGAACAGGCAATAGAGATTTATCACCGGGTAAAAGACTATGTTGTTGCACTTCGCAAGGCACACGACCTGCTAATCGAGAAATACCCTAGCCTATTAATGACTATCTCCAATTAGGCATGCACAAAGGCTCCCGGCAGGAAGTGTTTGGGGAATACACCCTGCCGGAGGCCTTTGTGCATATTATTTGAGAGCGCAATTTAGCTACGTAAGCGTTCGAGTACAGGGGGCTGACGCAGTTTGGCTAGAGCGCCTGCCTCAATTTGACGCACTCGTTCGCGAGTAATGCCCAGTTCTCGGCCGACCTGCTCAAGTGGGTGGGCCTGTCCATTGCCCAGTCCAAAGCGGAGTTGCAGGACAAGCTGCTCACGTGGAGTAAGAACCGATTCTAGAACGCGTTGTACTTCGTCTTTGAGCGTTTGTGTCGTAGCGAGATCTTCCGGTGAAGCCGATTCGGTATCGGCGAGAACATCACCTAACTCTTGCTCCTCATCTTCACCCACTGGCAATTCCAGCGAGACTGGTGCGCCCGGAGCGGACTGCAGCTCGACCATACGTATAGGGTCCAAGCCGGTGGCCTCTGCCAACTCTAACTCGGTTGGCTCACGTCCTAACTCCTGTAATAGGCGTTGGCGCTCACGGCGAATGCGATTAAGGGCAGTATTGACATAAACGGGGAGGCGAATGGTGCGACCTTTATCGGCAACTGCGCGACTGATAGCCTGACGAATCCACCAAGTTGCATGGGTGGAAAACCGATGGCCACGTCGCCAATCGTAGCGCTGGACGGCGCGAATCAAGCCAATATTTCCTTCCTGGATCAAGTCTAGCAAGGTGAGTCCACGACCAACATAGCGTTTGGCAATACTGACTACTAGGCGAAGATTTGCGAGAATAAATTGTTTCATCGCCTCGCGATCTCCGGCTTCTATGTTTTGGGCCAGCTCAATTTCGCGGTCGTGCGTAATCATCGGCACCCGTCCGATTTCGCGCAGGTAGGTCATTACCGCGTCTGACTCGCCAGCGTCAGCAGGATTGATGGTGTTCTCATCTTGGTCTTCTGAGCGACGACGACGCATAGCCGCGCGACGAGTCTGATGTTCTTCGGCTGCTGCTATTGCTGGCAACTGGAGAAGCGCATCAACTTCTAGCTCAGAAGTGGGTACAGGACTAAGATCTTCGTGTATATCGCTAATCTCTTCCATCTCAAGCGGCCCCGAGCTTAGATCCCCCAAATCTTCCTCCAACTCTTGCTCATCTTTAGCCGGGCCCCTCTCATCCTCTGGCGTATAATCAGTATCCTTCGAAAGCAACTGTTCAACAAAGTCGAACGGCTTCTCTGGATCGGGATCTTTCATTGTATTTAATGTAAGCGTTGTTCCCATCATGGCACGCTTTGTGTCTATCATTGTGCGCCCTCCAGGAAAAGTAGTATATCCTAAGCAGCAAGATATCTGTTCATCAGTATGGTCCTACACTCAGGGAAATTGGGCCTCCATCAGACCTTTCTGTCCGAGCGCCGAGTAAGAGGAATTCAATGACATGTATCCTGTCTCTTCTAGAAAGTAACATTATCAAGTTGGAAATTATTCCTACTCCAATTATAACGCATGTCCTCCTTTCATTCTAGTCCCTGAGGGCCGGATTCTCTAGAGATTCTTTGGTAATTCGGTAAGTCAGATGTAAACAGCCTTTCCCTTTATACGTTTTAATAGGACCTGAGGTGGCAGGATATCTAGCTTTTTTACGACTATCTTATTGATTTCATTTTAACAGAAGTTTGCACGCTCTCATAGGAGAAAAGAGGGACAGTTTTAAATTTTGCTAGAATCCGCTTGACGTATGAGCACCTATTCTCTACAATAGGGCGTATAATGAATGATTCTACTGACACTTTGAGCGTCAATATTAAAAGAGTCGATACAGTTTTGCCACTGCCGGCATATGCTACAGCGGGATCGGTGGGTTTCGACCTGATTTGTCGTGTGGATACTGAGGTTGCGCCCGGCAGATTGGCACGCATTCCTGGCAATGTCATCGTAGAGACGCCTCCAGGATATATGTTACTCCTGACAATGCGAAGTAGCACGGCTAAGCGTAAGGGATTGTTGATACCAAACGGTGTGGGAGTTATTGATCAGGACTATTGCGGTGAAGGAGATGAACTGATGGTCTCAGTCTATAATTTTCGTGACGAAGTAGTTACTGTATTGCGTGGTGAACGTATCGCTCAAGGGATATTTGTTCCAATCGCACGTGTCACATGGAATGAAGTGGAACAAGTGGGCTATGGGCGTGGAGGGTTTGGAAGTACAGGGGTATAGCTATGCAGTTGCCAGATTATTATGCCGTTCTCGAGATTCCGACAAATGCTTCTCTTGAGCAGATCAAGCAATCTTACCGCCGTCTTGCACGACTCTATCATCCTGACATCAATAAAGGCAGCGAGAATATCCGTATCAAGCAACTCAACGAAGCCTATACGGTGCTGAGTGATCCTATGAAACGTACTGCCTATGATATCGAGCGCCTGGAAAACTTGCGACACATTATTATGCTCGAGGCGATCCGGCTCCAGCAGAAAAAGGCCAGACAAGAACAGAAAATGACTTGGCGTCAGGGTATGATCGGTTTTGTACGTGAATTAAAAAAAGGTATGCAGGATGAATAAATATTCTCTCTGCCTATTTCCCCTCTTCTTCGCGGCGTGCTTGTAAAAATCCAAGAAGCAGTGAACCTAGCAGGACGCCGACTAGGATTATCTCCATTGTGCTAAAAGTCTTTTTCTTCTCCATGAGTTTCTCCTTATCTTAGCTCTTTACCCATAACTCTTTGTTGGTGTCATAATGATGGGCAAGGTGAAAGTGTTGTTGTACCCAATTGTAGAATGATGGCCGCATTAAGTCAAGGCGATCTTGATAAAAAAGGATGGCCCGAACTTGTGGTTGCGAAGCTGCCTCGATTAATTGTTGTGTTGTCACATAGCCCGTGAAGATGCGCACGTTTGAGGTATCAACCAGACTAGCAGGTGTGTTGCGATCCGCTAGCGCTGCAATAAACTGGGCATCCGTAATCACTAGCTGACCTTGCTTGGTGGCATGCTGCAAGTCCTGTGCGGCATGCATGTTGGATTGTGTAACCTGTGAATGAGTATTTACATATGAAGTATCATAAAAAGATCGTATTGCCTGAAAATTGAATACCACTTGGCAAATAACTAGCACCATTGCCAGCGCCATCATGGGACTGACTAGTGAATCAACTGGCTTGAACGTGGCCTTTAGGAAAGCCATCTTTTTGCTTGCAAAAGCTGTTTTCAATGGCCGCAAGCGGAGTAAGTGACCCATTAGCACCCCAAAGCGTTTACCAGCAGGAGTAATAGGAGCACAACCCATCACACTTAAAGCGATCAGTGGAGGAATAACAGCTACCATATGATGACTGAGAAGAGGAACTTGTTGCCAAAATACGTAAATCGTTGTTACTAACCACGCTAAAAGTGGTATGACACGCCAATTGCGTTGTGTGAGTGCCGCTATAGTGCCGTAAAGGGCACTGGCACCAAGAAGAGAGATGAGGGCATTTTTTATCAGTGTTCCATTTTGCTGAGGATCTAGATTATACAAATTTGCCTTAGAGCTGGAATTGAGGAGTTCTGTCTTGGCATCAGTATGGAAGGACACCATCGTATTCCAGAGCTGTGGTAATGCATGTATGAATGGCAAGAGTAGCAAGACGGTGGCTAGGACGAAGGTTATGCATCCGAGTAGGAGTGGGCCTATGGAAACAAAGAGTTTTATCGAAATTTGCTGTTTCACCTTCCAGAAATGTGCAAGTATCAGCAGGCCGATAGGTACTAAGGCGGGGACCACAAGAAGTTTGGTGAGCATACTAAGTGCAAGCGTGATTGCGACTAGCATTGCCAAGCAATATCCCACCATACCATCGGGCCTTTCCCACCAGAGATAGGCTAGCCCTACCGCTAGTAGTGTCAGAGCTGTCGATGGGGCATCCGCCTGTAATGTTTGGGACTCAGCAAGGTAGAGTGGATTAATAACCAGTAGCAGCAATGCAATGAGCATGCCTAACCGCCCGGCTAAAGCTTTGCCCAGAACCAGAGCTCCTACAAAACCAAATAATGAGATGATGGCAATACCCAGTCTAGCAGACCAGAGGGTTTGACCAAGAAGAGCATAGAAGGGATAAATAGAGAGCAGGAAAAATGGGGGTTGGGAGTAGAAAATTTGCTGATAGAGCGAAGCCCCTGTACTCATTGAGCGTAATGATTGCCAGTAGACTCCTTCATCGTAGGAATCCCGATCAAAAGGAACATCTAGCAAATGCCAGCGCATCCAGATACCGACGGTGAAAAGAGCTAGCACAATTATCCATGTTAGCAAGCTTAGCCAGCCTTGCTTAGAGAGAGAACTTCTGGTGAGCAAGCTGGGATAACCAATACTAGTAGGTTTGTGCAATAGAGTATTTGATGTCATAAACTTTACTTCTCTTTGCAATCTATTAGACTAGGCGTAGCTAAAGATCTTTTAGGAATGTGCCTCTGCATTAAGTATAGCAGTGGAATGCTAGATCTGCAGAGCTATGCTAGAATGTGGATGGCACCTACACACCCACGATACAATAGCAGAACAGCTTGTATAATTCAAGGTTTCTCTATTCTTTCCTAGGATGACAAAGCTGCCTTGAGGTAAGGTTAGAGAAGGCGATTTTCAAGTAAAGCAAATCCTGGGAAGGGTTGTACATCACCACGAGAATCAATTATTATCATGGTGATGTGCATTTTTAACTACTAAATTCTTCTACTACCGTTACCATGGCCCATAGCGTGCATAATCGCAATCAGGATACAGGCACCGATGATTGATACAATGATACTGCCGATGAACCCAAAATTAGCATTGGGAATGAGAAGATTGGTAAGCAAACCACCGATGAAGGCTCCAATGAGACCAACAATGATATCACCGACAACTCCATAGCTACTACTACGCATAATCCTGCTGGCTATGAAGCCAGCAATCAAACCAATAATGAGCCAGATTACAAGGCCATCGGGTCGAAACGCTGCAGCAAAAACGAATGCTATAACTGGCATACTTCTACCTCTCATGCTAGCGTATTGCTATCCATATGACACGTAAGACCAGATATGATGGTCTCGCCATTGGATATTTCTAGCACGATTGAATTGGTGGAGAGGTTGCATATGAAAATTTGTTGAGAAAGGGAAGAGATTAAAGAATCTGGAAGGCTTCCTGAGTGACCAGGAAGCCTTCCAGTTACTATGAGTTTTTCTAGGCAGCCTAGCTTTTGGCTTACTGTCCCTGGACATCGTCCTCGCTGAAGGGGTTGATCTTACCAAGTCCTGTAGTTGGTGGTTGGTCCATATTCAATGGTGCATTGCTCCGTGGACTAGGCAAAGAGGGCGTCCCGTTGGTATGGCCATTTGCTCTAGACTCGCTGTATCCGTTGTTGCCATTGCTGCTTGTTTCCAGCAGTGGTGTGAATTCGCTGAGAACGGTCTGTACAGCCTTGCGTGCATCGGCTGCATCAATCAGCTCCTTGATCTCCTCTGCAATCAGTTCATCACGCTCAATCAGGGCCTCAGCGACAGCGATAACAGCTTCTCTGTGGTCCATGAAAAGTTGCTTGACGGCTTTAAGCTGCGATTGGAGTAGTGCTTCTACCCGTTTTTCCATATCGGGCACGCTCCGTGGATTTGCTCCCATGAGCCCGTCAGAAAAACCTAGGTAGGATATAATTGTGCCATCCATGCCAAATGCGCCTATGTAAAGTGTGGCCAACTGCGTCGCTGTGGCGAAGTCTCCAGTGACGCCGCTCAGTTGTGTATTAAGGAAGAGTTCTTCAGCAGCGCGAGATCCCAAGTTTACCTGGATCTGAGCGAGAATATCTTCTCTATTTCGCGTAATGACAGTCTCTTTCGGTCGTGGATGTGCAAATGCCGCAGCACCGCTTACGTCTCCGTGCACGTGTAATGTGACAAATGCAGGATAATAGCGGTCCAGCAGGTAATAAGATGCGACTGTATGTCCCGTTTCATGGTAAGCCAAGCGACGACGTTCGATGGGTGTCAGTTCACTTAACTGGCGCAGGCCGTATTCGTGCACATCCTGTGCCTCGACAAGGTCTAGGTAAGTGATCGTGTCACGATTATCGAAGTGCGCAAGAATTACTGCTTCATTGACTACGTGCTTGATGGCAACTGGTGTATAGTTAACCATGCGAGCAGATAACGCAGAAAGCGAGATGTTCGGTGCATGTTGTACCTTGTTCAGATAGAATTCGATTACTTCTGGACGGTACTTATCTGTTGGTGGAGCAACGTGGACGCTGCGATCGAAGCGGCCTGGACGTAGCAGTGCTGGATCAAGAGAATCGGGAACATTGGTTGCTCCAACTGTCAGAACGGGCTCACTCTGTGCTCGACTATGATAGAGGCCGAGCATACGTAAAATTTTCTTAAACCAACCTGTTTCGAGGTTAGGGGGGTCCATTTCCATAAGCAGTTGGTTGAGACCACCTGTTCCGCCCATACCGCCGAAGATACCACCTCCCATGCCCATGGTTCCTCCGCCTCGGGAGGTACGTGACATGCCGATAGCATCG
>DASYAN010000024.1:0-12760 GCA_036501345.1 Ktedonobacteraceae bacterium
GACCGGGGGCGACGTACCTATGTCGATTATAAGGATATTTCGCCATTCCTCATCAAGGCGACTGTGGCCGCCGAAGATCATTCTTTCTGGACCAATAATGGCGTCGACTATCTAAGTATTGCACGTGCTGCTATTTCAAATATCAAGAGCGATAGCGTTATCCAAGGTGGAAGCACAATTACACAGCAATTGGTTAAAAATCAGTTTTTCCAGGGACAGCCGCGTGTCTTGCCAGTTAAAACTCAAGAGGCTATCCTGGCAATGGGGCTAACGAAGCAATATCCAAAGTGGAAAATTATGGAAATGTATCTGAACACTGTCTACTATGGGGATACTGACTATGGTGTCGAAGCTGCTGCTGAGGACTATTTCGGCTTGCAACCGCAGTGTACATCCACGGGCTGCAAGCCTGCTGTGGCGCACCTCGACTTGGCCCAGGCCTCACTACTGGCAGGACTGCCGCAAAGTCCTAGCATATATAACCCGCTACTCTACAAAGACAAAGCTCTGGCTCGTCAGCAAGAGATCCTCAATTCTATGGTCGAGCTACGTATGATTACCAGACAACAGCAACAAGATGCTCAGAAAGAGATACAGGACTTCAAATTCCAGCCCTACAGTGCTACCCACAAAGTGCAGGCTCCCCATTTTGTTAACTATGTAGTTGATCAGCTTGAGCAACTACTTGGAGCTCAGGCGTTAGAAAATGGCGGCTATAACGTTTATACCACACTCGATCTGGGTCTGGAGAAGAAAGTTGAACAGATCGTGTATGAGCATCTCTATCAACCGCAGCAAGATCCGTATCTTGGTTACTACGGACCGCTCTCTAGAACCAATAACGTCAATAATGGGGCTGCAGTGGTTATAGATCCGACCACTGGCGAGATACTAGCGATGGATGGGAGCGCAAGCACTGATCCTCAACAGTCGTCGTCGCAGATGCAGGGTGACTATAACGCAGCTGTCTCACCACGTCAGCCGGGTTCATCATTCAAACCTTTTGTCTATGCCACAGCCTTTGAGATGGGTTGGTATCCGGCAATGATCCTGCAAGATCACAAGACGTACTATCCCAATGGCACTGATAAACCCTACGTACCACAGAACTATGATGGAACATTTCACACCGGCTATCCAATGACGGTGCGAACGGCTGTTGCAAACTCGTTCAATATCCCAGCCATTACATCGCTCGAATATGCAGGCATTCCCAATGTTGTGAACATGGCTGAACGTTTAGGCCTTACAGAGTTTGCCAAGCGGCCATTGAACAGCCTGGGACCTTCAATTGCATTGGGCTCTGTAGAGATATCGCCTCTGCACATGACTGCAGCATATGCGACCTTTGCTAATAAAGGTGTACGTGTGCCCTCAACCTCCATTCTCAAAATTGATAATGCCCAGGGCCGAGCAATTTATACATTTGATCCCAGGCATCCCCATGGCGTACGTGTTATGCGCGAAGATGTGGCCTTTCTGATCAGCAGCATGTTATCCGACAAGACTGCACGCTACCATGAATTCTCTCCAGGCAATCCGCTAGAGGTTGATCGCCCTGCCGCAGCTAAGACTGGTACAACTGATAGCTTCCGTGACAACTGGACGATCGGGTACACACCTCATCTAGCCGTAGGAGTCTGGGCAGGAAATAGCGACAATACTATCATGAGGAATGTTATTGGTATCACTGGTGCAGGTCCTATCTGGCATGACATTATGGAGTACGCCTCGCACCATTATAATTTCCCATCGGACGATTTTACCCCTCCTAAGGACGTACATAAGGGTACAATCTCTGCTCTCACTGGATTGCTACCACGACCTGGAGAGCCAACTGTTACCGACTGGTTTATTGATGGCACTATGCCGACCATCCAGGGCACTGAAACGATCAACACACAGTTTGTATGCCAAGATAGTAGCGAGGTCTGCCAGTTCATCAACCAGATTGAGCAGGGTGTCCAGAGTCAGAATAACTGGCTGCCGGGTAATTGGCCTCAATTCAACTGGCCTCAAAATAATTGGCCTCAAAATAATTGGCCTCAAGGTACCCCGGATCAGGGCAATTCGCCCCAAGATAACCAAGGTCAAGATATCGGTAGTCAGGGTAGTCCTGATCAAAATGAGCATCATAATAATGATCATCATCACCATAAGCACCACGACTAGCCTAGTGAGTTGACTATCCTACTTTGCGTGCTCAAGAGTGGCAATGGGCTGCCGATCTCATCGAACGGAGGAGCCTCCCATTAATAGCTCACGTGTGGGGAGCAAGTCACCATGCCCTTGTCCTGCTTCAACAATGGCTGGCTCTGTTGCCAGCAGAGGTCATGCACTCCCGACCGTTACTTTGTTATACGAGTGTTATGTTCCTGTTACAGACGGCTCCTTTTTCTCTGCTTCATGGCTGGGGCTTGATGCTGCTGAAGCCACACTCACCGCTTCTTTGACCAGGCAGCCGCATGAGGGGACCTTCCCCACAATGCTCACTCTGTCAATGCAGCGAGAACAAGAGAATCTGCTCGGAGGGCTGATAAATATTCGTGCTCTCCTGCATACCATAGAGGGAGATGGAGACACCGCTCTCGTGCTCTTTCAGCAGACGCTCACGTTGGTTCCCACAGACAATTTGCTTATTCGTTCCCAAAACGCCATGGGTCAGATGATGGCCTTCTTTATGGCTAGCTTCCACAGGGGAGCCATGCGATGAAGACGCTGCCGTCAGAGCCAGCTTTGGCTTGAGACGCTCTTTTCAGAGAAATCATACAATGTGAACTTGACCCACGTTTGAGTCCCCCCCAAAGTGGGTCAAGTTCAGTTTGGTAGGGAGAGAGCGAGGTGGATCACCCCGGAGGTCCTCGCAGATCAAAAGATACAAATCCAAGTGAATCCACCCTATACTAGTAATGCGGTATGTATGGTAAATGATGCGATGAGTTTCACAGTATGTCACAAACTGCCATCAATGAGGCTTGTCCTGGCTCGTGTGACTAGCCATGTGGTTACCAACAACGTCGACGACTCATTGAAGCTTTCTGCCTCTCGAATCTGTCCTCTTTTCTGCTCAAGCTGTCCGCTTTGTCCCTAGAAAAAATTGCTCCTCCGAAGTATCCTGGGTAGAGGAGAGCAGTTGCAGGAGGACGTTTTAGTGAAGCAATGGCCTCAGAAATCTCTCAACAGAAGATTATTGGATGCTATTCCGATTGGTGCAATGATGAAAAGAGACCAACCGTCTCCGTCTTGCTTCTCAGCTTACTTTCTCCGAATCGGAATAAGGTCTATTGTTCCATACTGCGATGCTGCCTACTTTCTTTTTAAAAGAAGGCTAAAAGCATAGAGGGTAGCTTTTGGGGCTGCTCTCTATGCTTTTTGTGTATCTCGATGCGCCAATGTTTAGGGAACGACCTGCACGGTTGTTCCGATCGTGGCCCAACTATAGAGTTGACTCATTGGACCAGTGGGCACATCGATGCAACCATGTGTCCCCGGGTCCTCACCCATGAGAGAGTCCCAATGCCAGTAATTGGCGCCTTTGCCGAAGTAGCCACGCCAGGGAGCATTGTGAAGGAAGTAGCCACCTGCGTCCCACTCCATCGCATAGTTTGCCGTCACTGGTGCATAATAGTACGGTGATCCAACAGGCCATGGGGAAATGAATCTATATGGACTGTACTTACCAAAGATGTGGTATGTGCCGATAGGGGTTGCAAGCTCAGGCCGTCCCGTTGCCACTGGAGTGGAGACGAAGAGTTGTCCATTATCGTAGGCATCTAACTCTTCCTGAGAGATGCTTACCACAATGATCTTGCCCTGTCCGCTGGGTGCACTACTATTAACGCTGTTAATATTGCCACTGGAAACCGTGACGAGACCTCCATAAATGTAGAGGGGACTACTATTGAGAGGCGAGACACGATACCAGGTAGAGATACCACCCCAGGCAACTTGCCCTGAGACGGTAGCATAGATCGTCACAGTCGTACTGGGTGCATCAACATGATCAATCTGGGCGCTGGTATTGGTGTCCGTGCGGACATTGGCCCAACTTGTGGTTACACCCGTCGAGGTAGCAAAGGGTATATCGGAAGATAAGTGCGAGGTTGCACTTCTAGAGGCCGCATACGAGGTTGCACTAAAGGGACGACTAACGCTAAGCATAATTGCCAGTAACAGAGCAAAAATGCTTACCAAAGAGAACTTCTGGATCATTCCAAACATAGACACTCCTTCTTGAGTGTGTTGCCCCTCTATAGTTGAGTATAGAAATAAAATTTCTAAAAGGCAAGGGATATATTAGGTATTTTATGCCAAGTTACCTCACAAATTAAAAGTGTCCCCCAAGAGGGACGAAATTTTGTACTATTGTTTCATGTCAATTATTTGTGTTACTATTTATATCTATCCACATATCAAAAATAGGTGCTGCAATACTATACATATCCTCCTCATCGCGTCTCACCAAGTCACGCTTCACTAACGTTTGCAAAACTTGTCTTACCATACGTTCCTCCATATTATTATGGGTAAGCTGGCTTATATCTGCCTTACGCAGCATCCTTAATGCCACCAAACATGCCTGTTGCTGCTCATCCGTACGCCGCCAGAGATCATGGAAATAGGGCCTCCATTCTTCCAAAACCTGCTCTACTGCTTTCTTTACATCCTCGATATTTGCCTGTTCACGCCTCTCAACATTCAAATTATCGATCAATGCTGAACAAACTGCCTGTATCAAGAACGGGTGGCAACCTGTTACATCGATAATCATCTCAATCACTCCATCGCTAAATCTCTCCTCTCCTGCGCATAAAACTAGTTGATATGCCTCCTCCCGCTGTAAGAAACTGACGTGCAGCGTGCGCACATTGACAAAGTAGCTTGACCAATTAACATCTGTGCTCTTTTCCATCTCTTCGAGCGTATGTATCCCGCTAAAGAGTAGAGCCATACGGGGACGATGCTGAATGGTGTGACGGAACCAGTTCAGCAGTGCTGGAAGCTGTACACCCCCGCTTTGTTGCGCATCTGCTAACTGCTCAAACTCATCTAGCGTCAACACTATCGTCCAATCTTTCAGTTCCAGAGTCCGCTCGATCTGATCAAACCATCGGTTAAACGTATGATAGACTGAAGTCTCATTTTCCTTAAGTGCCTCTCTGAGCGTCTCATAGCTGAGAGGTTTGACCTTCATACCCCTTGTACTCATCATCCTGTGTATCTCTTCAGCTAGCGTGCCAAGGAAGATTGCAATACTAGAGGCTACACCAGTTTTTTGCATATCGCAAAAGATGGGAAGATAGCGTGAGCCGAGGAGCCTGGGCAGATACATTAGTGTACTACTCTTACCCATACGCCGCTCACCATACAACATAAAGGTAGGTCGGCTAGCACTCCTACTGAGAGCAGATTCGAGTTGTTGGGCAAGATCACGACGACCCACGAAGGTAGTATCATTTGTATTGAGGATTATCCCTGGCTTATAGGGATTATCGATGCTCCCAAGTTCTTGTCCAGCATGTTGCAACTTGTCCTGCTCCTGCTGTGCTATTATTAGCCATGTCTCGACTACGTTGCTCAAACGACGATTTAATTGCTGATCTCTAAAAGCAACATTGGGATGAACCTGACGGAGTTTCGTCTTCATCAGTTCAAGTGACTCATACCGTGCTTGTCTACCCAGTGGACTCAAGCTTCTCTGTGCCTCCTGGCTAGCATCTCGCAAGCGTGCAAAAGGAGTGGCCCATTGTGGATCAATCAATCTAGGATCTTGGGGAAAAATCTGATCTAGACGTTGCATGGCTCTAGCAATGTCTTGCAGGCTCTTGCGCAATTCCAATTCGCTAACAACGATTTCATAAGTGATCGCTTTTGCTGCACTCAACTGTTGGGGTCTTTCAGCGGCAATAAAGTTAATTTCTACCAGAGTCTGCTCAACATTCTCTTTCGCAGCTAGGCGTAAGATGTCCTTCAGGTATGGAAGAGGCAAATATACCCGTTCGTCCCAGTAGAGAGCAGATTGGTGCAAATAGATGAATACCGCAGGTGGATTGACCCTACTGGTAAGGTAAGTTCTCGCAAGAGAAAAACTGCTGATAGGATAGAACAGCAATCGATGGAAGAATAACAAATACCCTGCTATGAAAGAGATGCTGACCATAATACCGATCGCAATGTCTCCCATGACGCCGACTGCAATGCCAAATGCGATACCGACTACAATGCCAGCTGCAATGCCTTCTGCAGTGCCTCCTACGATGCCAACCACAATGTCTGCTCCACTACCAATTGCGATGCCTATTCCAACGCTGTATACAATACCTCCTACGATGCTATATGCTATGTCTCCAATGACGTCATAGACGATACCTACTGTGGTGCCGATCATGATGCTCAATGCAATATCGACTCTAATTCCAAATCCTATGTTGGCTGCGATGCCAAATGCAATCCCCCCTGTAATACCAAGTGCAATATCCCCTGCAATGCTTCCTGTGAGACCTGCTGCTGTGCTAAATGCAATGCCGAATACGATGCCGTATGCAATGCCGACTGTGATGCCGACTACGATACTGACTATGATACTGACTATGACGCCTATGGCAAGTATAAGCAAGAAGCCAGTTATATTTGAAAGCAGAAGAAGATGGAAAGCAACACAAATAGCTCTGGAAATAAGCACAAGTGGATAAGAGACCAGAAACATTGGCAGCGCTAATCTGAGCATTGACGTGATGCGCTGAAATAATGTTCTTCCGCCGAACTCTCGATTGAACTTAGCAGGTTGAAAAAAACATTCGCGTATCCAGGAGAACGGTTCCTCCCATACATAATGCCATATAGCTCGAACATGCTTCATCTAGGCATCACCCCTCGATACTTCTCTTCCAAACGTTGCTCAAACTCGCGCCAGTATATTGCATCATCGGGACGGTAATAGTTCGGCATTCCTGTAGCAGCAAGATATTTATCCTCTAGCAGCATCTGACCTACCAGTTGTAACCGTAGCGGTGACCATTTGTGCTGACCTTTCTTTTCCTGCCCGTAGGTGAGCAGAGCAGCCCGCTCTTCGTCATTCCATCCTGCCTGAGTACTCTTCTTTTGAGCGAATTCCTCTGCCTCTGCTTTGTCAAAAGGCTTAAGCAAGAGCTGATCGAAAATGTTAAAGAAGGGGCTTGTTTTATAATGTTCACTCACAAGGTCAATCAGCTGGCTTTTACTGCCAATTACGAGTACTAGCCTGTCATTTTGGGCAAGGTAGCGCAGATTAGCCAGGAACTCAAAATCAAATGCTTGTTTGTTAAAGAATCCTTCGAATTCATCGATACACAGCACAGGAGTGACTGCGCGTGTCTTCTGTTCCCTGGCAAATCTTCCTAGTATGTCCATATCTGCCTGAGGTGCAGTAAAAGGCACTCCAAAGGCATTGAGAACTCTGGTACAGAATTCTGTGATTGTTTGGCACTGTGGCATTGTGCCATCGAGTGTGGCAAAGTGAAATGTGGTGTCAAGTTGAGTGGGTGCTGCGAGCTTGAGATAGTCGATTAGCCATGTCTTTCCAATACGGCGTGGGCCGACTACAGAAGTACAGAGCCCTTTGCGCGTACGATCGAGCAAGGTTATGCGTTCGCGCCTTCTTCCATAGAACTCATCAATATTGGGAAGGTGAGGTGCGTTGAAGTAAAAGATTGCGGGCAATGGATGTGATTGTGGTGTAGGTGTATTAGCAATTGAGGATATAGCAGAGAGTTGAGGTGTGATCTGACTGGAGAGCTGTGTTTGTGGAGCTGCCACTACTGTTGCTACAGATGTGAATTGAGATAGGGGAGAGACTAATGTGGATGAAACTGGAGAAGCTGTTGGCGTTGGAGCAGGCGTGGGGGAGTTAGAGGAAACTATTGGAATTGGAGCACGTGTGGGTTGATTGGTCAGAGGAGGAAAAAGTGCTTGCCAGAAGGGGACTAGGATTGCTGCTATTGTGAATGTGATAGGTAGGATATAAGACCAGATGCCATCAATGATGTGACCTGTACTCAAGAATAATGTGAGACCAGTAAGCACAAGAAGGAGGGTGACAATACATCCAACCACCCAACGTTTCCAGGGAAAGGGTTGCTTTAATTGTTGTTGCTGCGGGTGCTGCATAGGACCTAGCCTCTTTATTCATGCTGCGAGATATGGCATGTTCATGATTATAACAAATTAGACAATAGATGTATATACCCACTAGACAGGGTCCGGTCCCAAAAGCTTCCCATGCATTTGTCTATTCTTGTATTAGCTACATTGGATGCATCAGTATACTATAAATATAGTGGGCAGCGTCCATTCACATATTTTCATTGTCCCATACTGTGGTGCTGCTTACTTTCCTTCTCGAAGAAAGCTATCTGAAGGGGGATCTCTATGCACTTGACCTTTCCGAAGACCATTGTAGCGTTCCTTGCAATTCTTGTATCTGTAGTCTGTGTCCATTCAACTACTACTTGTGCCGTTGGCAATAACACAGCTGGGGATAATTTTCAACGACCTCATACAGCAGTAGGATGGGGCACGACAACCAATAAGAGTAGTCTGATTAACTATTCCTGGCAAAGATCACTTGGTACGAGCAATGATAGCTACATTCAATCAAGCACTGGAATTATCGTCTATGCTGGTACCAATGGACACAAGATTGCAGGCTATGTTGGCGTCCCAGCACGGTTGGGAGGCGATGTCTTAGCAAGGATCACCTTTACATCTGTAGGACAGGCGGTTGGTGGTGTCACTTTGCAGGTAAGAGGAGGAACGAGCTGGTATCAAACTGACATGAACACAGCAAGCAAAATACTTGAATTAAGGAAACGTGATCGTGGAATTATGACAACTGTAGCATCAATACCATTTGCCTATTCAGCGAATGCTCCTTATTGGGTTCGAGAGCATGTACAGGTGAGGAATGGAGTTGCGCAAATCGATGCCCGTGCGTGGCGAAACGGTACAGCTGAACCATCTAATTGGCAAGTGATATATTCAGACACTCATCCACTTCCTGCTGGCAGTGCTGGAGCAATGGGCGATTGGTTGAAGAAGCCTTTTTCTGGTGCACAAATTCGCTTCAACTCTTGGTCTTATGCTGCAAATGGATTAGCATCTTCTGTATAGTAATGCATTAGATGAATTATTCCTAGTTTGCTAGTCTACTAGTAATACGTTGATAATGCTCTGGCATGCTCTCACATTGACTGTTTTGGATGCGTTGGTATACTCTAAGGAGAGTAGGCAGCGTCTATCTATTTCATTGTCCCATACTGCAATGCTGCCTACTTTCTTTTTAAAAGAAGGCCAAAAAGCAGAGAGGGTAGCCTCAAAAGCTACCCTCTCTGCTTTTGTCTATCTCGATGTGCCAATGTTCAGGGCACGACCTGCACAGTTGTTCCGATAGTGGCCCAACTATAGAGCTGACTCATTGGACCAGTGGGCACATCGACGCAGCCATGTGTCCCAGGGTCCTCACCCATGAGAGAGTCCCAATGCCAGTTATTGGCACCCTTGCCGAAGTAGCCACGCCAGGGAGCATTGTGGAGGAAGTAGCCACCTGCTGCCCACTCCATGGCATAGTTTGCTGTCACTGGTGCATAATAATAAGGTGATCCAACAGGCCATGGCGAAATGAATCTGTACGGGCTATATTTGGCAAAGATGTGGTATGTGCCAAGGAGTGTCGGTAACTGAGGCCGTCCTGTTGCAACTGGAGTGGAGACGAAGAGTTGTCCATTATCGTAGGCATCTAACTCTTCCTGGGAGATGCTTACCACAATGATCTTGCCCTGTCCAGTGGGAGCACTACTAGTGACACTGGAACTAGCAGTATTTTCTGCAGGGGCACTAGTAGTGGCAGTGTTAGTATTTCCATTGGAAGCCGTGGTGAGATCTCCTCCATAGATGTAGAGGGGGCTGCCATTGAAAGATGAGACGCGATACCAGGTAGAGCTATCCCCCGAGATAATCTGACCGAAGACAGTAGCATAGATTGTCACAGTTGTATTGGGTGGATCAACATGATCAATAGGGGCACTGGTGCTGGTAGCGGTGCGGACATCGGCCGAATCGGCGGTTACACCTGTCGCGGTCGTGGGAGCCGCCATCGAAGATGTCTGTGGTGTCGCAGTCGGGGACGGTGTCGCAGTTGCCTGCGGCGTTGCACTAGGAGACGATGCTGCAAATGCCTGCGGCGTCACTTTAGGAAATGGTATTGCAGACGCTTGCTGCGTCGTACTAGAGGTCGTTGTCGCAGACGTCTGTGGTGCCGCACCAGAGGAAGAGCAAGCGGCAAGCACAGTTGTCAGTAACAAAGCAAGGATGCCAATCGGGCGAAACCTGGGGATGGTTGTGAACATAGACTATCCTCTTTATAGAGTGTATTTGCCTCTCTCTATCTTGAGTAGAGAGGTAAG
This sequence comes from Ktedonobacteraceae bacterium, assembly GCA_036501345.1. Taxonomy (GTDB): domain Bacteria; phylum Chloroflexota; class Ktedonobacteria; order Ktedonobacterales; family Ktedonobacteraceae; genus DASYAN01. Next base: position 10,440 of record DASYAN010000024.1, read on the forward strand.
CGGCCTGCAGCATCATTCAGAGGTCTTGGATCGTCTCTTCTCTATACTTGATCGGTGAGGGATATGCCTCTCTACAGCTCCGCCCTATAAGCATAGCCTACAGAGGGGCTCTTTATCAAGTGAGGAAGAGCCCCAAGATTCTCTAGGCGAAAAGATTATCCATCTAGTATCCTTAAGACAGGCGGCTGGAAAGAGTACTACAATAATTGGGATGACTGTATATGAGCGGACCATAATTGGTCTTTTTCTAACTTGTCCCTTTTTTTTCTAGGAGAAAGGCTTATCTATTTTGTTCGGGTAACGCCTGTTTACGCTAAATCCGTTACTACGTCAATTTGGGCTGGCTATATTGCACGAGGACCTCGAGGGACATATAGAGGTGTAAGTGCTTACTTTACAGTCTCCCATCTCAGTCCTACAGATAGTATGGTGGACACATGGGTTTGGTGTAGGTGATGGATATACAGATCCAACGGTGCTGGTACAAGCAGGAATAAGATCTTCTTGGGACCCAGGTACGAATAGTCAGGTCAATCAAGCATGGTGGTGGGTTGTGGGTAATGGGCTACCATAAATCTCTATCCCTTTCTTGTCTGCTTTTGCAGCACGCCACCCATGCAGGGTACCGAAACAAGTACCTTTATAGGTGGCATGCTACAAAACTTTGTGCCCATCAGAACAGGGATAACTGTTGTGGGGGCTCATCCTTTGGTTTGGATGGCACTATCGACAGATGTGAACGTTCGGCTTCTGCGATAACAAGAGGGATTTTCTTAAAATCTTCGCGAATGACATCTTTCAGTTCAGCCCTGTGGAGAGCCGCAGCTGGGTGATACATTGCGATACAAATATAGCCGTCTCTTTTGCGTGCACGGCCGTGAATAGCACTGACCTTCTCACCAGGAAAGAACTTTGCCATCGAATAGCGACCCAGGGTCACAATTACTTGAGGTTGGAGTGCAGCAATCTGGCGATCTAAATAATCATTGCAAGCAGCAATCTCTACAGACTCGGGATCACGGTTTCCAGGCGGCCGACATTTGACCACGTTGGTAATAAAGACATCTGAACGCTTGAGGTTGATACTTGCCAGCAGTTCATCAAGAAATTGACCAGCTGGACCTACAAATGGACGTCCTTGTTGATCTTCGTTTTGACCGGGTCCTTCGCCAATAAACAGTATCTTGGCGTTAGGACTGCCTTCACCAGGTACTGCCTTTGTGCGACCTTTACAGAGCTTACACTTGGAGCAGGTCGAGACTTCTGCGGCTACTTCCCGCAGTATCTCCTCTGAGGACATAGCATCTTTACCCCTTCTTCAAAAAATAGGATGGAAGTGTGTTTAAGGAAATAGGTGAGCCTATCTCTCCATTCTGAATGAGTTATAAAATCTCTTCGTATATCAAGTCAACTGCGATTTCCAGGTCAATCTGATCAAGTTTGATTGTCTGACCGGTTGAAAAGCGTTCCTGTTTCCAACCGGTTGCACGATGGTATACCTCGACGTGTGGCTCGTCCTGGCTCACTAGGATATAGACCTCCAGCGAAGAGCAGAGTTGGTAGCGTGCAAATTTTTCTGTTCGGTCATAGTTCTCTGTGCTAGGCGATAATACCTCGATAACGATACGTGGTGAACGAATTTTAAAGGGTTTAAGCCGTTTATCCTTATCCCAATCCGCTCTATCACACGTCACTACCACATCTGGCACCACAGGGGGTTTAAACGGGATTGCCACATATTGCTCTTGATAAACTTTGCATGGTTTTTTTCGCCCAAGATGGTTATAAATTAGATTGAAAATGCCACCTGCAATCATCCCGTGTTCAGGGCTTGATCCGGTCATATCATAAACAATTCCGTCGATAAGCTCATAGCGATACGGGTTTGGAGCGCCAATTAATCGCTCAAACGTTTCTTCTGTCATGGGTATACCATGCAAGTCATCGCTTTGCGGGTTTGCAGCCATTTCTTCTCCTTTCTTCCAAAATTAGTTGATTCCAAATTATGAGAGAGAAAATTCGCAGCTCTTTTTTCATAAGGTAGGCATACGTCAAACGCACCTGACCGTTTGACGTATGCCCTAGAATTGCTACCAGCGTCGATCGGATGGGCGGGGTCCAAAGCCGCTATCGCGGCGTGGTGGGCCACTTGGGTTACGATTGGGGCCGCCAGGTCCCATAGGACGACGCTGCCCAAAGCCGCCGCCACGATCGTTGTAGCCGCCGCGATCACGTATACCACCATCGCGGTCATAGCCACCACCACCACGTCCGCCAAAACCACCGCCACCGTAGTTGCGATCAGGGTAACCACCTCCACG
>DASYAN010000025.1:0-5824 GCA_036501345.1 Ktedonobacteraceae bacterium
TATTGGCTTTACCTGGCCTCGTGTGATCGCGGTTGTGCTCTCCATCGCTCTGACCTCTGGGCTCTTGGATCTGCTCCACGTTCAACATCCCCCCGCAGGAGCAAGTACCTTGATTGTCTCGCTTGGGTTAATCACCACGCCCTGGAAGCTTGGCATTATTCTCGCATCCATTGTCCTGCTGGTATTACTGGCGATGATGATCAATCGCCTAGCAGGCATCCAATATCCCTTGTGGAATCCCTTGCCCTTCCGTGTTGAAGAGGAGATCATCGCCCGGGCCAAACAACTTGCTCATGAGAGCATAGAAGATGTGCCAGAATAACCCTGACCGAGAGAGGTTTGCCATCCTTGGCTTGGTCTCGCTGCTAATTGAGGCAGGTCTGCGCTCGCGAAAGAGAGGGAGAAGATCCAATGCCACGAAGGATGAGCTGCGCGACATATGGTGCTTGTTGTGCAATCTCTTGTTCCGACTGTCCGAGTACTTTTGCCGCAAGAACAGACGACTCCGTTAAGGAGAGCACAAGCAGGGCCGTGGCCTCAACGTCGCAGGGAGGGATTTCCCCTGTCATCTGGCTTTCTTCCAACACTAAGGCGATGGCGGTCAGATAATCACGTAAGAGCTTGATGGCCTCATCTTGAAAGGCGCGATTGACTCCATAGAGAGCACTCATATACACATTGAAGCTATCACTCTCTTGCTCAGCTAAGTGCACAAAAGCCAGAAACAAGCGCTCCAACCGTTGCTGGAAGGAGCCACTAGCGGCCAGAGCTGTTCGAATAGCCATCAGGTGATCCTGCGCAATATCCCGCAACATCGAGAGAAACAGCTCACGTTTATTCTCAAAGTATAGGTAGATGGTTCCTTTGCCAATTTCGGCCTGTTTTGCAATGGTCTGAATATTGGTTTGGTCAAACCCAAGACGAGCGAATTCTCTTGCCGCCTCACGGATAATGCGACGCCGGGTAGCTTCGCGCATCTGTTCATCAACCACTTTTGGCATGATTGCTCCTCCTCCGCTCCAATCTCGGGAAAAGTCACCTGATGCTGCCACCCATGGCTAGCATGCCATCCTTTGGTACCATCGATGGTGCCAAAGTGCATGCTTGACAGGTGATGAATCCCCGTCCTTTTCAGTTTAGTCTCCTTTGGTTAAAGCTTGGTAAAGGTTTCATCGGAGAGAGCAAGAGAGGGAAAAAGAAGAGCAGAAGGAAGGAATACGAAGCCCTTCTTGGGAGCTTTGCGTATCCGCTCCTTCTGCATCACATTGCAGGGAAAAAGACCTATTATAGCCGAAGGATGTAGCCAATGCCTCGGACACAAGAGATGATATTCGGTTTTCCATTGGTGTTGAGTTTGGACCGCAGAGCGTTGATATAGACTTTAATGCCTTCCCAGCCAGCCTCATTGTCACTGCCCCACACGCGTTCAAAGATACAGCCCTTCGTCAACACATGTCCGACATTTCGTGCAAGCAGTACCAGGAGGTCATATTCCCTGCTGGTCAGATCGATCTGTTCTCCCGCTCGCCAAACCTGCCGAGCGGAAGTATTGATGAGCAGATCTCCAATCTCAATGGTATGTGCACGATTGGTGATCTCATCTGCACGACGCAGGCTGGTCCGAATACGAGCAGCGAGTTCATCAAAATCAAATGGTTTGGTAATGTAGTCATCAGCGCCACTGTCGAGTCCAGCCACTTTATCTGCGAGTTTTTGTTTGGCAGAGAGGATCAAGATAGGAAAAGGCCTTTTTTTCATCGTCCGCAGACGTCGACAGACTTCAAGACCATTCATATCTGGCAACACCATATCGAGTAAGACTAAGTCAGGTGAACTACCAGTCCCGATTTTTCTGAGGGCCTCCTTGCCGCTCGAGGCAACCATGACCTCGAAACCTTCCTTGCCAAGCCATAAGGCGAGAAGATCGGTCATCTCTGGTTCATCCTCAATCGTCAAGATGCATTTCATGGCTGTGCCCTCCTTCATCTGGAGAGATCTGTCTGTGACTGTCCGTTCAGCCACTAAAAAAGTGTAACCCATTTCGATTAAAAATGCAATGTCAGCTATGCTCAAGACTTCTCTGTCTCGTTTGGCAAGACGATCTCTTGGCCTTCCTGCTTTGCCTGTGCACATTGAGAGAAGGATATTTCCTCCCATTTTTACCATCTTTTAACCAAGTTAGTCTATTGTAAGAGAGAAGGAAAAGATCTCTGAGACAGGGATGCGAGGCATGCAAAAGAATGGGTTTTTCTTCCTGTTGAATCCTAGAAGGACGAAACTATTCATTCTGCCAAAAGAGAGGAAAGGCAATATCTCTTGTCTCCAGCCAATGGGAATGGAATCCTGTGAAAGAGAAACTCGTTTGAGCCAACGAGATTGCTTGCAAAATTACGTCTGTTTCTTAATCAAAGGGAGGTAGAATTATGGCTCGTTACCCGACACGAAATGAACCAATGACACCTGCAGAGGAAGTGCAAAATGTTGCTAATCCGATCCCACTGGGGTTGAGTGTGCTTGCTTTTAGCACTGCGGTCCTAGGTGCTTACTTTGCGGGTTTTATCATTCCCTACCAAACGCCTGGATCACGGCTGGCAGTGGGGGCCATTGTTGCCATTGGCGGTCTTGTTCAGTTGCTTGCTGGAATGTGGGAATTTCGCAGAAATAACACCATTGCTGCGACAGTTTTCTCCTCTTATGGAGGGTTTCTCTTAGCTATCGGGGTCGTTTTGTTATTGGGATTGACTCTCGGTGGGTTGATCCATCTGGCCCTTGGGCTCTTCTTCCTGTGTTGGACGATCTTTCTGGGTGTCCTGCTGCTCGCATCGCTGAGAGGGCACTTCCTTGTGCCTACTCTTGGTTTGCTTTTCGCAGCTTACCTGATTTTGACAATAGGACAACTCGCCTTTGATAACCGTATCCTGCTCATTATTGGGGGCTGGGTAGCAATCATTGCAGCGCTGGTTGCTTGGTTCGCCGCATTGACCACCATGACTGGGGTAACAAATCTGCGGGAGACTTTCCATATGCCTGCCAGATAACATGACAGCAGGCGAGCAGAGGATGGACTGCACCACATCCTCTGCTGCTTTTGAGAATAAGACATTAGGCATGTTCAAGACGACACAGTTCGATAGTGCCATTGCGGACACGGACTGCGAAAGTAGGTTGCGCATAGACGGCAGGGCTATTGGCCACACTGCCATCCGAGAGGCGAAAACCTGAATGGTGCCAAGGGCAATAGACAATACCATCCTCACACCTTCCTTCATCCAGTGGTCCTCCTAAGTGAGAACACGTGGCCGCGATAGCAGAAATGGTGTTGCCATCTTTGAACAAGACAGCGGGAATGCCAGCCACATCTACTCGTGTCAGTTTGCCTGGTAGCAGAGCCTGTTCGGCCATGACTGGCACAAACCTATTGGGGCCACCCTCCCAGGCAACGTGGTTGACACCGATGGCTGAGGAATAGGCCAGTTCACCGCCAATATAAGCTGAATAGATTGTCAGTGCATATGCCATCGAGGCTAGTGCAATGGCTGGACGCCGCCGCTTCGTCAGCCTCAGGAGTGCAGAAGTCAGATTGAGGACGGTTGCACTGCCATTGAGCAAGGCATGCCACATTCCCGTCCGCAGCTCAGGACCATCCGTATCAACCCAATTGGTGACCCCTGTTACTGCCGAAGCGGTTGCCCCAATCAGACCAGTCCACATCAACAGATCGGAACCTCGTGCTATCCCGTCTTCTTGCTCGGAGAGCCAAGCCAGATCCAGAATGATGGAAGCTGTCCAAGCTCCAATGGGAATATCAATAAGTGCTGGATGAAGAGGATGTCCCAGCCAGACACCATTGAGCATATCCTTGACCCGATAAGACGGTTGGTTAGGCTGACCGTAGATCCGCGAAAGCCAATTCTGGAGAGGCGTGGCTAGCTTATCCAGCCAGGACAGGCGCTCAATAAGCTTCCCATTCCAGTGGCGGAGTTTGGGGGAACGTGGCGGAGTCTCCACCCAATTCGGTATCTGATCAGTACGCGCTCTTAAAGCCATAAGACTGCTCCCATTCTTTCATTGCTTTCATCCTTCTTCAACATCTCTTCACTTATCTCCTCATCGTCACGATGAGCATTGAACAAAAGGGTCTTTGAAGTGGACAAACGATCCTTTCCACGAGAATGCAGCCCCTTCGATCAGGAGTGCTGAATTCGTTGCCTGAAAGGCTTGCTGCAGACAGAAAATGTCTTCAACTGAGCGACGTTCATTAGTAGTCAGTCGTACTTCCCTCTAAGCATCCATCTTTTGATGCAAGCACTTTCCCAACGCCTTTGATTTGCTTTGTACAGCTTGTTGGCTATGATAGAATAGTCAAGAAGGAAATCTCCCCAGAGAATGGATCAGTTTGTGGGGAGAGAAAAAGGAATCGTTGTACTATGAGCAAGGTAGACGATCATGACGAGATCAATAGTCATCCAGAGCCAGCTTCTGGCTACCAAATTCTTTGTGCCCATGACGTCGGGGACCCTGATCTCGCGTCCTCGCCTGCACGCCTTGCTTGACGAGAGTCTGAAGTATCCCCTAACGCTTGTCTCGGCTCCCTCTGGCTTCGGCAAAACGATGTTGCTCTCTTGCTGGGCGCAATCCCTGCAAGCTTACCATCCTCTGGTAGCCTGGGTGTCTGTGGATGAGGAGGATAATGACCCTCGCCTCTTTTGGACCTACGTCCTCTCCGCCTTGGATCAGCAACAGCCGGAACGCTTTACTCCCCTGTTCAAGTATCTGCAATCGCCAGAAATCCCACCACTGATGCACATCCTGACGGCGCTCATCAATCTTGTGCTGGATAGCCAAGAGCACTTTGTGGTAATCCTGGACGATTATCACCTGATCACCGAGCAGCAGATCCATGCCACTCTCTCGTATCTCGTTGAGCATCTTCCTCCTCAGTTGCATATCATCCTAGCAACACAGGTTGATCCTCCGTTGCCGCTTCCGCTGCTGCGTGCAGGCCAGCACGTACTGGAAATCCGCACCGAGCAGCTGCGTTGTACGACAGAGGAGACTGAGGCTTTCTTCAAGGAGGCCAAGGGAATCCACCTGCCCGATGAAACCATCAAGACTGTCAATGCTCGCACGGAGGGCTGGCTGGTCGGATTGCAATTGCTCTCCTTTTCTTTGCAAGCAGGTGCCAATCCTGCCACCCTGCTTGAGGAGGTTAGTGGCAAGCAGCGCTACATCCTGGACTATTTGACTGAAGTCGTACTCAGGCAGCAGTCGGAGGAGATGCAAACCTTTCTGCTCTCGACCTGCATCCTCGAACGGCTCACCGCTTCACTTTGTGATGCTGTCACACAAAAAACTGACAGCCAGCAGATGTTGCAACGGCTTGAGCAGGCCAATGTATTTGTGGTCGCACTGGATAGCAAGCGGCAGTGGTATCGCTATCATGCACTCTTTGCTGAAGCTCTCTCTTACCAACTGGAGCTGATGAGGCCTGATCTGGTGCCTACCTTACACCATTGTGCTAGCATCTGGTATGCCCAGCATAACTCTACTACTCAGGCCATTTTCCATGCCTTCCAGGCCAAAGAGTGGCAGTGGGCGGCTGATCTGATCGAGGGCCTTCCGTTGCTGTCTCTCACCTGGGGAGCAGATGAATATAGGCTGATGATGCTCAAAGAGTGGTTGGAGCAGTTGCCTGCAGATGTGGTGGGTTGCCGCCCTCGCCTCTGTCTTGCCTGTGCCCAGATCTTGTGGTTGGTTGCCTCACATCCCATGCTGGAAGCTTGGCTCAAGATCGCCGAAGCGACGCTAACTGCTTCGCTGACAC
>DASYAN010000026.1:0-4533 GCA_036501345.1 Ktedonobacteraceae bacterium
ATGGTCTCCAATTGACCTATGCTCAACAAACACGCTCCTACGCTATGCAGCTTCTACTTATTTGTATTACTTACTATGCTCTTTTTGCCATATTAGACGGTGAGAGACAGGCTAGGCGCTGGTGGATTATCTATGTCGTAACCTGGACATTGGCGGTCTATGCGCAACTGTTTAGCTTGCTTATCCTGCTATCACAGCTTATAGCAGTTGGGGGAATACTTCTTCTTGCTAATCCATGGCGCGATCAGGCTCGTAAGCAGTTGGCAAGCTTGCTTATCAGTTTGAGCTCAACCTTCCTATTGATTATTCCGATGCTGATTGAGAGTCTGCATGGTTCCAAAACTGGCTGGCTGCCTGTCCCTCACTGGCATGATATTTATCATCTATTTGATACGATTAGTAACTATAACGAGCACTATCTCTATGTTTTTATGGCTTGTTGCGGTCTAGGATTAATTTCTACTGCAATAGTATATTTTGCACGTTTCTTTCCTGTTCCTCAAATTTCTTCATCTAAAACTATTTCTATAGATAAGACCATTACATCATACCAGCGCTTTATACCTGTAGTATGGTCATTATTCTGCTGGCTGGTGATACCGATAGGAGTGAGCTATGTTGTTTCTCAGGGATCTCTGCGGCTCTTTTCCTCTCGTTATCTAGTGACGGTTGTGCCTCCACTATTTCTGCTCGTTGCCTTTGGCGTGATGGCCTTGCGCTTGCGAATTATGCAGGGACTCTGCGCCATCCTCCTACTCGTGCTTGCCTTTCTTTCTGTCCCCCTGTATTATCAAAGCGCACAGCTAGAAGATTGGAACTCAACCACGCACTGGTTGCTTCAGCACTATCAATCCAATGATGGGTTAGTGTGTTACGACAATGAGCTTGCCCAGGGATGTCAAATCGCGGTCGAGTATTATCTGGATGTGTACCCTAACAATGCTCATTTTACAGAAGACTCGCCGGGTGCATTCTCATGGGAGAAATATGGCCCGGCAGATGCGAAGGCTGGCTTCGATGCAGCGCTAGATCCTACGGCTCTGGCACGTTATGCGCAGAAGCACACGCGCTTCTTTTATATTATTGGGCGGGTTCCAACCGGTGAGGCCGCTGCACGTGTAAAATCCACGGAAGACTGGCTCAATGAGCACTATCACTTTGTCAATCAAATAGCCACACGTACAGTCACAATTCGCTTGTATGTAACGCATTAAGCAATTGTCTAATGACTTTTGGAGCTAACCATGTCTGATACATTTAACGAACTTTACAACAGTTTGATCAAAGATATTTTTCTTGAGCGTGCACGCCAACAACTGGAGCAGGGAACCAATGGGCTAGCATGTGCCAATACCTATGCAGACCAGGGAAAGATCGATTTTGCGCTTGCTTATCTACTGCTATCTGAAGCCCCCGAGGATGTAAAGCGTGAAATCCTTGCCCATGCCTATGAGCAATGTGCAATACTCTGCGAGGAAAAGGCAGAAGAGTTTGCCCGCCAATATCATCGTTCCTTCCCTCTTATCAAGCTGGAGGCACAAAAGGATCGTCTATCAGCTCAGCAGGTACGCCAGAAAAAGCCAGTACTCCGGAGAGGGAAAACGCTCAATATCAACTAAATGTGACTTCGTGTATGGTTTTGTACTGACTTTCTCAACCACAGGAGCATACTCACCCACCGCCCACTATCCAAGTGGTTGTTGAACTGCGACATGACCATTATAGATCCACTCTTTGAACAATGGCTCCGACTCATTCCCTCGGACCAAGCAACTACGATCCTGCGAAAAAGTGGCACAGAGAGTATTCTTTCCATCAATCATCACATACTGCATGGGAACAAGATAGACTGCTCGTTGACGAGAAGGGACACGATCAGGATGCGCAACACTGCTCCCTTGCCGATTCTCAAACACCTCCAGCAACGCCTTCACTTGATCCAGCGTAGCCTTATCATCGATCAGGATAACCTCATGCCAATCATTAGCCTTCTCAGCAGAGTTTTGCCCCAGATTGAGCAAGGTTCTCTGGGAGACATCTATTCCATTTATAGTGCCAGACTCAATATAATCGCCGACAAATCGCCAGCGGGGACCAACATACGCATCTGCGCCTGCACATTTACAGGGATCTCCACAGGTACATGGATCGCACGCACAAGAACATGCTTGTGCTGCAAATATGTCCCCTTTCAACTGATATTTGAGTGATGGTGCCATCTGCATAGTTTTCATCTCCTTCTTTTGACGAGACAATGTGTATCAAAAAACTACTCACATCTCTTTCTTATCGGCATCCTTCTGTTTTGCAAGCAGTCTCTTAGAATTGGCATCAACACAGGGAAAGAGGGGGGAGTTGATCTATTTGTCTGTTAGATGGCACCTTCTTGGCATTGTGTTGCAGTCATCTATCAGTCATACTTAACATAAGAAATGTTTTTCTCTCGACTATTGATGACTTCCAAGCCAGAAGTATTCAGCAAGATCGTTAGCTAGTCGCTGTCTGGCATTTCCTATTCTAGGAAGTTTTATCTTATTATCATAAGGAGTTGTCTCAATGTCCATGAACGAATTCAACCGTCCTGTCTCTACCGACTCAGCCCCACAGGGAAGTATTTGCGAGTGGTGCGGTAAACCAGCAGAACACCAACTGACAGCTATCGGCGGAGCCCATCACAACGAGAGTGGACTCTTCTGCCACCACTGCGGTGAGCAATTTTCACAAGTAGTCGTCCTCATGCAGCAAGTAACGATGCAACTGTGTGCACACTGAAGTACGCCATGAGTCACCCCGCATTTTAAAGCTGGGAAAATTGGATAAGTATGCATTTATCAATAAAAAGAGGATAAGTGCATGCTTTTTTAATATCGTCGCCCCAAGGGGACGATAGCATTGCCACAGAAGAAATGCACAAACGTTATGGTAATTCACCACGCCATCACATCCAAGTGGATTTTGAACCCTACGTTAGCAGTGTCTTAAGAGAAATAAAGCATGGTGAGCGGCAACAACCACCACTTATAATAACGTCAAAATTTGCTATTAGAAGCTAAAGCGGACCAGCCAAGAACAATCTCGACTGGCCCGCAGTGAATACCTATGCTCTATTCCGCCGTATCTTCCTGTAATGTTGCAACTGCAATCTCTTCCTCAGCAGTTTCTTCGAGATCTACAGCAGTGCTATCATCAGAAATCTCAGTTTCTGCACCATTGTTATCCTGCTCATCGTCGCCATTTGCCTCTTCGACCTTCTTGCCATTAGTAGTTGCAACAGCCACGACTGTGTCACCTTCGCCCAGGTTCATCAAGATCACACCCTGAGTGGCACGTCCAGCGGTTTTGATCTTACTAACATCGGTGCGAATCACCACGCCACTGGCAGAGATGACCATCAGATCGCTATCGTGTTCAGTAATCGCACGAGCGGCGACGACTCGTCCCGTTTTGTCGGTGACCTTAGAGGTGATTACACCACCACCACCACGACCCTGGCGAGGATATTCATCAATAGGAGTACGTTTGCTATAACCGCATTCGGTAACAATTAGCAATTCACTATCAGCCTGCGCCAGATTGAGGGAAACCACTGTATCATCAGCGGCCAGACGAATACCTCGTACTCCTCCGCTGGTGCGCGAGGCTAAGCGCAAATCATCCACACAGAAGCGGATTGCCTGTCCCTGAGTACTGATTAGCAGGACATCATCGCCAATATGAGCCAGCTTGGCACCGATCAGTTCGTCATCCTCTTCCAGGTTCATCGCAATCAGACCTTGGCGACGCACAACCTCGAACTCGCTCATCGCCGTCTTCTTGATTTCACCTTTCTTCGTCGCCACGATCATCAGATCACGACTGACTCCCTTGGGTACTGCGACAATGGCCGTGATACGTTCACGCTGATCAATCGAAATCATATTGATCAAGTGCTCGCCCTTTGCCGTACGGCTAACGTCTGGCAGTTCATAGGCTTTGAGCTGGAAGACACGGCCTCGATCGGTAAAGAAGAGCAGACCATCGTGCGTATGCGTAACTACCAGATGGCGGACAGTATCATCCTCACGGGTAACCATCCCCGTCACTCCGCGACCACCGCGCCGCTGCGCTCGATAGGTATTGGAGGGAAGACGCTTGATATAGCCTTTGTCTGTCAGCGTGACAACGACCTCTTCATTAGCAATCAGATCTTCCTCGCTGAATTCGCCAGCCTCAGCATTAATAATCTCAGAACGCCTAGGATCGCCATACTTTTCTTTCAGTTCCTCTAGGTCGACTTTGATAAGCTTGCGAATTTCGTCAATATTACTCAGGAGCATATTGTAATAAGCAATATTCTTGATGAGTTGTGCCAGTTCATCTTCTATCTTCTGACGTTCCAGGGCTGCAAGGCGAGCCAAGCGCATATCCAAAATCGCCTTGCCCTGCTCTTCCGAGAAACCGAAGCGTTCGCGCAATTTCGTGAGCCCATCATCGTAGGCAGACTGGGAACTGCGAATAGTATGAATCACCTCATCCAGGTTATCCAGTGCGATC
>DASYAN010000027.1:0-8126 GCA_036501345.1 Ktedonobacteraceae bacterium
GGTCTGTCCATTCTCTTCCGCAGCGTCATCTATGGGATCGGTGTCATCTTGCACGAAAAATTTGATGCTGCCGCCGTCAATATGGCAATCGGCGAGGATCATGTAACGATTATCTCAGTGGTTGCAGTTATGCTTCAGCGCATGCTTGCGGTACTCGATGGTAGTGAAAGCCAGAAACGTTATCCATCGACTCTGCGCTGTGTCCTGCTGGGTGGAGGACCAGCTCCTCGTTCACTCCTTGAGGATTGCGCTGCACGTGCTATTCCAGTTGTACAAACGTATGGGCTCACCGAAGCCTGTTCACAGGCGGTGACACTTCCACCAACAGATGCTTTGCGCAAACTCGGCTCGGCAGGTCGACCACTCCCGCAGATTCAGCTTCGCATTATCAACGAGTATCGACCCACAGCGACAGGTGAAGCAGGAACGATCTATCTCAAAGGGCCGAGCATCACACCGGGCTATGCCGATCGGCCCCAAGCTACAGCGCAAACCATCCGCGATGGCTGGCTCTGCACGGGCGATATTGGCTATCTCGACGAAGAAGGCTACCTCTACGTCTTGGACCGCCGTCACGACCTGATTATTTCAGGCGGCGAAAATGTCTACCCAGCCGAGATCGAGTCCGTTTTGCTCACTCATCCAACTGTAGCCGAGGCAGGCGTTTGTGGACAGCCAGATCCTCAATGGGGACAAGTCCCCATTGCCTTCGTACGCCTGCACGCTGACTATGATATTGGCCCTGAAGCTCTGCTTGCCCACGCGACAGAGCGTCTGGCTCGCTACAAGATACCCAGAGCCATCTATATTGTTGATCACCTACCACGTAACTCATCTGGTAAACTTCTACGCCGCAATTTTTAAGATTTACTTAAAAAAAATACCATTGATCCATAAACTGCAGGGAATATCTAAACAGAGAAAGGCAATAGCGAGCTAGGATGAGGGCAGAGACAGAGGATTAGCTATTAGCATATGGATTGTAGAAGTTCTATATATTCTTCAACGCTCTTTTTTAGATTAAAACATTCTCGCGCATAATCAGCACATGCTGAACGATCGATTGTTTCTGTCCGCTTCACAGCAGATGTCATCTCAATCAGATTATCTTGTGAGACAACATAGCCGCTAATGCCCTCTGCAATCAGCTCGCATGCCGATCCACGATCATACATAATCACCGGAGTTCCTACAGCCATTGCCTCAATGATCACGTTGCCAAATGGCTCATCCCATTTCACAGGAAAGAGCAGCGCCTGGGCTTGTCCCAGCCCTCGAAACAGGGTCTGCTGATCAACTAATCCATGATAGGTAACATTTGGATGCGCTTGAAGAAGTGGTTGAATACATCCTTCAAAGTACAAAGTATTATATAGCTCAGGCGCACCATAAATAGACAAATTTTTCCCTAGGTAACTAGCAACCTCAATAGCATCCTCTACCCCTTTATTCGGATCTATCTCCCCAACAAAGGCAAGTCCCCCATCATGAGAAAGGCTGCGAGGAACAGCGTCAAAATCTAGTCCATTGTAAATGACCCGGCTCACCGGGTAGTATGGCAGCCAGAGTTGGGCCTGAGCATGTGAAAGTGCGACAATCTGAAGCGCAATGTCTTCGGCCATGCAAAGACGGAGCGTCTCGGTCATCGATGGAAGTATCGGGGGCAGATGGAGCGTATGAAGCATCGGAATACTTACAAGACCTGAAAGAAAAAAAGGCACCCCCGAGAAAGAGTTATTGTGGAGCACATTGATAGAGGGATCTTTCAACGCGTCTTCAATAGCCTGATACATAATTTTGTCTTCATAAGATCGTACAGTTTGTATTTCTTCTTCACTCATCTCATCAGGTTCACGAGGATAGGCAAGAGCAGTGGCAGAAGCACCACAGGTTCTTATTTCTACCCCTGGTATTACCGACCCCTCACAAGCATAGCAGACCACATCCACCTTCTGACTCAGACCACTTGCCAAACGGTGAAGAGAAGCTTCTATTCCACCGACAAAAGGTTCTACTATTGGATGAATAAATGGAGAGAGAATAGCAACTTTCATTGACTTTCCTCCTAGATAGAACTTGAATAACTCTGTTCCTTAATATTCAGGATAGTCAGTACAGAAGCCATTGCCTAGGAGGAGAGAGGGACAATTTGGCAGTTCGCTTCAGTCTAATACCAGAGTTCTCAAAAATATAACGAGGCTTGTTACATATCTGCAAGCCTCGTTATCATGTAGTATAGAGCCTGTGACCCACTCTATACTTCACATGGGTACAGTATACTGCGAGATTATCAAGAAAATATTACGGTTTTGTAAAACTTTTTCTTAAACTTTTTAAGGTCGTTTTGGTAGAAGGTGCAGCGTGCCTTCCGCTGCGGCCTCGATGGCCTCACGTTTGAAAAGCTGAGGATGGTACTGTGTTTCCCGCCACAGTTGGATAAAGTCATCATAGTGTTTGCTAGCGGGGTGGCCTGATTGTCCCGGAACGTGTATTGAGAGTGAATTATTGAGATTGCCAAGATCGACAATCTGGCGATAGGATGGGATAGCAACAACCTCCTCTGGATTAGCAGGTGATGCGTTGCCCATATTGATTGTCTCGCTGTCACCACCGAACGGAAACGGACCTCGGTTGAAAGAACTTTCCAGTGCTTTAACTGCACCTAATGGATGACGAAAGGTCATCTTATGGATAAGACCATATTGCCAAAGTAGGATATTACTACTCAGGTGTTCTCGTAACTCCTCAATTGTGGCATCAAAAGCACGCTCCAAGGCAGTATTCCACGAGGTCGGCCCATTGGTAATTACCGAGTCCGCAAACCAGTTGTCGTCACGTTCCTTAATCAGACGAATGAGCAGAGGAATGCTGCGGTTTGCGTAACCGTTTAGATTTGCCAGAATATAGGCACCAATTCCCAGGTAGCTCTCGACAAGTGAACTATCATCGCCAAGCACTGTCTCGAAGACAATATGGGTTAGTTTGCGTAAAAACGTACTGTAAATAGTTGCACCAATACTGTCGGGACCAAGAACATAGTCCCAGGTCTGCAAAATCTCTTGAGCCGCCCTTTTCAGGGGCGTATTAGCCTCCAGTTCCAATATGGAGGGAACGATCTCGGTTGCAGGGATTGAATACTGGTCAGCCTGGATGGTTGCCATATCAGAGAGGGTCAATTTGCCTTTGCTGGTCAATAGATCACGGATGCGCTGAGCTCGGTAGCCATTGAGCCACTCATGAGTAATATAGTAGGGATAGGCATCATCCACTACACGATTGTTCGCGGTGACGATGAAGTGCTGCTCAGGATTGTAGGTCTGAGGCAGTTCATCAAACGGAATAAAACCCGTCCATTCATATTCACCAGTCCAACCAGGTGAGGGAAGGATGGCCTGTCCACGTGCGCGAATGGGAATAGCCCCAGCCATCACATAACCAATATTTCCCTTGCAATCGGCATAGACAAAATTTTGTGGGGGAACATCCCAATTGCGTAAAGCATCGCGGAACTGATCCCAGTTAGTAGCATAATTGAGGTCATGAACCGCCGAGACAAGCTTGAATCTTTCGATTGCTGGCCAGCGCAGTGCCATGGGAGGTTCTGGGACAGTGGCAGTATTTTCATTTGTTGATGACTCAGAAGTGCTATCAGGTTGCGTAGCTGTGATAATTGGGCCATGCCGTGTGACACGCACTTCCTCAATAACAGGAGTATCCCAGCCTTTGACTTTGATTTCTTCATGGATGACTTGAGCCTCTTCCCACTGGCCCATAAATTCGTATTGGCTTGGATCATCGGGATTGAATTTCTCGATATAAAGGTCCTCGATATCGGAGACAGCGTTGGTAACACCCCAGGAGATATACTGGTTATGCCCAATGATGATACCCGGTGAGCCAGGAAAACTAGCGCCAGTGACATCGAGATCTCCCGCCACTAGATGACATTCGTACCAGATGGAAGGTGCTGCCTGGCCCAGATGAGGATCATTACACAGCATAGCGGCACCAGTCTCAGTCATCGTCCCATCAACGGCCCAGTTATTACTACCTCCCAGCATGCCAAAGCCGCTCAGTTCTTGGATCAACTTGTATTGTTCTAGCAAATCCGCATTGACTCCGCTATATTCAACTCCAGGAGGGATGATCAGTGGATGGTGAGGATCATAGCCAGCTTCTAATTTAACGGCTCGCTCTACACCCATTTTGGCAACCAGACGTGCTCGGATCAGCTCTGTTTCCCAGTTCCCGCTTAAACTCCACCCCTGTAGCCTGCCCCACTGGATCGTATGAGCGGGCTTCCAGGGCTCGGGTGTGATGCCCAGCAACGTAAATTCGACAGGCATTTGGCGCGAATTGACATTGATGAACGTGTTAACACCGCTGCTATAGGCCTCGAGTATACGCCGATCCTGATCTGGAAGCTCTTTTGCATGTTCCGCTGCGATACGATGCAGGCCCAGGCGACGACAGAAGCGGTCAGTTTCAAGCGCAATGGGACCAAATATTTCGGAGAGCTGCCCAGATCCGATACGACGGTTCAGTTCCATCTGCCAGAGACGCTCTTGAGCATGCATATAGCCCTGTGCGAAATAGAGATCATCTTCATTATTGGCATAAATATGGGGCACACCATAGCGATCAGTGATAATTTCAATGGGCTCATGCACGCCATCGAGGTGTAATGTACCACTTTTCTGGGGCACAGGACGTCGCGTAAGTAAAGAGTAAGTACCGCCCACAAAGCCTGAGAGGCTTGCTGCTGTGAGAAACGTTTTTTTCCACCATGACGCCATAAGTTAAACCTTCTTTCAGCGAAACACTCTTAGATGACCGATCTACTCCGTGTTTTCCTCTTCCATGATGGCCTCCTGCCGCCACATCCCCCTTATTGATCATACTCTAGACAAGCATGTTTTGTCAAGGAATACTCCTGTATAACAGGATTTCTGACATTTAGATTTTTATCATCAAAAGGTATATTAAGTTTCTTATCAGGCAGAAAAGCAAAAACAGTATGTCACACTAGCTCCGTCCCTTTCGCCGTATCACGAACCTCAAAGCCCAGAGCCTTCAACTCTTCACGGATACGATCCGACTCTTTCCAGTTGCGACTAGTACGGGCGGCATCGCGCAGGTGTACTAACTCGCGAATGTCATCGCTCAGCTCACGAGGTGTCCTGGGCACAACAGTATCCAGACGCAGACCGAGCACACGGTCAAAATCCAGGATCAGGCGACGACGCTCTGCTGGATCAATTTTACCAGTACGGGCTGCTTCACGCGTGATGCTCAGCGCAATGGGTAGGTCCATGTCGTTATTAATCGCCTCGTGGAATGCCTCTCGCATACGCTCTGCCTCTACTGACCAGACTCCTGTTCCTTCGCTCACTGGCAGTTCTGCAAGATTTGAACGCAGGTTATTCAACGCGTTTTGGGCTGCGTTGATAGAGTCATCGGTAAAATTGAGCTTTGAACGATAGTGCGCCGTCAACAGCAGGTAGCGATAAGCCATTGGTTCGATGCCACGTTCCTTGAGCGCACTCAGCAGCAGAACATTGCCAACCGAGCGAGACATTTTGCTACTGCCAAAGTCCAGAAATTCGTTGTGAACCCAGAATTGGACCGGTGATTTACCAAACGTGCCCTGGCTTTGCGCGATCTCGTCTTCATGGTGTGGGAAGACCAGATCAATGCCGCCAGTATGAATATCGAATTGCTCGCCTAGATACTTGGTCGCCATAGCGGAGCACTCAATATGCCAGCCAGGGAAACCGATACCCCAGGGACTCGACCAGTTCATCTGCCGCGTTGGATCACCATACTTCCAGAGAGCGAAATCTTCCGCCGCCTGCTTATCATCAGCCAGTTCCATCTGAGCACGCCCATGCCCTCCAGCTCGCAGATTGTCCAGAGTGTTACCCGAAAGCGCCCCGTAGCTATCGAAGCGGCTCACGTCGTAGTAGACATTCCCGTTAGTGACATAGGCCAGACCATGCTCGACAAGTTTTTCGATCATAGCTAGCATCTCTGGAATATGGTCAGTGGCCTTGGGCATCTGATGTGGAGGCAAGATGTTCATTTCTGCCACATCGCGTAGGTACTGCTCAGTATAGGATGCAGCGATCTCGTATGCTGAACGCCCAGTCGTGCGAGCTTCATGTTCGATCTTATCTTGGCCACTGCGAACATCATCGCCTTCGTGGAGATGTCCAACATCGGTAATATTACGAACGAGATAGACATCGTAGCCATTATATTCCAGGATGCGACGCAGCCAGTCTGTAGTGGTGAAAGAGCGCAGGTTCCCGATATGAATATCTTTGTAAACAGTGGGACCACAGTTATAGATACCAACTCTGGACGGGTTGAGCGGCTTGAACAGATCTTTTTTTCTAGTCAGCGTATTGTACAGGTAAATTGATTTTGTTGCGATGGTTGACATGAGCTTATATCTCCTCTAATCGGGTAATGTCAGGATTACCAGTGCATTTTTCACGGAAATGAAGGCTCGTAGCTCAGGCAGGAGACGTGCTGGGGATGTAAAACTATACATATCCTTGTTGAGGAGCACGTTGAAATTTACGTCCATAGAGTGCTGAATTATCATGTGCTACGTGTCTTGCCTCTATGAACGTAAAGACAGGTACAATGATGCTTTCTGTGAGGTCTGTAGTTCACTATGCTCTCCGACATTTCATAAGTCGTCCTTCTGGAGACCCATTCCCTTGAGGGATTGGGAGGAAAGAAACAGCCCGCAGGCTGAATCTGTTCGGTAGCAGCCCCCTTATGGGGAAGAATCAGAAATGTGGTCTGACTCTTAGTGTGGCCCTTAAAAGAAAGGAGCCCGTGTCCACACACACGTATGGTACTCTTCGCCAATGTTCAAAAAGCTTGTTCAGCCTGCAACACCGTCCCTACTCAACCAGGACTTTTAATCACAGACGACAGAGCCTCAAACTAGAGTAGGCATTCAAGGGTGTCGTGACTTTCTGAACGGAGCCGATTGCTCGGCCAAGGCTAGTCAGGTGAAACTTGTCACAGCCTGCTCTAAAACGAGCAACAGTACGCAAGCTCATCCCCTAAAAGGGGATTGAGTCCCTGACGGACCAATTGTGCTATTTTTCTATTAGTATAGCATAGAGTGGAGGTAGAGTATAGTACGCTCCGTTGGGATTGAGAGTATCACATTGTCGCTCCTTCCTTACCATGCTATAATCAACATAGCATTTTATAGCCTCAACGCAGAGGCAATTGTTGGGAGGAGAGCTTCGTGTCAACACCAGCTAATGTTGGATATTTATATGCAGGTATCTTGTTTGCCGCAGGCTTTGTGTTTGTCATTGCGGCAACTGTGTTCTCAAACCTGGTATCCCCTCATAAAAGAACTAAAGAGAAAGAACAAACATACGAGTCTGGTGAGACGCCCATCGGATCAGCCTGGGTGCAATATCCACTCGGTTTTTATATCTTCGCGCTGCTCTTCGTGGCCTTTGATGTAGATATCGTCTTTATCATTTCCTGGGCAGTTATTTTCAAACAACTCAGCCTGTTTGGCTTTTTTGAAATCCTCTTCTTTATTGTTGTGCTTGTACTGGGATTGGTCTATGCATGGCGTAAGGGGGTAACTAAATGGATCTAGTACCTCGTTCAACCCATATTCCGAGTGCTACCACCGGTTACCGAGACCAGAATGCAGCCCTGGCACGCGATCTGGCTCCGATTGCACAGATTACTGGAAAGCCCGTAGCTCCGGTTCAGCAGAAAGGTGATTATCTGGGATTGGAAGTCGAGCGTGAGCACTTGGTGGCTGTTTGCCGCTTCCTACGCGACCAGCTCGGTTTTGAACTGTTGACTTGTATTTCCGGCGTCGATATGCTTGATCATTTAGAGACGGTCTATCATATCCGCTCTATCGGGCGCAGCCAGGTAATCCAACTCAAAGTACGTCTCGATAGTCAGAAGCCAGAAGTCGATAGCGTGGTATCTGTCTGGGCAACAGCCAACTGGCTAGAGCGTGAGACCTATGATATGTTTGGCATTCGCTTTGCAGGCCACCCTGACCTACGACGTATGTTGCTAGACGATGATTTTGAAGGATATCCACTACTCAAGAGTTTTCATCA
>DASYAN010000028.1:0-5999 GCA_036501345.1 Ktedonobacteraceae bacterium
CACATTGGGAGCAAAGATTGCCGGTAAC
This sequence comes from Ktedonobacteraceae bacterium, assembly GCA_036501345.1. GTDB lineage: Bacteria > Chloroflexota > Ktedonobacteria > Ktedonobacterales > Ktedonobacteraceae > DASYAN01. The sequence goes on from DASYAN010000028.1 coordinate 29, forward strand.
TTTTAAGGGTTGCAAATTCGTAGCAACGAGCTCTTGCTGGCTATGATTGCCTGTCTCGTCGTATCCATTGTGCGCTGAGACTTCATTGCCAGTAGCCTGTTGGGCTGCTTCTATATGGATCTCTAGTGCGCGTGCTACTGCATCGGGCAGTGAGCGTACCTGCTGGACACCAAAACCAACCGAGCGGCTACCACCAATACCTCTCAATTGCTTGCTGATCTCCTGCGCTCGGTCCACTGGCGATAGTGGGCTGAGTATCTGCAGATTGAGCGAAATCAGGCGTCCCAATGCTTCCGATAATGCGGCAATGTCGCTACCTGCTTTCCCGACGTTGACAAAGACTTCAAATGGACCCTGTTCATCACTGTTAATAGTAACGTTGACTTTGCCCTCAGGAGCATTAACCTGCCTGGTATAACCCTGGACGACTGCCGGACGCTGCTTGATGCCCTGATGGATTGAGGTCACCATCTGGATCTCTGGTACTTGGGTTGCGGCAGCCTTTTTCTCATCTTCGACACGGGTAAGTACTGCATCACGTGAGCCATCACGATAGTATGTTACACCTTTGCAGCCCATCTCATAAGCCAGACGGTACAGCTTCTGTACTTGCTCAACGGTATGATCGTTGGGAGCATTAACGGTTTTGCTGATGCTGGCATCGGTATAGCGTTGGACCATAGCTTGGACTCGTACATGCTCTTCCGGTGTCAGATCCTTTGACGAGACAAAGTAGGTTGGTGTGGCCTCATCAGGGTGCTCATCGCGCCAAGCCTGCAGCAGCGGATGATACAAGATATGCTCACCTGTACGATCGCGCCGGATCATAGCGAAGTCGTAGACAGGTTCGATGCCAGAACTGACACCAGCAAGCAGACTTGTAGTGCCTGTGGGAGCTTGAGTCAGCAGGACGGCGTTACGAGTGCCATGCTCTTTGATCTTGTCCTGAATAGATCTGGGCAGACGTTTAATAAACTTCCCCTGCATGTACTTATCACGATCAAACTTGGGGAAAGGACCTTTTTCGGCTGCGATGTCTGCAGAAGCTTCGTAAGAAGCATCTCGGATGGTAGCATAGATGTGCTCAATGATTGGTAGAGATCCTTCACTACCATAAGGAACCTTCATTTTAATGAGTGCATCGGCCAGACCCATCGTGCCCAGACCTGTACGACGGGTACCAAGCTGAGCCTCCTCGTTATCGGAGATGAAATATTCTGTGGCATCGATGACATTATCCAGGAAGCGCATCGCAACCTTGCTAACTTTTGCCAGTTGCTCCCAATCCATAGATCCATCTTTTACGAATGAGGAAAGATTAAGTGCACCAAGGTTGCAGACACCCCAAAACGGCAGGGGTTGTTCTCCGCAATTGTGAACAACTAAGCCATTAGCGACAAAAAGATGCTTTTCTGGCTCTGTTAAGTCATAGACGATCTCTTCTCCATCAGGGATAAGAGATTCAAATGTTGCAAGGAATCTGTCTTGGTTTAGCGCCCGCTTGTAGTTGCTAAGTGCATACTCTAGCTTTCCTTGTTTTTCCTCAACTAAGAAGCCTATTTTTTGAGAAAAGAGAGCTAAGTTACTTCCAGAAATGATAACCTCATGGTAAGCCTTGCACTGATATGGGGCATATCCCCCCTTGCTGTCTGGAAGAAGCCTTTCTCCAGCACTTCTTCTGTTCTTGTATATTTGTGATCCTATGCCGAAGTTTAAAAGGAGGCGTTGCACATTTTCTAGGAGTGTCTGGCTAGCTGATGTTAGTCTGATGGAAACACCCTTTTCTTGTTCTCCTAGAACACACCCGTCAGATGTAAAGAGTGCTGATAGAAAACCCTTTTGCATGTCTCTTGATCCACGCAGAACAGAGGGAGGAACTTGCAACTTTTCTGATAGCAATGCTTTATCGATAAGCTGAAGCATCCTTGTTGACTCAACGCGACACTCATTTCGATCAGCAATATCCACAACACCTACACGATATTCCCGAGTCCTTTGATTTACTGAAGGATCAGAAACAAGTGTATTTATTGCCTTTGCAAAATCATGTGCAATGACACGTTCTGTTCCCCAGAAGCAAAGGCAAACAGATCCTTTTCCATCTGTATTGATATAACCATCGCCCACAAGCCATCCATGTATCTTTCCTAGATCCTCATTCCCAATAGAACCAAATGCACCTTCACCGTGAAGAAGATGGATTCTTTCTCCTGGAACAAGGTCCCCAGCCTCCTTCCAGCCTTCTAATGTAAGAACCTGATGATTCTTTGTGAGGCGAAGCGCATATCCTTCTTTTGTCTGAAGACGATATACGGACTTATATCCTGTTGAGAAGACGTGGCTTGCTTGTCGCAGTGATACGTCTTTAGATGAAGCTACCCTTGTTACCTGAGTCTTCATCCCTCGAACAACAGCGTATCTTGATGGAACTAACTCTCCAATAGCAATATCAGGAGATGCTATAGTAATAGGAAGTCCAACATCAGCTAGCTCTTTTGCTGGATATAATCCACGATCAGTGTAAATGAGCGTGTCTCCAGTAATGCAAGGGTTCACACAACGAATTTTTTCATAGTACCAAGTGTTCGCCTCTTTGTTGCAGCGTTCCATAAATACGAGCCCAGGCTCAGCAGACTCCCAGGCGCTTGTGCAAATAAGGTCCCACAAGTATCGTGCTTTAATGGTCTTCTTGACTTCGTCTTGCCAGATCAGATCCCAGTTGGCATCACTCTTGACCGCTTCCATGAATCCGTCGGAGACACAGATGGAGAGGTTCGCATGCTCAATCTTACCAGCTTCACGCTTCACCGTAATAAACTCTTCTATATCCGGGTGCGTGTCGTCCAGCATAAGCATTAATGCACCTCTCCTGGATCCACCTTGCTGTATAACATCTCCTGTTGCTACTGAGTACAATTGTGCCCACGAGCAAGGTCCCGATGCTGTCCCATTGACCGTCTTGATATATGAGCCGCGTGGACGTAATGTAGAGAGATTGATGCCAACGCCACCACCACGTGCCATAATCTCGGTCATTATCTTCAGATTGTCGAGAATTCCCTGGCGGCTATCCTCAGGGCTAGGTACCACGAAGCAATTATAGTATGTTACCTGATGTCCCGTTCCCGCGCCTGCCAGGATACGACCACCTGGAACAAACTGAAAATTGGTTAATGCTTCATAGAAAAGATTTTCCCATTCTTGCCGTTTCTCTTCAGTCTGTTCTACTGCCGCTATGCCACGGGCTACACGTGCCCACAGTTGCTCTGGATAGAATTCGAGAGGTTTTCCACTTGCATCCTTAAGGGAGTACCGATCCATGAAGACCTTTTGACGAATCCCTTCCAGTTGGGTCACATCCTGGGGAATTGTCGTCATAGCTGTGTCCTCGGTAGGACGGTTTGTTTGCTCTAGCATACTTGCTCCTTAATCCATAATTCTAAAAAAACTAGAACCGTAAACTTTGCATGAGGCAAACACGAAATCGTCTTTTCCGGTCTCTTAAAATGAGCGTGTGCCAAGCCAAGTTTACGATTGTAGAAAAAAATAGATATTCTTTAATGCCAACCTAAAGGCATTGTTTCTCAACGTTGAGGGTTTTTAGGCCCTCTGTGAGTCAGTATACTCGGAAAAAATACTAAAAACAACCCCTTGGGCACAACATATTGATTTGATGTTTGTTTTTTACACAATATATTGATGCAAACCCAATATGGTATGATTAACAGAAAGGGATGGCAAGGCGCCAGTTCCTATCTTGCATCGTAATACGCTTCTGTTGTGTGTCATGAATGAGAGAGTTCTACAGATCATTTTATTAGGGAAAGGTCCCATAGACAACAGCGGCTGTTGTTTACTCAGGAGGATATATGCGTGCTGAAATTATTTCATGCGGTACTGAATTGTTACTAGGCCAGATTACTGATACTAATGCGACATATCTTGCCCAGAATCTGGCTGGGTTAGGTATTGATCTCTATTACGTTTCCCAGGTAGGTGATAACCTGGAACGGATTGTAGAGACGCTCCAGCGAGCCTGGCAACGTTCTGATCTGATCGTGATGACTGGTGGACTGGGCCCGACGGAGGATGACCTGACTCGGGAGTCCATTAGTGCTCTGTTGGGAGAGACGATGCAGGTCGATCCTGAACAGGAAGTGACGCTGCGTGCTCGCTTTGTCCATGCAAACATGCCCATGTTAGAGCGTAACATGAAGCAAGCAACGCTAATCCCGTCAGCGCAAAGTATTGAGAATCCGGTGGGGAGCGCACCCGGCTGGTGGGTTGAGAAGGATAATCATATCATTGTGGCTATGCCTGGCGTGCCGAGAGAGATGTTTCGCATGTGGCAAGAGGAGGTTGTCCCCAGACTTAGCAAGTATACGGGCAGCTTGATTTTTACTCGCCTTCTGCGGGTCTATGGGCTGGGAGAATCCTTAGTTGAGGAGCTTTTGGGTTCTTTGATCCATGCCAACAATCCTACTGTTGCCACGTATGCCAAGTCTGATGCCGTCGATGTGCGTATCTCTGCGAAGGCAGAAGACTTCGAGAAAGCCAGCCAATTAGTAGCGGAGATGGAAGAGCGTGCCCGGCAGGTTCTGGGTTATCACGTCTTTGGTATTGAGGGTGATACGCTAGCAGGTGTTATCGGCAAGCAACTCCAAGAGCACCATCAAACACTGAGCGTGATGGAATCACTCACTGGTGGATTGCTGGCTAGTACAATCACTGATTTTCAGAGTAGCTCAAAGCACTTTGTTGGAGGGATTGTTGCCTATAGTAGCGACCTGAAAATACAGATGGGCGTACCGCGCGAGATCCTGGAGCATTATGGCGCAGTGAGCGAAGAGACGGCGCGTGCTATGGCTCACGCCGTACGCGAACATTTCAGGACAGATTTTGGTATTGGTGTAACTGGTGTGGCTGGTCCAGATAAGCAAGAGGATAAACCCATTGGTACGATCCATATTGCCGTTGAAGGACCTAAGGGAGTGATAACGGGCATGGGGCCGGGATGGCGTGGTGGGCGCAGTGACAACAAACGCTATGCTATGCTCTCGGCTCTTAACCTACTCAGGCGTTATCTAGCAGGAACCATCATCCCCGACTGATTGATATCCCTCTTGTCACCTATAGGAGAGAGTGGTATCATCAAGTGCAAAAGAATGGGAAGGGGCGGGTAAGAACGAGAGGCTGTTTCTTCTGCCCGGGGTATGTGTCCAATGGATTTACGCCAGAGAATACCACATCGTTCATCCAAAGACCGCGCTGAGCGTAAAAGACATGCGCGGTCTCGTTTTCGGTTAAATCGTTCTTCCCCCCTTATGAAGCTCCTATTAGTGCTAGGGCCTGGGCTGATAGCAGCTAATGCTGGTAACGATGCCGGTGGGGTAGTAACCTACTCCTCAGCTGGAGCAAGCTATGGCTATAATCTCCTCTGGGCTCTGGCAATGACAACGCTCTTCGTCGCGATTGTGCAGGAGATGTGTGCCCGCATGGGGGCAGTTACTGGCAAAGGATTGTCCGACCTTATTCGTGAGCAGTTCGGTGTTCGGTGGACTGTTATTGCCATGCTATCCTTGCTCGTTGCTAATACTGGCGTCACAATCTCTGAATTCCTGGGCATTGCTGCTAGTGTGCAGGTTCTCACAAATGATCCACATACCCCGTTAATCTATATCGTTGTTCCGCTAAGTGGTCTGATCCTGTGGTGGATTGTCTCAAAAGGCTCTTATCGGCGTGTCGAGATTATCTTCCTACTCATGTCGCTTGGCTTTCTTGCATACATCCCAGCGGCTTTTTTCTCTCATCCAGACTGGTCTGCCGTTGCGCTACAAACGATCCTTCCTCATCTCAGCATGGATGCTAATTACTGGCCTACGACAGTGGCCCTTGTGGGAACTACGCTCAGCCCTTATATGCTACTCTATATCCAGTCTGCCGTTGCTGACAAAGGTTTGCATACTGATGA
>DASYAN010000029.1:0-4167 GCA_036501345.1 Ktedonobacteraceae bacterium
GGTTTTCAGCCCGAGCCTGCTGGCACAGAGAAAGATGCCCTGCATGTAGATACCCCATAGTAGGTACAAGGCCAACTTGGTCAGTCCACTGTGCACGTTCCTTCACCATTGCTTGAACCGTGCGAACTATTCGCATATTTCTCAGCGCCTTTCAATATATCTAGATATATTGATCTATAATAGATCAAAGAGGGAATATCCTATCACATGTTTGTACAAAACTGGAAAGCCCACAGCCATTATACACTATTGGATTTCGCATACACCGTCTGCCTCACTCTTTAAAGATATCAAAGAGAGCCGAGTAATTAGGAAAAAAGTTTTCCTCGCATAGGCTAGGACGAGAAAGTTTCTCTCTTTTAAAAATCCACTTTATTCAGGAAAAGTGCGAATACCTTCTGGTCCCGCAAGCAGAGCTTGCTGCGCCATATTTAGAAATAATCCTGTCTCGACAACGCCAACGATACGATGAAGTTGTGCATCCAAGCGGGGAGCATCACTAATACCTGCAGGGAACTTACAGTCGAGAATAAAGTTGTGGCTCTCAGTGATAAAAGGGACTCCGTTTTTCTGTCGCAATTCTACCAAGGCCCCTAGAGCTTCTAGCCGCCGTCGCACTGGTGCAAGTGCAAAAGGAATCGTTTCGACAGGAACGGGAAAGCGCTGACCCAATTGCGTTACTTGTTTTGTAATGTCTCCAATCACGATGAAGCGGCGGGAGACAGTTGCTACAACCTTCTCATGGAGATGGGCACCACCAGCTCCTTTGATCAACTGCAGATTGGGATCAATTTCGTCGGCTCCGTCGATATAGAGATCAAGATCCGGATAGGTATCAAGGTCGCCACAGGGAATACCAAAACTGGCCGCGAGCTCACGCGAGGCTTGCGAACTGGCAACTGCTCCTGCGATATTCAAACCAGCTTGGACACGCTGGCCCAAGGCCTGGATAAAAGCTTTGGCTGTCGATCCAGAACCCAGTCCAATCAACATACCATCTTCGACCAGTCTGGCGGCCTCCTCGCCCACAAGCCTTTTCCACATATCTTGTTGGCTCTTATGTAATGCCATAAAATTAAAACTCCTTGTTTAACTTAGGCTATTTTAGCTCGAATGACAAGACTAGTTACAATGTCTAGATAATCTAGATTATACACACAAATTTATTTTCGTAGTGGTACCGATTTGCAAAATCTTGCCAGAGATAGAGCAGCGTGATACACTCTTCAACGGATTAGAAAACTAAGTAGTAGACAAGACCTGTTCTGCCTCTTTGGAGAACGTAGTCAATCTAGCAATCAATGGTACATATAGGGATGTGAAACAGTTGGGCCTGTTTCAGGTGGTAGTAACAATGTCTGATGTCTGGCGCATCTGCGTAGTTGAGGATGAAGAAGTTCTCAACCAGAATTTAGTCAATGCTCTTCGCAAGGACGGCTATGAAGTCCAAGGAGTCACACGTGAGGCTGATGCTATCCATGTCCTCTGGTCGGAAGAGTTTGATATCATCATATATGATCTGAAAACTCCTGAAGCCGATGGCCTTGAATTGCTACAATGGCTCCGTGCCTATCGCCCAGATATACATATGATCACGATCGGAGCTGCCCATTCGCCAGCACTACGTGCCCAGGCCTTAGAAAGTGGAGCCGTCAGTTACCTGGAGAAGCCCCTAGACTTCCGTGTCCTCAAAGATGAATTGCGCCGCCTGTCACAAAACTCCGGCTTTACTGCCAGTCTGGACTCGTTTGACTTGCTGGACGTGATTCAGATCATTAATATGAGCCGTAAGAGCATTACACTGTTAATAAATACCGGGCTGGAAGAACATGGTACATTAGGCTTCCACAATGGTGAATTGATCTGGGCTGAATATGGCGTGTTGCGAGGAGAAGAGGCCTTTTTTGCTCTAGCTGCACACAAAAACGGCACAGTGACACAGCAATTCTTAGATGAACAGGTTATTGCAAATGTCACACAACCTCTTTCACGTCTAATTTTTCAGGCGCTTCAGTATCGTACCAAGTACGCCGATCGGCAGCAGCACGCCGGAGAACAGGAGGAGTTTACTCCAAATGCTCTCGTCGCCTTCTCCGTTGGGGACGTAGATGATCGTCCCTTCGTCTTCTCACCAGAAGAGCAAACACCATCTGAGACTACTCCAGTTCATAACGTTTCTGACGAATTGCCGCTCTCCAATGCTCAATTTGACGCTGTTGAATTTATGAAGCAGACCAATGAGGTCGTGAAAGAATGGTGGCAGCATACTGGACAGATTGAACGTGTGCGCAACAACGGAGTTCCCCAGCTTGATGCCTCTGCTGTTCCCACATCTGAGATGGACGCACTGACAAATGGAACTGGAAAGGACAAATCTACCCATGCGTCTGATGTGCCAACTAATTCTCCCGTCGAGCTACCCTCCTGGCTAACAGATCAACCAACATCGCAAAATATACCGGTCATGCAACCGCCAGCATTCTCAAATCCCGAGATACCTATTCCGTCACCAACAACGTCCATACCACCAGAGTGGCAATCTGCTAGCGAGATAACGGATGATCTGTTACCGAACTGGTCAGAGGTTTCGCAACAATCGCCCGCGCATGAACCTGAGACGCGTTTGCCTTCCTCACCATCCTGGCAAAGTGCAGAGTCACTACAGTCTTCGCCACCCTGGCAAAATGTAGAGCCCGTGGACATCTCACCATCCTGGCAAAATGTAGAACCAGTGGAGTTTTCGCCATCCTGGCAAAATGTAGGGTTACCACCGCCAACACCAGTATTATGGGAAACTGAGTTTATAGAGCAATCTGGATCATTACCTGCTAGCAATAATGGAGTACATGCAGGACAGAATGGTTCAGCAACAGATGCCGGCTTTTCCGGTAGTGGGTTCTTCGATACGTTACAAGATAGCAATCCAATGTTGTCCACATCATCACTCAAAGCACAGCGTCTGGCAGCCAGGCGAAATTATGCAGCTCTGGTCTCCGCTTTACAGACCTTAGGTTACTCAATTGTTGGCTTCGTTGCAGCTGCCGTCGTGAGTACCGATGGACACCCAGTAGCTCAAGTAGCGGTAGATGATCTGGATATCTCAAACATGTGCAGGTACTTTAGTACAATTCAGAAAAATGCCCTGCAGGCCCTTGGCAGTACCGATGAGGACGACTATGAGGAGACAGTGATCACCAGTTCCACACGCCACATCCTGATGCGGATCGTGGATACGGATAAAAAAGCTTTCCTGGTACTAATCACAACACGAGAAGCGAGTCCTACGGAGAGTTTGGAAGTAATGGCCAACGTCGAAGGAGCTATTAGCGCAGCTTTGCGCTAGTCTAGAAAGAGCAAAAAAAAGTGAGCGAGCAGCAAGAAGAACCTATAGAAGAAGAGCAGCCCAATAAACGATTTTCCTTTATTCTGGGGATGTTTATTGCTCTGGCGATCATTATTCTCTTCGCCATCCTTTTTCCCCACTAAAAAATGTTTGAGAACCTCAATACTTGGCATGCCTATGTACAAGCATTTGTGCATTTTCGCTCTCCAGATAAGATATTAAGAGTCAGTATGCCGAGAAAAATCAAGCAATTGCTTCAACCGTTCGAGATCAAGATCATTGGTTGAAGCAGCCGTTTCCGGCACATTAAAAGGTGCTTTCAAGTCACGACCTTGCCTCGGTTGAGGTCGTTGTGCTGGCTCTGCCAATTGGGGATCAGGACGTAAGAGAGCATCTCTGTCGGCCTGCCCTTCGTGAAGGAGTAATGGCTCCTGTCCTGCCTGTTGCTGCAATTTGAGGGCTTGCAGTTGTTGCTCAATCTGCTGCTCCCCTGAAAGCTCATTGAGCTGCTTTATCAGGTCGCGGTTGTGTAGGTCGGCTAAGGCACGTGCACGTGCTTCGGCTTCCATCAGAGCGTCCTGGGCCTTGCCGATACGTTCTTTCTCCTCAAACCCGGTGGATTTATTGAGCACCTCAAAAACACGTTGCTGGATGAGTGCATTGCGCTTACGTGTGGCGAGCAAATCAATGGTGGTCTCAACCTCAGTAATTTTGACTCCGAGCTGATGCAAAACATTGCGCATCGTAGCTACCAATTGATCCTGCTCTGTCTTCTGTTCTTGATAGCGCTGGATCTGCTTGTTGATGTCATTATAGTGGGTAAG
>DASYAN010000030.1:0-9659 GCA_036501345.1 Ktedonobacteraceae bacterium
CGTCAATAAGTCTTTCACCGGGCCAGGTATATCCTCATCGAGAGTCAGTTTCGTATCTCCTTTGGTCCCTTTTACCAATTGACAGGATGGCTTATCGTTCAGACCTAAGCTTGCCGATGCGTTGGTAACTAGTACTTGCCCTGCAAAGATACTGATCCACATAATAAACAGAGCAAAAATCATGGATCCCCATTTCACTAGTTTTGCTTTTCTCTGCATTACTTCATCCTTTCAGCACACCATTGTGCTTGTTAGCTACCTAAGTAGATCCTCTGAGAGCTGATCGAGACTATGCTCCCTCTATCACTTCAAAAGATCATTTCTGTAAAAGGGTTTTTCTACGACAGGAAAGGAACAACTTGAAGACAAGACAGAGATACCTTCTTCGCTTGAGGGATTGGCTGCTTTCTCAAGACTAAACGCAACCTTTCTTGCCTCTACCGCACTTACTGTATAGGAAGCTAACGCATTATCTTTGGTTGCATTTTTAGCGCATTTCCTCGCTCTGTTTGGTATGATAGAAAGTGGGAGGACATTTCCTGACCCAAAAGCCCTCCCGCTATAGTTCTATACACCTAAGGATACCCAATGAAAGAGGGTTTTTCTAGGATAATTGGGGGACAACTTGCGCTGAAATTGGGACACCTTGAGGGATTTCTAACCCAGGTCGGGAAGTTGCCAATTGATCTCTGGCTTGTCGGCCTCGCGCAACAGCTTGTTTATAGCCGAGAAAGGCTTGCTGCCAAAGAAACCATTGCGAGCCGAGAGTGGCGATGGGTGCGCGGACTGGATGATCGTATGGCGTGAAGTATCTATCAGGCTGCGCTTCTTCTGAGCATAGCCACCCCATAAGACAAAGATAACCGGGCTCTCTTTGGCACTAACAGCACGGATAATGGCATCAGTAAACGTCTCCCAACCATGATTTTTGTGCGAATTGGGCGAATGTGCTCGCACTGTCAGTACCGCATTCAATAACAGAATTCCCTGCTCAGCCCAGGGAACAAGGTAGCCATTATTTGGAACACGGAAGCCAACATCATCGTGCAATTCTTTAAATATATTGATCAGCGAAGGGGGAGGCTTAATCCCCGGACGTACAGAGAAACATAGTCCATGAGCCTGATTATCGTCGTGATAAGGGTCCTGACCCAGCAACAAAACGTTGACATTTTCATAAGGCGTCAGACGCAGAGCTGAGAACATATCTTCTTCAGGAGGAAAGACGGTATAGTGTTGCCGCTCTTCATCGACAAAACGAGACAATTGCTGAAAATAGGGCTTGTTGAGTTCACCATTTAAATGCTCGTGCCAACTTTGAGGAATATTTATCTGCATAACAATCCTTTACAACCAATTTTGTAGGGTGACGACAAGCTTCTTGGCTATTGCCGCCTGCTACGCTACTATAGCATTCCTGATAGCTTCGTGTATACCGGTAATGGCCCGTACAAATATCAGACCTCGCAAGTGGATGAAATGACCAGACACAGACAAACGACTCCCTCCAATGCAAAATTGTCCCTCTATCCCACTACCAGATAAGTCATCTGTCAGGTATATAAGTTTCTAGCAGGCTCACACGTCTGATCGAGGAGAGTAGCAGCAAATGGGCAATCACAATCAATGGGCTTCTGGCCTAACGAATACCAAGATCATGGGCAATGAAGAGGAAGAAGATCATGACACTACTAGAGGCCTGGGTAGCCGGTAACGGTACTGCCACTTATCGCCACGATGGCATTCATATGGTAGTGACATTTGTAAACGATGAAGCAGTGAATATTACATTCACTGGCAAGTTTGCCTATCATACTCATCCTAGCTTCCTGGGACAATTTATGAGAGAGATTGGTATCCCAACCACTGGTGGTTGGACTCCGTCGACCCAAGTCTCCTAGTTATTTGAGCTCCTCGCAATTGACTTTTGGCCCATCTGTAGTGTAAAATAAGAAACGGTAGTAGGCGGTGTAATAAACAATCTGTAGTGTACACTTTGCTTGCTGTATCGTGCATACTCAATACAACTGAATATGAGTGAGATCACTCTCATCAAGAGAGGTGGAGGGAGACGGCCCTATGAAGCCCGGCAACCCGCTTGTCCTAACAGGAAGGGTGCCAATTCCGGCGGATATTTGCATTCCGCAAGATGAGGGGGAATGAGCAGCGACGCCCAACCCCTAAAAATGCAGGGGTTTTTTGTTGTCTAGAATCCGCCATGTCCTCTCCCAAAAGCTTTCACCTTCTCGTAGTCCACGACTGTACTTCTAATAGGCATGTATATGCCTACACAACTTCGAACTTTCGAAGAGCAGAAAGGAACGCTCATAAATAATGAGTAGCTTCATGCGCAACCCAAAGACGTTCTTTACCAGTGAGTCGGTAACTGAAGGGCATCCAGATAAGCTGTGTGATCAGATTTCAGATGCCATTCTGGATGCGATTCTGGCCCAGGATACCTCGGCTCGCGTCGCTTGTGAAGCTGCAACGACAACTGGTCTGGTGCTAATTGCTGGTGAAATAACAACTTCCGCCTGGGTCGATATGCCTGCTGTGGTCAGAAAAACGATTGAGCAGGTTGGCTATATCAACGCTGACTATGGTTTTGACTATCGCACATGCGGTATCGTTACCTCGATTGGCAAGCAGTCACCCGATATCGATGTGGGAGTCACCAGTTCTCTGGAGACCAGGGTGGATGGTCTAGCTCCTCTTACTGAGGATGAAGTGGAACAAATTGGTGCTGGTGACCAGGGTATGATGATTGGGTTTGCCTGCAACGAAACGCCAGAATATATGCCAACATCTATCAGCCTTGCTCATAAATTGACCCGCCAGCTTTCTCTGATACGTCGCCGGTCATGGGGTGGCAATGGACCGATGACCTACCTGCGCCCGGACGGTAAGAGCCAAGTGACTGTTCAGTACGAGCATGGAGTTCCTGTGCGCGTAGACACTATTGTTATTTCTACGCAACATGCGGATTACGTTGATCGTGAACAAATCCGCCAAGATGTGATTGATCATATTATTAAACCTGTTATTCCTGAGAACCTGCTTGATAGCACAACAAAGATTTTTGTCAATCCCACTGGTCGCTTTGTCACTGGCGGTCCTATGGCTGATGCTGGTCTGACTGGCCGCAAAATTATCGTCGATACCTATGGTGGTGTTGCTCGTCATGGTGGCGGCGCGTTCAGTGGCAAAGATCCGACAAAGGTGGATCGTTCAGCTGCCTATGCCGCACGTCACATCGCCAAAAACGTTGTGGCTGCTGGACTGGCTGACCGCCTGGAACTGCAGATCTCCTATGCGATCGGAGTGGCTCGGCCCCTATCGCTCTTCGTTGAAACATTTGGGACTGGCAAAGTCTCTGATCAGGAGATTGTCCGTCTCATCAACGAGCACTTCGATCTGCGCCCAGCTGGTATCATCCAAGCTCTCAATCTGCGCCGCCCGATCTACCAACCAACTGCGGCCTTCGGCCATTTTGGTCGTACTGACATCGACGCCCCATGGGAGGAACTGAACAAGGTTCCAATGCTACGCAAGGGCGTTGGAGCCACTGTGCAGAGCAGCGACGCCATTTTGTAATTTCCCCAAAGGTTTGAGAACTGCTGCAGAAGTTTTTCTGCAGCAGTTCTCACTTAGTAGCTTGATACTTGGACGAGGCGGTGTAACATATATCCACCATTTGCGATGATCGCTTAACTATGAAGGGGTTGGATAACTAGCGCTTGGGACAAGCTGCAAATTTGTGTTGGCTGTCAGTCCATCCGCTCCAATCGTAAAGTTACCTTGAGCAAATAGCTGACTTTTCCCCCCTTGAGAGAGAAACAAGCAGAATACCCAGTTCTGAGGAATCTTTTGCTGAATCACATTTTCTGTAATGTCTCTCGTATCATTGCCATCTGCAATTTGGTTTGTCGTCCCCACTAGCATCGATGAACCCGTCGTACAACTATCCTGAAACACACCTGTCATCGCTAATTTTATACCTGTCAAGCTATGGATTATGACATAATGAAGATCCAATGAGTCGACAAGACAAGTTGGCTGATTCGTATCACAGCCCTTGGGCGGGACTGTCAACTTGAGCGATGCTGTACTGCCTGCAATTAAGGGCGGCGCAACAAGTTGCAAATTTGTGTTGGCTGTCAGTCCATCCGCTCCAACCGTAAAATTGCCTTGAGCAAACAGCTGACTTTTCCCCCCTTGAGAGAGAAACAAGCAGAATATCCAGTTCTGAGGAATCTTCTGTAGAACCACATTCTCTGTAATGTCTCTCGTATCACTGCCATCCGAAAGTTGATCTGTCGTTCCTACCAGCATGGATGAACCCGTCGTGCAACTATCCTGAAACACACCTGTCATCGCTAATTTTACGCCCACCGGGCTGTGCACTATCATATAGTGAAGATCCAATGAGTCGACAAGACAGGTCGGCTGATTGGTATCACAGCCCTTGGGCGGAATTGTCAACTTGAGCGATGCTGTACTGCCTGTTATTAAATTATTGGCAAATACGCCCGTGGCAGGAAAGATCAAGAGGCTTGTCGCTAAGACAGCAAGGATGCATACATTGATCGCTCTTCCTATGCGGAACCGCCTGTGCTCGTTAAAAAGCAGAGTCTTCATAAGTACTCCCCAAACAGGTGTAATGGATTACAGCGGTCTGCAGAAGTACTGAACGAGTCACATATATATCAGTTCGATCTCTCTGAAGACTACTGTAAAATTACAATATACAGATGCCATTTCTTCGATAGCTTTCTAAGTGGTGACTTTGATCTCGGAACAAAAAGCACCTTCCGCCACCCACTATTTCAAGGATACCTTGTGGAAGATCTTTTTTCCAGCAAATCAATAGACATCTAGAAGACATCTGATAGACATCCCGAAGGTCTTTTGAAGGGAAATAAGACCATGCAGCCGCGTTGAGAGAAAGATCTTTCATTAGGGGGAAAGAGGGACAACTTTAGCTCTCTTCCTCTCGCTGAATGATTGACATCTCATTGATTTCCTCGTAGAATGAGCACCCAATAGAGGCTTATTTTACAAGGGAGGAGACCCCTTGCCTCTCTGGCAAAGGGGAGGATGTCAAATGGATGTACAGATAACAACGCAAGCTATACATGATATTTCATGCGACGCACTGATTGTTGCAGCAGCACGTAAAAAGGTCGGCCAAGAGGTCCTGCTCATGAAAACGGCCACCGCTGTGGATGGATTATTGGATGGACTGATTCATGAACGTTGTACAGATGGGGAATTTAAAGGCAACCTGGGCGAGATCCTGACAATACATCCCATGGGGCAGCTGGCCGCAACACGGGTGATTGTGATTGGGCTGGGAGATCTGCAAAAGATTAGCTCACAGACAGTCCGACGGGCCAGTGCCAGTGCGGCACGCCATTTGCAAAACACCGGAGCTCATCAAATCCTTCTAGCAATAGATGGGCCTAGTGATCGCCCTGACACAGCACGGCAAGTCCAGGCACAGTTGGAAGGTGCACTCCTAGGACTCTACACCTTTCGCATCTATCAACGGACAGAGAACAATAGCAATAGCAAAGATATTTCACACATCAAGCTGCTGGCTAACGAAGAAAATAAAGCAGAGTTTGAACAAGCCATTCACAAAGCCCAGATTCTGGCCGAAGCAACCAATTTTGCACGCAACCTGATCAACGAGCCGCCCAATGTCTTAACACCCAATGAACTGGCTCACCGTACTAGCATAATGGCAAAAGGGGTTGGCCTGGAATGTGAGATATGGAATAAAGCCAAGATTGCAGAGCTAGGTATGGGTGGATTGCTCGGCGTATCGCAAGGGAGTGCTGAGCCACCACAATTCGTCATACTGCGCTACCGAGGCGCTCCAGACAGTGGTAAAGGTATGGCATTGGTAGGCAAAGGGATCACCTTTGATACAGGAGGAATCTCGATCAAGCCTGCTCATAACATGGACACAATGAAGGGCGATATGGGCGGTGCCGCAGCAGTCATTGGTGCCATACAAGCAATCGCCAAACTAAGACCACCGATCAATGTAACGGCCCTGATCCCCACCTGTGAAAATATGCTCAGTGGAACTGCGTACCGTCCTGGTGATATTCTGCGTTTTATGAACGGCAAAACTATCGAGATCGTCAACACTGATGCCGAGGGTCGGCTGATCCTCGCCGACGCACTATCATATGCAGCACGCGAAGGACTATCACCCATCATTGATCTGGCAACCCTGACCGGTGGCATCGTGGTAGCACTTGGCTCAACTATGACTGGCCTGTTTTGCAATGACGAATCCTTAACAGGTGAAATTATCGCTGCCGGACGTATCGCAGGAGAAAAATACTGGCCGATGCCTCTGGACGATGAATACAACGAGCAGATCAAGAGCGATATCGCCGACATCAAGCAGACAGGTGGAAGAACTGCTTCATCTGTAACAGCCGCTAAAATCCTGGAGCACTTCATAGGCGATGCAAAATGGGCTCACCTGGATATCGCTGGCACAAGCTACCTTGATAGCAAGAAATCCTATCAGGAAAAGGGTGGGACTGGCGTCGGTGTACGCACGCTGGCAGAACTTGTTCTGCGCCTAGCACACAACTGATAACTACTCTCAATCCAGACATCTTTTGACAAATCTGTGCTTACTCAGCTATACTATTATTAGCGAGTGAGCACTTACTTCATTTAGCGCAATAGAAATAGAGCAAAGAGAGATTGCCCAATGAGTAATGACCAAGTACAAGCAGGAAACCACGTTCAGATCGGAGACCATGCTCCCGACTTCACACTTCCAACACAAGCAGGATCAACGGTAAGCCTTAAAGATTTTCTAGGCAAATCGATCGTTGTGCTCTACTTCTATCCCAAAGACAATACCGGGGGCTGCACCAAAGAGGCCTGCTCTTTCCGAGATAGCTACGAAGTCTTCAAGGAGGCAGGAGCTGAAGTAATCGGTGTGAGTTCTGATTCGGTGGCTTCGCATGACAAATTTGCCCAGAAGTATCGACTTCCCTTTATTCTAGCCAGTGACACTGGTGGCAAATTGAGGAAACGTTACGGCGTTCCAACCGCTCTTGGTATCTTGCCCGGGCGCGTAACATACATTATCGACAAGCAGGGCATAGTACGCCACATCTCCGTTTCACACTTTGCACCAGAAAAACACATCACAGAAGCATTGAATATCCTGAAAGAACTCGCCACACAATAGACTGCACCAGCCATATCAAAAGCGAGAGTTGTCCTACCACACTAAGTGCACCGACCGCTCCTTCAAGTCGTCTAGCAGTTGTCTTCCACTTGTCAAGAGCTTGGCATTGAAAAGCGTGCTCCCCTCAGCTATACTTAGAGCAGTTCGTTAGAGCTAAAAAACAATCTATCCGTAGTCAATAAAGTACTAGCATACCTCAATCTTTATCATAACAACGATGAACTTTTTATGTATGAGTGGTCTCCCACTATTGGGAAACCATTCTGGTCAGATGTATGTATAACTATGCAAAGAAAGCATGAAAATCAAAGGAGCTTAGAGAGATATGTCAGATCCACAACCATACGATCCTAGACAACAAAAGATATTATCCCCTGAAGAACAAGCAATGCAACAGCCATACTCAATGCGTTTCCCCAAAGAGACTAGATCGAAGGATGAGCAGACGCAAAGATTAGATAGTTTCTTGAGGACACTAGGACCAGAGAAAGCAAATAAATCATCGGATACTGCATCCCAGAAGTCAAATGCACATAGCAAAGATAACTTTGATGTTTTAAATCGTCAGCTTAATGATCCGGAAATAAAAAATGGCCATGATACTTCCAAAGCCATGCTAACAACGGAACAAAGCAAAAGGGGCTATGATGACATCATAAGATTTATGGATATAAATCACAGATTAAACGAGACAAATAAGAAGTTAACCGATGACTATATGATCCTTAAAGATGTAAAACCGGAAGAATTCCGAAAGGTGGGCAAAGAGTTACATCAATACTTGAATGATGATTTGAAGGGCAACCAGGTACCCATCTATGCTTATAATGTAGCACAGAGAAAGTTTAACAGCATGCTAACCAAATTAGATATAATACGAGCCAAACTCTAACAGAGACTATAGCAACTTCAACTCTATTAACCTAGAATGAAGCTCGTTTGACAAGTAAGTGCACCATATGTGTCCAAAGGGGAAAGGCTGCAAGCGTAGATAAGCTTGTTTGTATACACAACCGTGTCCTGCTAACCTAGCAGGAATACAACCCTTCCCCTTTGAAGATCTTCCGATGCCCCTGGCAGAAATGCGCAGGGGTTCTTCTTTGCTGAGGTTCTATAAGGCAATATAAAGAGTGAATAAACTAACGACGTATGGGACCACCGGAAGTTGTCCCCTTTTTCCGCTCAAGTTGTCCTCTGCGTTTTGCAGAAAATATTTCTCATGAAGAGTTCTCGCTCATTATGATTGGGCTGCCTTCCTATCGAGCATCAAGCCCCAAAGCGATTGCGCACAATAATGCGACTTGCACCATCCCTAGCAATCTGCTTGACCGCCATTGAGACTCGATTCTCTGCATTCAGGCCGCTCCAATAGGCATCAAGTACGCTTTCCGCATCGCCCTTCAGCGGCAACAAGAGAGGGTCACCACTGAAGCTAGGGAGCGGATTCCCATCGCCACGATAGGTTGTGAGGCCAAAGCCAAAGCCCTGGGGAGGCGTTGCTGGGCGATAGGTAACACGATCGGTGAGAGATGGGTCAGCGAGATTGGCCTTCAGGATGCTGAGCGTAAGGCTGCTAGGATATGGTTGCAGTTCGAGCATGGCACTGATACGTGGCGTATAGTGAGGAGCATCCGGCTCACGCTCGCGCGTTGCCAGAGCTGAGTCGAATGTATCACCAGTTTGTAGAGCATCATAAATCGTACGCGTCTGATCTCCATTGCTCACTAGGTAGATCGAGGGCAGCTCGAGCATGGCTTCGTAGATGAGCAATTCAGGATGCTCCATGTGGCTGGTATCAATAGGCTCGGTCTTCAATGTCGTGCCAGCCGCAACAAATCGGCGGTTCCGACTCGATGCACTGCGGCCCATGATCCAGTAGACGATCAGCCAGGCATCCTCAACAGACGAGCGTCCAACAATCAGACCTCGTCCAGGATAGGGATTGTTCTGTAGATGAGTCTCGAAATTTTCTGTAGCGATAGTATTAGCATGCATAACAAAATGTATCCTCGGTGAGTTTTGTCCTGATGTCCATCATATGTTAGAGAATATCACTCTGAGCTAGTAACCCCAACAACACACGGGCAGCCTGCTCATCTGATGCAAGAATCAGATCTTGCTGAAGCTGTTTGAGCTTTTCAACATCCTGAGTATAAGCAATGGTTTGCTGTACTTGGGCTGTGGTTGCCAGGGCAGAAAACCGAACTTGAAGGATGTTCAAGATCGATTCTTGTAAGCCCTCAATCAGGCCCTTCATCAGACCTCGAGCCTCACCTCGAGCCTCACCTCGAGCGACACGCTCCAAGACCACAGGATTTTCGTCAATGAATTCATCAAATTGATATTGCATGTGCAATGCCTCTTCAATCTCTAGCTTCTCTTGATAGGACATGGTTTGTGACCTCCACATGATCCGGTGGAACCGCAAAAT
>DASYAN010000031.1:0-12383 GCA_036501345.1 Ktedonobacteraceae bacterium
GTTAAAGATGATGAATGGTGCTATTTTTGAACTCGGCATAGACTTGTATGATATACTTATCCCCACAATGGAACAAAACGTACTGGATATCCAATTACCAATCTCAATTGCCGATCGGCAGCTTGGAGCAGCGATTGAAAGCCTTCTTTTCGTCTCGGGGCGCCCTTTAGAGCGGACTGAACTGCGTAAGCTGCTTGATGTTGATGATCAGCGCTTGAGCAATGCTCTGCGTGCTCTGAAGCAGGATCTAGATAGCCAAGGGCGAGGTATCCGCCTGCAGACCCTGGGTGAGAAGGTACAATTAGTGACTGCACCGGAGAATGCACGCTATGTTGCGGCCCTGCTTGGCCTGCCTATAACGGCCAAACTGACACCTGCGGCTCTGGAGACGCTCGCTGTGATTGCTTACCGCCAACCGCTTACACGTAGCCAGATTGAGGCTATTCGTGGTGTGAACAGCGATCGAGCCCTGGCCAGTTTACTCCAGCATGGCCTGGTTGCCGAAGTCGGGCGTGCCCAAACGATCGGACGTCCTGCGCTCTTTGCCACGGCAGCGGAGTTTCTCCAACAATTCGGTCTGACATCCCTAGATCAACTACCCGGCATTCCTCTCGGAGAACAATCAGCTGGCACCGAGCCATCCACACAGGCGCCAAATGGTACAGAGGCTATATCGCCCGTAGCCTTGGCAACACATGCAGATCATTCAGAGGAACGCTAAGCTATGCGCGTCGGTCGCCACATGCCCACACATTCCAAAATGGTCAAAGCAGCAGAAATTGCTCGACAGATTGGCTGTGAGGCAATTCAGATTTTTGCTAGTAATCCGACAGGCTGGCGTCCACCTGCTGATGATGATAAAGGCTGTGCTGCTTTTGCACAGGCTGCACGTGCATGCGAGCTTGATCCCGTGGTCATTCATGCACCTTATCTGATCAATCTTGGCACGATGGATGACACTATCTGGCATAAATCAATCTCTTTGCTGACCTGGACGATGCAACGCGGAGCACTGCTTGGAGCAAAATACGTGGTTTTCCATACTGGTAGTCATCGTGGAGCAGGTGTGGCTGTTGGGCTGGTTCGCGTCGCCCAGGGTATCGAGAAAATCTTACACGAAGTATCTCTCACCTCCACGGACGCGATACCCGGAGGGCACACGGTAAATCGGGTCCCTACCTTCTCGCCCGATAAATCGGGTGGTGAGATGCATTCCCAAGTTATGCTCCTCTTAGAAAATGACGTAGGTGCAGGCAACTCGCTTGGTCATAGCTTCGAGCAGCTTGCCGCAATACTCGTTCAACTCCCTCAATATCAGGATCGTCTGGGCATTTGTATTGATACCGCTCACCTATGGGGAGCGGGCTATGATATTTCCAGTGGCGATTCTACCCTGCAAGTGCTACAAAATTGTGAGGATACCTTTGGCTTGGCCCGCCTCAAGGTCATCCACCTCAACGATACCGCCATGGCTCTGGGCAGCCATCGTGATGTTCACAAGCGCCTTGGCGAAGGCATTATTGGCTTGGAGGGATTGCAAACGTTATTACGCGATCCCCGCCTAGACCATGTAGCCGTGTTAATGGAAACCCCAATCAAAACTGATGAACATAACAAAGAAGACTGGACCCATGATACGGGCCAGTTTCTCACAGCTAAGGCGCTGATAGGGCGTTGAAGACCTCTCACAGGTGTATCCTCACATGACTCTCTCTTCGATGATGGAATGACTTTTTATCCACCACAGCCATGAAATCGAACCGTGATGCCAATGATGTTTGACTTTTTCATCCGGCTACTTATAAGCAGGACAGCGCTAGCGTCCTGCGCCCGCTTCAGCGGGCCATATACTGTGGTAGGGACCCGCTTCAGCGCGTCCGTTGTTCCCTACCATACATCGCCGCCTTCATTTATCAAACATCATCAGCGCGTCCGTTGCGCCCCTACACACATTGCCAGATTAATTTGTCAAAAACCATTAGCATCGCATTATTGATTGCCTTGGGTGCTTATTAGTTTTCCGAGCAATCAAAAGAGCTTTTTCTCTCACCTGTTTTCTGATCTAAGTATAGTCAGGAGAAACGCTTTTCTCCAATGACAGGCCTCTGACTGCTCAGTGACAACTTTGTGACAACTCGACCCTTGGGCAAAACAAGGTTGTCCGATGATGCCTCCGAAAAGCAGCTATTTTAGCGATCTGCTTACGATCTGCGTCATATGCGAGAGTGTTGTGGATTGTTAGTCCAAAAAACTGTAAAAAGAGACTTTTTCCCTCGCGAGAGAAATACGTTCTAAAAAACCTTGACTAGAAATATTGTTCTGCTATACTGTTATAGAAAATAAGTTCTAATCATTTGGTAACTAGTAAGGAGGAACAGGAGATGGGAACAATTCAGAGACGGTCGCAGCCTATCCACAGCGATGTTGATGATGACGACACGCTTTATGATACCCGCATGCCTAGTAGCACACGCCGCTACAGATCTTTTGATACGCTGGATGATCCAAGATTGCAAAAGGGAAACTTGATGCAGCGGCGTGCCAGTCGCACTACACAACATACGCCAGCAATGGTCTCTAACGCAGTGGCGCCTTCCCCGCCAGATACACAGCAAGGACATCTGGCAGTGAGCAAGCGCTTACCCTTAGTGACACTGCTGATCGGCATGATCATTACTATCTTACTATTGATGGCCATCAATGCGCTTGCATCCTGGTGGCAAGAGTATCAGGATAATCTGCACTATGGCTATCCGCGCACATCGCAGCTCGACGCAGTTGTTGGCCATGGCGACAGTCAGCAAGATCCCACTCACTTTATCTTCCTCAATTTGCGTGGGCACATCGAGATCATCGAAATTCCGGGTGGGGATGCCTCACGTGCACGTATCTTCAATGGCCCCACCCTCTTTGGCGATGGGCGCGACCTTACTCCTGTGACGGGTGAAATTCGCAATGAAGCCGGACGGCATGACCTGATCGTGCATATCCAGAATCAACAGATAGTGTTCGTCAATGACGGGACAACTTTCCATCCGCAGCAATCATGATCATTCTTACGTCGAGGATCTAGAAGTGAGAAGCGGAAAATGAAGTGTTGATTGAGGTATAATTCTCTAAAAATGGAAAACCCCCATGGTTAGGGGGAAAATAGCCTATCTAGATTTCTCTAAGGGACTCCAAAACAATTAATCATCCCAGGACGTTAACAAACTATCCAGTCCAAGTGGGACAATTAAAACTTTGAGAGTCCCTAACAGTCCACCTATACGATCGGATCTTCGGCTTCTTTATGCCTCCTCGTCCCTACTAAATCAACTCGCTAATGCTGAGAAAATTCTCGATCATCTTATGAGTATGTGCGTGATATGGAGAGAAATGGCTGCTGCATTCTTTTTCTATTGTTGCAGCTATATCCCTATCTAGATCTTCATGGTAGAGATTGAGCCAGGCATCAAGTATTGGCGGTGTGACTTCAATATGATATTGCACTCCATAAGCACGACGACCATAGCGAAAAGCCTGATTTTTTGTATGCTCGTTAGTTGCCAGGAGAACTGCCCCTGATGGCAGATCGAAGGTATCTCTATGCCAGTGAAACACCTTTTGAAAGCCAGGTAACCCTTCATGAAGAGAATCGCTTTTTCCTTCTGGAGTAAAAGGCACATCAAAGAAACCAATTTCTGACAGCGGAAGCATCTTTATAGGTGCACCAAGCGTGCTTGCGAGCACTTGGCTACCAAGGCAGATGCCAAGAAATGGAATATCTTGTTCTACGGCTTGGCGAATCAGGGCTTTTTCTGGAGCGAGGTAGGGATATAGGTCGCTCTCGTAGAGATGCTCCCACCAAAGGCGAAAATAGCTGCGTAGACACTTGGGTCGGGAAGCATATCTTCTGGAACGTGTACCACGTCATCGGCGATATTGTATTCTTTCAGAATGTTGCCAATATATCCTTTGTGGCACTCCCAGTCGTGCTGGAGAATGAGCACTCGCCTCATGTTCTTGCATATCCTTTCGCCGTTTCGTAGCTCAGATAAACAGAGCGTTTCTGAGCTAAAGGACGCATGAAAATACTTCTTCTTTTTCTCTTTTATCTCATTCATCTCATTCATCAATAAAAGCCTAGCCTATATAAAGAGTAGCGAATCTTATGTTTATCTGTCAATGGTAAAAAGATACATAATGGTTTTTCGAAAGTCAAAGCGTAATAAGCAGCAAGTGAAAGGCCTCCCCAAATGTATGACCCCAAGCTTTCTGAGAACGGTTGCGATTTTCTGATCTTGCCCTTAACTTATACTTTTGCTGTCAAGATTACTGTGAAGCCAAAACAAAAGCGTACGAAACGCCTTGTAAGCTAGTTTCGTACGCTGCTTGGTAGCGGGAGTAAGATTTGAACTTACGGCCTCCGGGTTATGAGCCCGACGAGCTAACCACTGCTCTATCCCGCGTCAAAAAAGATGAAAAGGATTGTCTTGGTAGCGGGAGTAAGATTCGAACTTACGACCTCCGGGTTATGAGCCCGACGAGCTAACCACTGCTCTATCCCGCGCTGACGTTGTATACAATACAACAAAGTTAGCATCTTGTCAAGATCTTTTGGATTTTCGTCTCAGTGAACAAATAGCCAAGAATAATGGCACGTGTGCATTGACAAGAACACGTGTCTTCTAGTATCCTCTTATCAAGAATACTGTTTATTCAAATTCTGGCTCGTCCAGTTAAGGAGGTGCAGTCTTATGGCCAAATCTCTATTTACATCGGTTGTGCCTGCATGCACCTTGTCTACCTATCCTGAGGGGAAAAGGCGTCAGACCTTTGCCTCCGCGCTATGGCACGTGAAGACGGGTCCAATGTACACTAAACGGTAATGTGTGGACTTGCTCCCTCCGGCACGGTAGACATCAACGTAAAAATGAGTTGAGCAAACCGTGTTTTTTTTATTCTCTGTGGAGGGAACACTACCTTGATTAATGATCCGGCTATTCTTACCGGCATGGTGCTGAGCGGCGCACATGGCATTTATGATGTTCACACCAATGAAGGTGTTCTGCGCTGCACACTGCGAGGAAAACTCAAAAAAGCCTTCGCACAAGCTTACTCTGCCAAACCTGTGACCAAAATCCGTCAACCGCAACAGCGTGTAAGCAACGTTCTTAATTCGGCTCAGTATAGTCGTCCCCAACGTATCGAGAAACGTGATAGCACTGAAATTGCTCTTCCGACACGCTTATCTGTCGGAGATTACGTGAAGATAAGAAAGCTTGATGCCTCTACCGGATTAATCCAGGAAATTCTGCCACGCCAGAGTGAGCTTGCGCGCAAGGATGCTGCATCTTCGGGTCATAAACTAGTTCAACAGACGCTATTGGCAAACTTGGATCAGGTAGTGATTGTGCTCGCTACGGCACAGCCTGAACCCCATTTCGGTTTCCTGGATCGTTATCTGGCGATCTGCGAATCTGCTCAACTAACTCCTTTGATTTGTATCAATAAGGTCGATCTACCCCATGACTCATACGTTGAAGAGGAATCTGCACTCTATAGCAGGCTTAGCTATAAGGTTATCTTCACCAGTATCCAGACTGGTGAGGGGATTGACCAATTGCGTACTTTGCTCCAAGACCATACGTCCCTCTTCACTGGTCCATCAGGCGTTGGCAAATCCTCGCTGGTCAATGCCCTCGAACCTGGAATGACCCTGCGGACAGATGTGATCAGCAGTGCTACTGGCAAGGGTCGGCATACCACGACAGGCTCACAGCTTTATCCCTTATCGGGTGGCGGCTGGCTAGCCGATTCAGCAGGTATTCGTGCTCTGGCGGCATGGAATGTTCCCCTTGAGGATCTGGCGTCGTGCTTTGTGGAGTTTCGTCCGTACCTGGGTGAGTGCATCTATTCTGATTGTAGCCATGTCGATGACGAAGAAGGTTGTGCGATTATCCAGGCAGTCGATGATCATGTTATTGATGAGCGCCGCTATCGGAGCTATGTTCGCATGTACACAGGAGAGGAACGGTGAAGTACAGGCAATGAATTGCTGAACGAGTGGACGCAATACCCGAAAGGCACAGGGTAAATCGGGTTCCTACAAAATGGGCAATTCATTGCCGAACGAGCGGACGCAGACAGACATACCTGCAGGTCGTTAGCGGAACATCTCTTCTATATCCCTGTGTCCTTCAATAATCGAGATAATTTCGACTAAAGAGCCGCTATACCTGAAAAGAATTATGTAATTATCATATGGAAGACTTCGTATTCCTTCCATTAATTCAGGTCTTGCTCTTCCTATTGTACCCGGCAGTTCCGCTAACTTCCGGCATTGCAGCCGCAGCTTATCTGTATATCTGACGGCAAGCTCATTGTTGCCACTTTCTCTAGAGATATAGCGTTTTATCTGGATAAGGTCAGCCTTTGCCTGCTCTAAGTAACGTAATTGATACATGAAAACTACTGTTCTATATCAGCTGCCAGAATTGCAGCTATATCATCATCGGTATAGCTTCCGCCACCCTTAAGTGCATTGTTAACATGCTCACGCAGAGCTCTTAATTTGAGTTCCCGATGTTCAGCATATCTCAGGGCATCGCGCACAACTTCGCTCTCATTGTTGTAGCGTCCAGATGCAACCTGTGCCTTTACAAAGCTATCAAAATGCTCACCTAGTGAATAACTGCCTGCCATTTCAGACCCCTTTCATTTCTGTGATTCTTGTCTATGGTTACCATAATTATACCAACAGATACTAACTATTACTAGTCTAGCCTAATATAGACCCACTGTCAATCCCTCTTTGCCTTTCTACGATAAATCGATCAATCCTTGCACCAAATCTTTGTCTTGTTCCTCAAGTACCGTACGGGGATCTAGCAGTAACGTGTCACGCGAAATACGTGCAACGATGGGTGGTGTGTGCAAGCGCAAACGCTGTGCCAGCTCATCTAGAGGGCAGAGCACGGCAGATGCATCTAGGGCTAGCAGTGTTGTGGGGAGTGTTTCGCCGGGCAGTGATCCGCCGCCGACCGTTGATTCGCCATGCTGCGTATGTGCTCTGACCCCTTCTGCGTTGAGTTTGGTTGCCCACGCGGTGGCACGGGTTGCTAACTGCTCTGGTCGAGCTGCAATCATGCGCCAGATGGGGATATGTGTCTCCGCCTCGCAACGTTGATAGTGGCGTAATGTAGCCTCTAGTGCCGCCAATGTCATCTTATCAACACGTAGTGCACGCATCAAAGGATGCCTCGCAAGCTGAGCTATTACCTGCTGCTTGCCAACCAGGATACCAGCTTGTGGCCCACCTAATAACTTATCACCAGAGAAACATACCAGGTCAGCTCCAGCTGCGAGACTTTCCTGTGGCCGTGGCTCATGCGCCAGACCGTAATCCTCACATCTCAATAGGCAGCCACTTCCCAGATCTTCCATCACCAGCAGATTGTTTTGATGTGCCAATTGTACCAACTCGCTTACCGCTGTGGACTCAGTAAAGCCTGTAATGCGAAAATTGCTAGGATGGACCGCCAATAGTAGTGCTGTACGCTCGGTCAATGCCATCGCATAGTCTTTGATCCGTGTCCGATTGGTTGTTCCGACCTCGACTAGCTGACAACCGCTCTGGCGCATGACATCGGGAACACGAAAACCACCACCAATCTCCACCAGCTGTCCGCGTGAAATGATCACCTCGCGTCCCTGTGCCAGGGTACTCAGAGCTAGCAGCACCGCTGCCGCATTATTATTGACTACCAGTGCCGCCTCCGCTCCCGTCAACTCGCTTATCAGTGCCATGATGTGCGTATAGCGCGAACCACGTTCTCCTGCTTCCAGATCATATTCTAGATTGGCATACCCGTGTGCCACTTCCTCTACTGACTGTAATGCCTCCCGGCTAAGCGGTGCTCGGCCCAGATTGGTATTAATAATCACACCAGTTGCATTGATCACTGAACGCAAATGAAGCTGCTGCTCAGACTGAAGCTGTGATTCTGCTACTGCAAGCAACTCTGTATGTGAGGCACAACGTGCGCCTGTACGAATAGCGATGCGTGCTTGGGCAAGACTTGCGCGGATTGCTCGTACCGTCCGAGCATGAGAAAAATGGGCTATAAGTTGTTGACCAGCAGGAGTTTGGAGCAATTCATTAACAGAAGGCAACAGGCGTAACTGAGTGGTATCAAACATTGTGTAGCTCCAATCTTGGCAAACAGGGCATCGCTAGCGCCCTGCACCCGCTTATGATGTTTGCCTTTTTCATCCGGCAATTCGTTGCCCGAGTGTAGGGGCCCAATTTATTGCGCCCGTTGGGGTAGGGTGGGGTTTGCGGGCATCGGCATAAATTGTCGAAAATCATCATTGCGTCTGTGAGTCGGCTCCCCATAATCATTTAATGGAGTGAATAAAACATCGTAATTCCCAGACTATTAGCCACTTTACCCACAATAGAACGCAGATCAATATCATTCAAGCGACAGATGACGTATTGATCCGCCAGCAGACTGCGTAGCACAGGATACATCAGCTCGGTTTTTACCAAGCTGTCAGTGTCTAACAAGGGATAATCACGTTTCAAAAGAAGATGGTGATAGGGGCGAAGTTTACCTCGGTAGGATGTCAAAGCCACCACGTTGACAGCACCTGCATGACGACAGAACGGATCGCCGGAAACGACGAGCGCAGGGTGCCAGTCCAGGATACGTTTTTCCTCAATACCTGGTGGTAAGGATGGATATCCAAAATTCACCCAATATACCATGCCAAATTGCACGGGTGTTTGATAAGTCAGTGCATCCGGCACGAGTTCAGGTGGGTGGGGCATGGCTAAAAGTACACATCTACCTAACGATACTAACGAACTACTGACGAACGAAGAACAGGAAGGAAAGCCGGGCTATCATTTGTTTCCAACTGTGACTGAAAACAAGTTGTTGTCAAGGGCCAAGCGTGAGCAACGAGACTGAGACGCTCTTCACGTTCGTCCTGACTCTCCTCTTGAAGGGCAACAGCTATGGTTTCCATCTCACGCTGGTACTGCTCACTCAGCAAGGAAGAACGCCCGAAGTCACAATTCGTCGCCATAAAACTACCTCGTATTTCTAGATTTTTGATGGTCTGATAGTCACTTGGGGTTTGCAGACCTGCACGAAGGTTCCGAATTTCTCCAACGTTGCAGATTATACCAGCAATTTGTGCAAGACGCAATGCCTTTAGGTGTGAATTCAGCTCCGTACCAAAAATATGTAGAAAAAATTCCTATTCACTTGCCCCATCACCCATTGAAATTGTCCTTTTTTG
Source organism: Ktedonobacteraceae bacterium (assembly GCA_036501345.1). GTDB lineage: Bacteria > Chloroflexota > Ktedonobacteria > Ktedonobacterales > Ktedonobacteraceae > DASYAN01. Next base: position 9,295 of record DASYAN010000031.1, read on the forward strand.
TTCCGTAGTTGTCCTTCTTGTTTCTTATGAAGGAGTTATTTCCTAAATTTGGCCCCTCGGGTACACTGGTCCCTAAAGAAGACTTGCCAAAAGGATATAGATGTTTCATATCCTAGGCAAGCGGTTATTGTGCTGATGGGGTCGTCTGATAGAGGCGAATCCTCACCGTGCGTGTAACGATCTGATCCACTAGGCGATAGTGGCCATCGAGCCAGTTCTGGGCTTTTGCTGCACGTACGGCGCTATCCTGACCAGAAAGGCGAGCAATCACAAAGAAGATGCGTGGGTGTTGCTTACCATAGGCCGCCAGTGCGGTCGGATTAACTGCCAGTGCTGGGTCCGTCTCGATCTGATTGGTTAGATCATAACTGACCCAGGGAAAACTACCAGGAGAGTCCGCCGGGAACACTACACCATTCTGCGGATAAGCTCGCAGATAGTATTCAATATCCAACTGACAACCCTGTGCATTATTGTAACACGTTATACCATCATGTATCTGAGAGTGACTTTGCAACCAGAACGTAGCTTGCTTCCAATCCTCCACCTGGGCGTTCTGATAATAGAAAGGTACAGAGAAGGTTGCCATCACAAGAAGCACTGCGACCAAGCTGCTACGTATATGCCGTTGAGAGACTGTCTCAATGCCCAGAGCTGCAAGATAGAGTACAGGGGGAACAATAATGACAAGGTAGCGCGTTGAAAAGAGACGTATTGATTCTAGCGAGACTGCATAACTTACTACTAGTGGTATAACAAACCAGCACAGCATGGCTAATGTGACCAGTAACTTGTCTCTATTGATCCTGTTGAAAAATATACTCAGGACACTCAATGCGCATGCTAGTCCTACTACCAATAAATAGACCTTGTTCTCGCCAGCAAGAGAGGTAAGAAAGTGTATAATATCGCTCAATTGTGGCGCGGGCAGCCAGTTCGTCCTATCTGCATGCCGGGATGCTACTAGGAGCGGCAGGGTCACTATCAGAATGCTAACGAGACTTACAATGAAAGGCAGATATCTATGTCTAATATATTTCTTACATGAGGTAGAGAGGACTGCCAGACAACAGTACGTAATGATCTGAGCCAAGATAATGAACACGCTAAACAGTTGAGTGTATATAGCGAGAGCCGTTACTATGGCATAGCAAACCCACCAGCGTTTCTGCTCTTTGGCTGTCAGGGCCGCAAGTAGAGCATACCAGCTGCAGCATACCAGCAAAAGTTGCAAACTATATGACCGCGTCTGCTGCGCATATGTTAATTGGAGTGCATTGATCACATAGAGGCCTGCACTAACCAAGCCAACTATCCGGCCCATGAAACGTTTACCGAAGAGGTAGATCACAACCGCACTCAGGGTCGCAAAGATTGCCGAGGGAAAACGTACCACAAACTCTGTCGGTAACCATCCAAACAGGCTGGTAAGGCTAAACCAGTAGTGAAGTATCAGGTAGTAAAGAGCCATATTTTCCTGTGTAGTGAAGATGATCTTCCACAGCACTGGCAGAGATTGACGAGCTCGCTCGATTGAAAGAGCCTCATCAAACCATATATTTGGTGCTCCGAGACGGTAAAGATTGAAGCATAGGGCAGCACAACTGATTATTAGACAGATCACCAAATCAAGTGAGAAATGTACAGCTAGATTCTCTCGATGAGAGGTTTCTAGTTTCTCCCGTTGGGTAAAGGGCTCGTCGAGTAAGTGCTGCAAAAGATAACCTCCTATATCCATTTGCAAATTCTTCATTGCATGAAAAATAGTAGAATCCATAATTACAGATTGCAATCGGAAGTGTCTTTTCGTATTAGCCGTTGCAACTACTTACAGGATACACTTTTTAACCTGAAAACCAAATTATGGAGGTTGCCAGTGAATAAAATTTCCTATTCCTGGTAATATGTATATTCTTAAATATGCCTATGTTAATCTCTTATTGTCCTTCTCTAAAAGGACGAGGAGTAGAAATAATGTGAGTCTTGTGGGACAGAAAAAAGGAAGACCAGGGGAAGCGAACCTACAATTGCTTCCCACAGACAGAAGAAAGCGCTATCTTATTCTCCAGCTTCCATTGTCGCTTCGAGAATATCTTTATTTGTTGGCTCTTCTGGTGTAGCAATATGACGCAGGTCGCTAGGAGCTAGAGGATTAATCAAACCAATCAGCAGGCGGACGATGCCTATGAGAATCACAATAGCCCCGAGGCCAATCACCAGTCCTTCAGGAGAGTATGCGCCCATCCGCAAGAGAGCACCGAAAACGATTACAACTAGTCCAATGCCGATCAGCGCAAGGCCGCTCCAGGTAAACTTGTTCCATTTTCTTGAGATAGCCCGGTCTAGAATTACTACTTGCTCAACGATACCTTCTTTCGGGTCTGCCATAATCCATACCTCTTTCCTCTTTAATCAGCTGGTAGTGGTGCGCTTCTCTAATAATAGCATATTCAACGGACGGTCATACCCACTTTTGGGGACCTTGCTGTGAAGATGTGTCTAGGATCAAAAGCCAGTGGTCATAGGGTCTGCAGATTGGATGCTCCCTCCATGCTCCTGCTTCTAACAGACAGATAAGCTTGCTTCCTTTGGTACAATAATGAAGCAGTAGGCAGCGGCAGAGCAGCGATCGATCACAAGGCAGAAACAGAGATGTGTAATGACGATTGTTTTTGCCAACGAATTGACTCACGAAAGCTCTCCTTTGCAAGGTACTTGCTTCACCAGTAATGTTACCCACCACCTGTTTTACGACAGATGAGAAAAGAGGGACATTCCTAGTGGCAAAAACGATACCCATAGGGCTGGTGATGCTTCAAGTGACAGCATCTACCTGGGTAAGATTTTCTCATGAGGCAATGCGGGAGGGAGCAAGAATACACATGTTGCTGAACACAGAGACTCCTTGCAAGCAGATGAGGTGGCCATGAACACAGCATCACTCCTGCAGAACCAGCTTGTGGCCACCAAATTCTATATGCCCGTTGCACCGGGAACGCTGATCTCCCGCCCTCATCTGAGCGCCTTGCTCGGGGAGAGCTTGAAACGTCCCTTCACGCTGGTCTCGGCTCCCGCTGGCTTCGGCAAGA